>JAAUUW010000081.1 GCA_012030735.1 Acaryochloridaceae cyanobacterium SU_2_1
ACAGCAACTCTAACCCACGGCCTGAAACGGTTTGAGGCTATGTTCTTTGCATGGGAAATAGCTCAAAACCGACTTGTGTGTACACCGTAGCCCTAAGCACCTCTGGGAAATCCTAATGAATTCCGAGACCCTCACCCTGTCAGCGAAATGGGGAACAAATAGCGCTCTGTTCCCCTGCTATTCGTTAAAATATGCAGATACTGACGGCTCAGACAGGGATGACACTGTTTACACAGGGAGAGATTAGCCATGTTTGGGCCTAGGCTTAGAGGGTTAATAGGACTCAGACAGAGATTTTATGGCTGATTCTCTTGCCAGTGTTGCACCTGATATTACAACTGCACCAGATTGGATCCGCTTGCAACAAGCCTTATCCATAGAGGCGGAGCGAGGATTTAGTGATCTTGAGGGCAAACAATTTCGATTTAGCCAATTTCTGAAGCTCAGTCTGGAATCTTCTGCGCCTCAGCATTCAGAAGCAGCCATCCAAGATCGCTGGCAATTGATCGCTAAAAAATTTGATCGCTATGGCGATCTATCTCTCAATCAACGTCAACATCTAGTGGCAGAAACCCGCCGTCTTATCTATCAAGCCCACCAAGATCATCGACAGGCAACAGATCCCCCTCCCCTTAAAGCAGCTCGCAAACCTACCACCCAAGCGCTAGCAGTGCCTAAAGGGTCTCTCGATCTTGATCAGCCGCTCACCTCTTTGCCAGGGATTGGCCCACGCAATGCTGAAAAACTAGAGAAGTTAGGTCTTTACACTGTTCGAGATGTTTTGTTTTACTATCCCCGCGACCATCTTGACTATGCGCGTCAAGTTTCGATTGGTAGTTTAGAGGTTGGGGAAACAGTGACCTTAGTGGCAACAGTCCGCAGAGTCAGTTGCTTTAGTAGTCCTCGTAACGCCAAGCTCACCATTTTAGAGATTATCCTCCAAGATGGGACGGGTCAAGTGAAGCTCAGTCGGTTTTTGCGGGCAATCGCTTTCGCAATCGGGGCTGGCAAGAGCAGCAAAAGCGACTCTATCGTGCTGGAGTGGTCGTGGCCGCCTCTGGGTTAGTGAAGGGGAGTAAATATGGCATTACTCTGGATAACCCTGATTTGGAGGTTTTAAGCCATACAGGTGATCAAATTGCTTCGATGATCATTGGTCGCGTTGTGCCTATCTATGCGCTCACGGAGGGGGTGGCACCTGATTTGATGCGCCGAGCTGTGCTGGGGGCTTTGCCCGCGGCGCAAAAGCTGCGAGAGCCCTTGCCAGAGAGCCTGCGCCAGCAGTATCAACTGGTGAATCTCTCGCAAGCGATCAGTGAAATTCATTTTCCTGCAGATGGTGATCGCTTGATGCAGGCCCGACGACGGCTGATTTTCGATGAGTTTTTCTATTTACAATTGGGCCTACTCAAGCGCAGACAACAGCAACGACAAACTCAAAACGGTAGACCCCTCAGTGTTCATGGTGAACTCGTAGATCGCTTCTATGAGCTGCTGCCCTTTAGCCTCACAGAAGCCCAGCAAAGGGTCGTGCAAGATATTCTCGCTGACTTGCAACAGGCGGCGCCTATGAATCGTTTGGTGCAAGGAGATGTTGGTTCTGGTAAAACGGTGGTCGCGGTCATTGCCCTGCTGTCTGCTATTCAGTCTGGGTATCAAACGGCTTTTATGGCACCGACGGAGGTGTTAGCTGAACAACATTACCAAAAACTGGTGAATTGGTTTAACACTTTACACCTTCCTGTTGAATTACTCACCGGATCCACAAAGGCGGCAAAACGTCGGCAAATTGCGACCCAATTACAAACTGGGGAGTTGCCTTTGCTGGTGGGTACCCATGCTCTGATTCAAGATCAAGTTGAATTTGAGCGGTTGGGTTTGGTGGTGATTGATGAACAGCATCGCTTTGGTGTGCAACAGCGAGCGTTGCTACAGCAAAAGGGCCAAAATCCCCATGTCTTGACGATGACGGCCACGCCCATTCCGAGAACCTTGGCCCTGACTCTGCATGGCGATTTGGATGTTAGCCAAATTGATGAGCTGCCCCCTGGTCGGCAAGCGATTCAAACGACGATGCTGACGATGCGCGATCGCACCCATGCCTACGACCTGATCCGGAGAGAAATTGCCCAAGAGCGGCAAGCATACATTATTCTGCCTCTAGTCGAAGAATCAGAAAAGCTAGATCTCAGGTCTGCTGTGCAGGAACATCAGCGTCTACAAGAGACCATTTTTCCGAACTTTGCCGTAGGATTACTCCATGGTCGCCTCACCGCTGCCCAAAAAGAAGCGGTCATTGCTCAATTTCGTGACCAGACGCTGCAAATCTTGGTCTCCACAACAGTGGTTGAGGTAGGGGTCGATATCCCGAACGCCACCGTGATGTTAATTGAGCATGCCGATCGATTTGGCCTCTCTCAACTCCATCAACTAAGGGGTCGAGTGGGTCGCGGTAGCTATCAGTCCTACTGTCTATTGATGAATAGTTCTAAGAACGATACGGCTCGCCAACGGCTCGCCGTTTTAGAGCAATCTCAAGATGGATTCTTTATTTCGGAGATGGATATGCGATTTCGGGGCCCAGGAGAAGTACTAGGCACTCGCCAATCGGGCTTGCCAGACCTGGCCTTGGCCAGTCTAGTAGAGGATCAAGAGTCCCTAGAACTCGCCCGCAGAGCCGCTGAGCAAGTGATGGAGACAGACAGCAGCCTCAAGGCTTGGCCCTTGATGCAAACCGAACTCAAGCTACGCTATGAACGCTTGATGGGTGGGGCGATCTTTACTTGAGTTTGCAACTTGTAACTTTTAATACTATTCTCAACTGATATCATAATCTCGCCTCGGGGATCAACGACCTTAGACTCCGTAATTGTCGTCCTCGGGGCTGTTTCTTTGGCATATTGGATTGAAATTCATGCGTCACCCCTGCTCTGCGAATTCAATAGGAGCTAGCCCTAGGGGGTAGAATTTGAATAAGCTCTGTCCTGATCTCTCCTCTAAGCTCAGGACAGTCTCAGTGACAAAAACCCTCTTCGCCCGGTGCAAGCAGCACTGCTGCTGCTTGTTATATAGATAACCTCATCCTCCCTGCCCCTTCTATGATAATGGCAGGATAGGGAGGGTCTTTGGGTAACATACATATATGTCAATGATTTTTCCGTAGCTAGGGTCTCAAGGAGAGTTGAATTGAGCGCTGAGATATGTATCTATATGTTTATATATGCAATCTTCCATCACTCAATTTACGTCACACTTATATTTGGATCTTAAGATTTTAGACAAAGGGAATGGTCGTGGTGCAAAAGCAGCTAACACCTGAGCAGCCTCAATCTCTACCAGTTTTGGGCATTGGGGTTGATATTCTTCCTGACTATTCCCATTGGCTGGCCAGTCGTATTGAGCAACAACAAGGGACCCATGTGGTCACCTTTAATGCCGAGATGGCCATGCAGAGCCGTCAGAATTCTGATTTAGCAGACATCATTCAAGGGGCTGAATTAGTGATTCCTGATGGCGCTGGGGTTGTGCTCTATTCTAGGTTGCAGGGCCGTAAAATTAAGCGTTGCCCAGGGATTGAATTGTCTGAGGCATTGCTGAAGCGATCCGTTGAAGGATCTCAAGCCCCTTGGTCCTTTTTCTTCTATGGCGGTCAACCTGGGGTGGCAACTCAGGCAGCTCAAGCCTGGCAGCGTCGTTATCCTCAAATCAGAATTCTAGGCACTGAGCATGGTTATCTGTCCACCGAGCAAAGGACAGATTTCTTGCACAGACTAGAGACCTTACAACCTCAAGTTATTTTTGTAGGTTTAGGGGTTCCCCGCCAAGAAAGCTGGATTACTGACCATCGCCATCTTTGTCCAAAGGCTATTTGGGTCGGAATTGGCGGCAGTTTAGACATCTGGGCTGGCACCAAAACCCGCGCACCTGAATGGTTTTGCAACAACCATTTGGAATGGCTATATCGCTTTTATCAAGAGCCTTGGCGCTGGCGACGCATGTTGGCTCTACCTAAGTTCTTTTGGTTTTCTTTGATAGAGAAGTTGAGTTAAGTAACAATGACCCAAGCAATTGTTCACTCTGCAAAAATAACCTCTGCCTGGCAAGGAAGGCAGGCGAAGGTCGAAACCTCAGCTATCCCTCAATATACTGTGCAATTGCGGGGGGTGAGCAAGATATATGCCGAGACAAAATTTGGCCTCACGGATGTGAACCTCAACCTCAGGCAAGGGGATTTCTTGTTTGTGACTGGTCCTTCGGGGGCGGGCAAGACGACCTTAATGAAGTTGGTGTATGGGGCTGAAACAGCCGATCAGGGCGAAGTAAAGGTGGCAGGTGTCAATGTCGGCCTGCTCAAGGGCAATCGTCTCTCCCATTTAAGGCGGCAATTGGGTGTAGTTTTTCAAGACTATAAGTTGATTCCCCGTTGGACCGTGGCCGAAAATGTGGCCTTTGTGTTGAAATCGCAAGGTGTTCCCAAGTCCGAGATTGAACGTCGCCTCTTGCCCACCCTCAAGCTGGTGGGCCTACATCAGCGAGCAGACTGCTTCCCCAGCCAACTCTCTGGTGGAGAACAGCAGCGAGCCAGTATCGCCCGCGCTATCGTTGGCTCTCCCAAGCTATTATTGGCAGATGAACCCACAGGCAATCTCGATCAGGACAATGCCTATCAAGTCCTCGGGATCCTCAAAAACTTAATAGCCTCGGGATCACGATTATGATCACCACCCATGACATGGGATTAATCGAAGCGGCCCAGGCTCCCGTTGCTCATTTACGCGGCGGTCGGCTCCAGATCCTTAACCCACAGCAGGTTATTTAACAGGTTCTCTGCATGAAGGCTCAGCGATTGCCAAAGTCCCAGGGGCTAAAGCTATTTACCACCAATGCCAATTATTTGTTGCAAGAGACTCTGCGCGGTCTGTTGCGCGGCGGCTGGATGAATTGGGCAGCCATCAGCACCGTCACAGTCTTATTATTCTTGCTGGGGATGAGTTTGCAAACCTCTTGGCAAATCACTGGACTACTGGGGCAGATGGGATCTCGTCTGGAGGTGACTGCCTATTTACAGCCTGATATTCCTGGCCAAGAGCTACAATCCACCATTGCCCAGTTTCCTGATGTCTCCTCTGTAACCGTTATTTCTAAGGATCAAGCCTGGCAAGAGCTCCTTCAGGACTTAGGCACCACTGATGTCGCTGGTGCCACAGAGGGCCTGGGCGAAAACCCCCTCGTAGATTCCCTCAAGGTCCGGGCAAAATCTGCTGACAAGGTTACCTCCTTGGCCACCAAAATAGCGCGCCTGCGGGGAGTGGAGAGCGTACAATACCTGGACGAAGCTCTCCAGCAACTGAATCAACTGAATCGCTGGTTTGGTCGCTTGAGTTTAGGGGTCGTTGCCCTCCTGACATTAACTGCGATCGCCGTGATCACCACCACCATCCGCCTCATTGTGATAGCTCGTTCGCAAGAAATTGAAGTGATGACCCTCGTGGGTGCTACAACTACCTGGATTTACTTGCCCTTTATTTTGCAGGGCATTACCTTTGGCCTCGCCGGTGGCTTGATTGCCTGGGGTGCAATTATGATTAGCCGCCAGATCCTCCAAAGCACCTTTGCCCGTCAAGCTAGCTTTTTGCAAACCCTAGGCCAAGGACTAAACCTCAATAACTGGCAAACTCTAGCCTTACCCTTAATTCTGCTTGGCTTTGGCAGTCTGGTGGGACTCATGGGTAGTTTATTTGCCGTGCGACGGTTTGCCCTGAAATAATTCTCCCTCAGGGGAAGGGGCATCTTGTTAGAATCAGTCTTCACCCTCCTATTGCGCCCTCATTGGGGCAACAGGTATCGCAACCAAGAAAACAGCCGTAGGCGCTGGCGTTGTTGCCGCTCTAGCTGTACCACTTGATCTTGTAACCGTTGGTTATCGGCACGCAATTGGGCTAATTCGGCAGTCAATCGCACATTGCGCTGAAAAATTGTCCGCTTTTGAAACTCTAGTTCGACAATCTTTTGGTGGGCAGCCTCAACCTCTGGATGCTCATGCTCAACCTGCTCCGATAGGTCTTGCCTGGATTTAGCCATTAACCGCTCCGAGGTTTCCAGTAATTCTGCATCCAACTCCAGGGATGGAGTCTTCCATGGATCATCCTGAGATGGACTAGCGGACATAGGACTCATCCATTAACATCAAACCCACTCAGCGCAGTCCATAGTCTTAAACCATAGCTGACAGCCAAGCAACTTTACCTTAAAGTTATCCCCTCCTATAATAGCTGAGCCGTCTGTATAGGGCATGGCAGGATTGTCTGACCACCCGCATACTATGCTGGCGAATGCGTTAAGGCTCTTGCCTCTTGCAACTGGGCCTCTACTTGGGCCAGTTTTTGCTCAGCCCGCTCAGCCCGTTGGCGCTCTTGGAGCAGAAGATGAGATTGTTCGGTCACCTCGTTAGCCTGAGAAAAATGACTGAGAAGTTCCATTACCTGTTGTAAGCGCAGAATTTCTAAATCACTTTTGACTGCCATACAGGCTTGTTTTAAGGCCGATTGTGTGAGGGTGGTTTCTGTTGCCAAGGCTTGAATATCTTGATCAGAGAGGTTGCTTAGATCGAGAATGGTATGGTAGCCATTTCTACGCAAATCTACCACGCCTGCGCCAAAACAGGCGCAAAGCTTAGCCTGTAAAATCCAATCGGCTAATTGACGAGCACTATAGGCGGTTTTCAGGATCAAGGGCACAAAATCAGCCGTTGCCATGTCGTAGCAAGTTTCAATGCCTAACTCTTCAAACCGCAAAAGATCGTAATTATTGATTCCCTCAATCATGTCTAAGGGCGCACGGTGAGCCGCCATAGGGGCATCGGAAATCAAGATTGATAGCCGCGCTGACATCCATCGCAAGCCTTGTTGGGGAAAAATGCCAATTAAAAAAGCCAGAGCTGGCCATAAATTACTGGTTAAGCTACTGCTAGAGCTGCCCTCATGATTGCCGATCAGAGCATCGGCACCGTTGTAAATGATCACCGCTAAGCAAGAGGCAAACAGCATCCGTACGCCCAAGCCATAGTAGACATTGGGCAGTAAATCCTGGAGAGAATAACGCTGAAATAGGTATTGCAAGCCCCATAGGTAGGCCCCCAAAAAAGCCATGCTAAACACGAGGCGAGATCCCTGTTGCGGAAAGGATAAGGTTTCAGTCAGCTTCACGGCTGGGAACTCCGCTAGGCCAATTTGTGGCCCTAAAAATAACAGGGTTAGGCCGACAGCAGAGACTAAGGATCCATAACAGACAGCCACCATCAGCAGAGAACAGTCTCGCCCTTGATGTTGATCAATGGCATAGACTTGGCGATAGCTGGGATCGATATGCAGCAGATCTAAGAGCCGATTAATTTCTAGCTTGCGGCGATCATTGCTGCGCAGCATGTAGGTCATGGCGGTTAAGGGTAGAAACAGGGTCAAGACCACAATCCCCAATAGGGGTACTGCCATTTCAGGGAATATCAGCTTCATGCTATAGCTGGGCATGATCTTAATATAACTAAAGGGCCATCGAGAGTAGAGTGACAGTCTGTCACAGATATGTGCTAAACATCTGTTCCTTCTAGTTATCCTGGGCTGGATTGTTATTTACGCAATGGTGATCTTGTGAAGGCCTACTTCTGCTGCGGGACAATGCCTAAGTCAACAAATCTTTAAGATGGCATTTTGTCTGAGGACTATCAAGGGTGCAGCCAGGCTTAGCAGGGATTTCACCGGTTGCACCGAGACCAGAGAAGGGATCTGATACCTGGGGCGAAGGGACGATGCCAGCCAAGATACAGTAATTGTTGCCACGTTTTGCGGTTAACTATGAGATATCTTGACGCATCTGTCGAATTACTATTTTGGATACAGGTCACCTTGTATGTCTGACCTTCCCTTTACCCTCGATCAACTGCGTATTCTCAAGGCGATTGCTGCTGAAGGCAGCTTTAAGCGAGCCGCTGATAGCCTCTATGTTTCTCAGCCAGCCGTAAGCCTGCAAGTGCAGAACTTGGAGCGTCAACTGGCGGTACCCTTGTTTGATCGCGGCGGGCGGCGCGCTCAACTGACTGAGGCAGGCCATCTGTTATTAGACTATGGCGATCGCATCTTAGCCCTTTGCCAAGAGACCTGTCGGGCCATTGATGATCTACAAAATTTACAAGGTGGCACCTTGGTGATTGGGGCCAGCCAAACCACGGGCACCTATCTGATGCCACGGTTGATCGGGCTATTTCGGCAAGCCTACCCTGAAGTTGCGGTGCAATTACATGTGCATTCAACCCGGCGGACCTGTTGGAGTATTCTCAATGGCCAAGTAGACCTAGCCATTATTGGTGGTGAGGTGCCCCTAGAACTTCAGGAATCCTTAGAGGTGTCTGCCTATGCTGAAGATGAGTTAGCCTTAATCTTGTCCAAGGATCATCCCCTTGCCGCCTTTAGCACTATTCAACGAGAAGATCTTTATAAACTCAACTTTATTACTCTTGATACACAGTCCACGATTCGTAAAGTCATTGATCAACTACTCAGTCGCGGCAATATTGATCCTCGACTGCTTAAAATTGAGATGGAATTAAACTCCATTGAAGCGATTAAGAATGCGGTGCAATCCGGTTTGGGGGTTGCCTTTGTTTCCGTTTCTGCTATTGATAAGGAATTAGAGCTAGGGATTGTTAAGCGGGTCAAAATTGAGAATGTCACCGTTAAGCGTGTTCTATCCCTGATTATTAATCCCAATCGCTATCGCTCTAAGGCGGCTGAGATATTTATGAACGAGATTCTGCCGCAATTTGAGACCTTGAACTCACATTTAGGCCAAATCTCGACTCCAAAGGCTAATAATACGGAGCCCTTTGTTAATTTGGCGAGCCAGATCACTTCGAGACCATAGAATTGTGACGATCCACGACTGTTCAGCCCCTAGCCAACCACTATCGGCCCTGAGGCAGGTTGCTGACCAATTTAAGCCAAGGGGGCAAGTCACGGATGTGCAGGCCTTTGGGAAGGGTAATATCAACAGTACCTTTTTGGTGACCTGGACTGGCCCAACTGAGGGACGATTTATTCTGCAGCGCATCAATACCCAGGTTTTTCAAGAACCGCAGATGGTGATGGAGAATATTCATATCTTTACAGAGCATGTGCGGCGACGGTTACAACAAAATCCTCTCCCAGAACAGCGACGGTGGGATATCCCCCAAGTTCTGTTAACGCAGGATCAACAGAATTATTGGATCTGTGCAGAGGGTCATTTCTGGCGAGCAATTAGCTATATCGAAACCACGAAGACTCTGGATAAGATTCAAGATCATCATCATGCCCATGAGGTGGGCTATGCCCTGGGGATGTTTCATCACTTAATTAGTGATTTACCTGCTCACCAGTTGGCTGATACCCTAGAGGGTTTTCACATTACCCCCCAATATCTGCAGCACTATGAGCAGGTCTTTCAGACAGCCCAGATCCGGCCCAGTCCAGAGGTAGATTATTGTGTAAGATTCATTGGCGATCGCAAAGCCAGCGCCAATATTTTAGAAAAGGCCAAGGCCGAGGGCAAACTCCAGTTACGCCTGATCCATGGTGATCCCAAAATCAACAACATTCTGATCGATACTCAAACGGGCCAAGCAGTCAGCGTGATTGATTTAGATACAGTCAAGCCAGGACTGGTTCACTACGATATTGGCGATTGTCTGCGCTCTGGCTGCAACCCCTGGGGCGAAGAAACCAAAGATTGGCAAGCAGTTCAGTTTGACCTCGATCTATGTGAAGCCTTGCTATCAGGCTATTTGGGAGTCGCCAAGGATTTTTTGACTGCCGAGGATTACGACTATATGGGGGCAGCCATTCGGCTGATTGCCTTTGAGCTAGGTCTACGGTTTTTTACCGATTACTTAGCTGGGAATGTCTACTTCAAGGTCAACCATCCAGACCATAATCTAGAACGGGCCTTAGTGCAGTTTAAGCTCACCGAAAGCATCGAAGCCCAATCTACCCAGATCGAGGCGCTCCTTCGTCGCTTACAATGACCACCTTTACCTGCCAATCCTTTGCCCTCCAGCCCTTTGGGCCAAATCATCCCCATCCTGCCATTGCGATTGAGGGTCAGGTGTTCCGCCGAGGGACGGTCTTGACCATGACCTATCTTGTCAGTGGCACCCTGAACGACCTCTCTCTGCCGCCTGTTTCCCCCCAGCCCCAGCGCCGCGATCAGCTCTGGGAAACCACTTGCTTTGAGTTTTTTTGGGCTTAGCCGATTCTGAGGCCTATTGGGAGGTCAATCTCTCTCCCAGGGGAGATTGGAATATCTATCATTTGCAAGGCTATCGCCAGGGTCTGCAAGCAGAAATGGCGATTAAGACCCTACCCCTCGTTGTCAATGCGGCCCCGCTCGGCTCTCCCCAGCCTGGGTTTGAACTACAGGCGGTGCTGAATGGGGCGACCCTGTTTGCGGTGGATCAACCGATCCATCTGGGGATCACGGCAGTCATTCAAGACCAAGAAGGAGCCTTGAGCTATTGGGCCTTAAGGCATTGTGGCAGCGAACCCGACTTTCATCTTCGAGAAAGCTTTGCACTGAAGCTTTAAGGCTTTGGTAGTGGCACCTTCTCCCATCCCCAACAAAGACCCTGTGGGGGAAATCGTGATGATAAGATTGGGGACGAACTTTGCACCTTCGATGGCAGGCTGTGACCCTTGCGAACCTTTTTAAAGCCCTCCCATATCAAGGCTCTGCTAAGGCTGTCTCAGACCATTGATAGGGCGACTGAGATGCTGGGCCGCCTCAGCAGTGGGATGGTGATTCTTACCATTTTGGTGGGGTTCTATAACGTGATGGCCCGCTACATTGGCCGTCTGATTGGGTTGAAGCTATCCACCAATGTTTTGATTGAATTGCAATGGTATTTGTTCTCTTTAATGTTTTTATTGGGCTTTGCCTATATTCTCAAGCATGCTGCCAATGTTCGGGTAGATTTTTTGTATAGCCAATGGTCGGCCCAGCGTCAAGCCTGGGTGGATTTTTGGGGAACAGTTTTTTTCCTTATTCCCTTTTTGTCTGTTGGGTATTGGTGTGAGTATCAATCCTGTGCTGCAATCTTGGGGGCAGTTGCCCGATGGCAGTTGGGGACCATGGGAATTATCGGCAGATGCCAATGGCTTGCCACGGGCACCAATTAAAACGATGATTATTGTTGCCTTTGTCCTGTTGCTGGTGCAGGCTATTTCTCAGGCCATTAAGTATCTGGCAATTATAAAGGGCTATACACAGGCCGCCCAAAGCCTGCAAAAAGATGCAGAACAGCTACCCCTTGAATAGATGGGTGAAGAGACAATTGCTTCCCCCTAGCCTTCATCCCGTTGCTCATGGCTCTTCGTTCCCTCTGGGGGCGAGGAGGATATCGCCAACCTTGATCGCATCTTTGGCAACTGCTGGCCCTAGGCAAGGAGAAATCCATGGGGTTTGAGTGGTTGCGATCGCAATGTTTGTCGGCTTCTTTGTGATCTTAATGACTGGCTATCCAGTAGCCTTTGCCTTTGCCGGAACGGGTCTTGTCTTTGGGCTATGTGGCTGGCTAGTGGGGGCCTTTGACCCCAGCAGGCTGCTGTTACTTCCCAACCTCTGGTTTGGGACCATGTCTAACTTCACCCTATTAGCCATTCCTTTTTTTGTCTTTTTGGGGGCAGTGTTAGAAAAATCTGGCCTGGCGGAGGATCTATTAGAAACACTGGGCATTCTCTTGGGTCCCCTGCGGGGTGGGGTAGCCCTAACGGTAATTGTGGTGGGAACCTTGCTAGCTGCTACGACGGGTGTCGTAGCAGCGACGGTCATCATTATGGGCATGTTTTCTTTGCCAGTGATGTTGCGCTATGGCTATGACAAACAATTGGCTGCTGGGGTCATTATTGCCTCTGGCACTTTGGCGCAACTCATCCCCCCGAGTTTGGTCTTGCTGGTGTTGAGCGATCAGTTGGGGGTTTCTGTGGGGGATCTCTTCTTAGGGGCCATGATTCCTGGCTTGATGCTAGCGACCAGCTATTTGTTGTATGTGTTAATCTTGGCTTTTTTGCGGCCTGAGGTGGCCCCAGCTTTGCCCATCGAGGCTCGCCAATTGAAGGGTAAAGCATTGATACAGCGCGTGATTAAGGCGGTGTTACCTCCCTTCCTGTTAATTTTTGCGGTACTGGGCAGTATTTTCTTTGGGCTGGCGACCCCCACAGAGGCGGGGGCGGTAGGGGCGGTAGGGGCCTGTGGATTGGCCGCCCTCAATGGCAAGCTGAACACCAAGCTGATTCAAGACGCGGCCCATTCGACAGCAATGGTGTCATCAGTAGTGGTGATGATTTTGTTTTGCTCATCTTTTTTTAGTCTGGTGTTTGACACCCTGGGTGGCAAGACACTAATTACAGAATTGTTGGTGAATTTGCCCGGTGGCAAATGGGCTTTTTTGCTGGTCAGTAATATTGTGATTTTTGTTCTAGGAATATTCTTAGAATTTATTGAAATTTGTTTTCTGGCCTTGCCCCTCTTGGTGCCTGCGGCCCAACAGCTGGGGCTAGATATGGTCTGGTTTGGAGTGGTAATGGCCATTAATTTGCAAGCTGCTTTTATCTCGCCCCCGGTTGGCTTCTCACTGTTTTATTTGCAAAGTGTTGCCCCCAAAGAGGTGCGCACGATTGATATCCATAAAAGTGCCCTGCCCTTTATGGTGCTGCAATTGGCGGTGTTGCTGCTGGTGATTGGGTTTCCCCAGACAGTGCGCTGGCTGATTGATCTGTCGGCAACGCCAGTGCTATAGGTCCAGAGGTTCAGCAACCTCGGGGCTGAATGAACCAATGAGTAGGGATTGAAAGGCTTTATTCTGCCGAATCCGATCAAAGGCTGGATCTGTTGCTGCTAGTTTCTGGTATGTATGGGGTGCGAGGGTAAGGGCGCGACTTAAATGGTTGATTGCAGCTTCGGATTTGGCTTGCAAAGCGTAGCAGCGGGCTTTTTTATAGAAAACTCCAAGGTTATCCGGGTTTAGTTGGAGGGCTTTGTCATAACTTGCGATCGCCTCTCGATAGCGTTCTAACAGGCCCAAGCAATTGCCTCGGTTATACCAAGCTTGGTGATCATCCGGTTTTAGCTTAAGAGCCTTGCCAAAGCTGTTGATCGCTTCTTCATGCTGCCCCAACTCGCTCAAAGCTATCCCTCGGTTATACCAAGCTTGGTCATTAGCTGGCCTGCATTGAAGAGCTTGGTCATAGCTGTTGATTGCTGCTTCATGCCGCCCTAGCTCACTCAAAGCTATCCCCCCGGTTGTTCCAGGCTTGATCCTTATTTTGGCTTCAATACAAGGGCTTTTTCAAAGCTAGCAATTGCCTCTTCATTTTGGCCTAAATAGACGAGTGCATTCCCTCGGTTGTACCAGGCTTGATGAGAATTGGGTTTCAATGCAAGGGCGCTGTCATAGCTTGCGATCGCCGCTTCATAGCGCTCCAAGCTCAACAGAGCATCCCCTCTGCCAAACCAGGCGTCATTATCATCGGGCTTGATGTCTAGGGATTTATCAAAACTGGCGATCGCTGCATCGTATCGTTCTATACTGCCGAGAGCATTGCCACGGATATACCAGGTTTCGTGATCCTCGGGTATTAAGGCGAGTGTTTTATTAAAACTGACGATCGCTTCTTCATGT
>JAAUUW010000082.1 GCA_012030735.1 Acaryochloridaceae cyanobacterium SU_2_1
ACGCGAGCTTTAGGGAACGGCCAGAGGATAGTCCTCAACCCTTAGAGATACATCAAGGGTTGACGGCATTTTAGGCAAGGATCTGCCGCCATCAAGTATGTTCTTGGTGCCGACTAGCCAAAGAGGCTTTCCAGTAAATATTGTTCTGTTTCTTCTTCTGGCGAGGGAGACCCAGCAATCAAGGCATGTATCTCTTGAGCGAGGGAACGGGCTTTCTCATACTGGCCAAGGTTTCCCTGCTCAAAATAATACTTGGCAGCGGCCCGTAAGTCATCTACAGCATGTTGCTTATGCTCCACCTTGGCCTTGAGGAGACCCCGCTCGTAATAAGCTTCAGCATAGACTGGGTTCAGCTCAATTGCCTGAGAGAAATCTTCCATGGCAATCCGATAATCTTCGGTGCGCTGTAGCTGTTGGCGAATCAGACCTCTTTGATAGAAGTTTTCAGCAGCATAGGGGTTGGCAGAGATGTTTTGGGTCAAGGCATCAATTTCCCTTAGAGTTTCCACTAATTCTTCTACCCCTTCGGTTTGAGCTGCTAAGGACTCAGAATTGTTTTGCTGGGCTTTGAGTTGCTTTTCTAAGGCAGAGGTTGTCGTTTGTAATTTTGCAGTTACAGACTGAATATTGTCTAGTTCTGTCGCCAAGGAAGCAAGCTGGCTTTCATATTCTTGAGAGCCTTGGCTTTCTTCTTGCTGCTGCAGAGCCATCAGGGCTGACTCATGCTGTTCGCCTTGGGCGATTAAGGTTGCTAGAGTCTGTAGTGTTTGTCCCTCTTGGGTGGTCAGATGTTGCAATTTTTCCTGAATTTGCTTGCTATTTTGCTTGAATAGGTTAATTTCATTATGCACATCTTCTTGACATCGCTGCATGAGGTGAGAGATGGTTAGATGTCTTTGATCGCTCAATTTAAGAACTTGTTGGCGGCGATTGAGCAGATTGAGTGTTGCTGCCATAGATAGGGGGACAGCGGCTAGGGCAACTTCCTTGAGAATTGCAGCGGCGATGGAGCCGCCTAGGGAGCCAACAACTGCGATCGCTTCTAAAACTGACAGCCAATTAGAGTCCTCAACTTGTACCTCTTGTGCTTGGTTCGATGCATCCATAACCTTCTAAAAATCCTAACAAAATGACGATTGGTGAACAAAAGGGCAGCTGGGCGCTACCTAGTTGAGTAATGCTTGATTAACTTGCAAGGCTGGCATGATTAAATCTGCCTCCTCTGGGGTTAAATGCCTTCGTAAAACCTCTGGCATTTCCCGCCAAGTCAAAGCCGATGCCTTTTGGTCTTGGACAGCATGGACAATCGTTCGCTGCCAGAGAAGTAAGCCATCCCGCAAATAGGACAGGTCATTGAATAACATCGCTGCAGCCGTATACCGAAGGGTATCCTTGCGATCGCGCCGACAAATCTCAGAAACATCTCGAGATCCCTTCATAAACGCCTGAGCATCTATAGCGGTGAGATCTGCCTCGATCTCATCCATAATCTGTTCCTGGGCCGCGTGAATTTTTTCATAGGCACTCAGACGTTTTGGCGCAGACGCTAAATACTCCGTGAGAAATGCCAACTCCGAGGCCGTCGCAAAACGTCCCTCTGCTTCGATACTCAACTGCTTTAATTGTGTCAACATCTATATTCCCCCTTGCTCAAAAAATATGGTTAAACCAGTTGTGAATTTGCTAAATGCGTGCTGATATTTTCTCTTGTCACCTCAAGCTGGCTAATCATTGAACGAGTAATCAGCTTACCCGCCTCCACTAAAACTTTGCCGTCTAAAGGATGTAAGATATTTTCCTCAGCGCGACGCCCGATCAAGCTTTCAATATCTTGCATATCGCTGAGGTACATCCCCGCCGGCAACTCAACGACAACCCCCTCCCCCAATACTCGGCTTTGGCAAGCTAGGCGAGAATTCATCTTACAGGTGGTAATCACTTCCAAAGTGCGTCGCTCACGGCGATTTAAGGGGAGATAAAATGTTCCATCCCCTCCTTGATATAGATATGGCAGGTGGCGCACATGCCCCGTCCCCCACATTCGTGTAAAACCTTGAGTTCATGCTTCAGCAGTCCTGACAGCAAATTATCATTGGTTTTGATGCTAGTCTCTTGACCAATGGGATCTAGCTTGACAATTTAGGCACCGTTTTTTTCTCCTTGATACTTATTCAGGCAGTCATCCAGGCAGGCCATCTGCAGAACCTGCGATCAGGCGCGTCATCACTGTCTGGTGATCATGGGCCTCCCCTAGCCAGGCTTCTGCCACCTTGACCCGCTCCGGTATACCCAACACAAAGCAATTTTCCTCTGCCTGCATCGACTCGCAGGCAGTTTGGACAGCATATAAATTTCGCCCTGATAACTGACTAAAGAAAGCGCTTAATAATCCTGCTTCGACCCAGCAGCCCGAAGGATTGCCTGGGGTTTCGTTTGCGGCAAAGGCAGAATTTTTAATCTTCACCACCAAGAAACCTTGTTGGGAATAGTTAACATCTAAATCTAACAATCCCCAGCCATAGGTTTTCCAACATTCTTGCAAAGACTGTATCAGTTCCCCCATCGTCAGCTCAGCCAAGGATTTACCATAGTAATCACTGACTTCAGTCGAAAATCGCCGATAGAAATTTTTACCCCAGATACCGCCACATTCGCGAAGCACCTGAGCCGCTGCGGGGCCGACTTCATGCTCTAGGCTCTTATGAACTGCTCGCAAAAGAGTGTCAGGCAAGGCTAGTAGCCGAGAGCCATGACGGTTCTCGATCAAACCCAGCTCCATATCGCCCTGGATATAAGTATCGGAGGCAAATAAATTTCCTGGTAATCCTTGCTTCTGTACGAGTGCTGCCACTGAAATCATAATCATGTCCCTTTCTTGCTATTTAACCCAAGGTCACTAATTCTGGCTCTGCTGCTACCCCAATCAGTCTGGCTTGAGCCTGCTGCAAAAAGGGTGTAAGAGCGACTGTTGTTCCTGCGTGAGCAATTTGCTGAGCGCGCGCAGGAGGCCATCACTGACCTGCTGATCCCAAGACTGGCTGGGGTCGATTTGGGCTGTATTAGCGAGCCATGCTAGTAACTGTCGTTCTAAGTAAACAGAACTATTGAGCAACATCGCCATCGCTGCATATCGAAGAACAGACATCCAACGCAGTAAGGCTTGCTCTAGCGCCTGTGTTTGGTCCAAGGGGATGACCTCTTGGAGACAATTTGCTATCCCTTGGAATATTTCCTCTTCCTGTTCTTGCAGTTTCTCGTAAGTGGCTAGGCCCAGATCTAGGGCTGCCAACTGCTGGAGAAAGAACTCTTTCTCTTGCGGCTGCAAATAGTGATCCTCTGCGGCTCGCAAAGTAGCCTCAAACTCTGTGTACATCGTTATCCTCGCTACAAATTCGAAAACTTATGGATTGATAGAGTTAACCTTTGGTGTGATCTCTCTTGCCCCAATCAAGAAAGCCAAGATACCCCCCTCAGCCTGGGCTGCTCATCGAAGGTATTCTCCGTTATAGAGTTTTTTCTCAATATCTCGGGCGGTTGCCCCTTCCGTTTGCCAAAAACTAGCGGCATCGATACGGTCTTGCTTGCCCAGTAAGAACTTACAGTAGGTTTCGCCCATGGCATAGCATTGGGTTTCAATGCAACTGAGGTCTTTTTTAATCAGATGACTGAAAAATCCAGCAAATAAACCGGCATAAAGATAACAAACCGGTTTGCCCACATCGCCTAGGGTGCGGGCTACGGCTGAGTCAAAGATATTGATAAACATAAACCCATTTTGTTGGTTCTCTAGGTCAACTTCCCAGTTGCCCCAGCCTTGGCTAGTAAAGGGCCACCACCATGCTTCTAAGGCCAGTGTAGGTCTACAGGTCTGCAAGGATTGTTGATATTGCTCCTCAAACCAGCCCTGAAAAAAGGTAGCGTCCTGTTTGCCCCATTCTTGGCCAATGTTATACATCAATAGGCTGGCAGCCTGACCTACTTCTTTCTCAAGACCTTGAATAAGGGCGACAATAAAGTCTTCACTAGCTAGGATGTTGCGAGATTCATGCCAGTCCCTAAGGGTCCCCTCGGCCTGGTTGAAAGCAAAAAAGTCTTCGAAGCGATAATGATTGCGTTTGTACGGGTAGAGTGCTTTGCACGACTGTTGAGAGAGATTTTGGCTAAGGTTGCTAGCAGGAGTTGTCAGTGTTGATGTAAAAACCATGGGGATTGACCCTGATGAAAACAACTAAATAAGGACTAGAACGGTGTGAGGATATACCAAACAAGAGAGGGCTGGTGAGCAGCAAAAACTTTCCCAAAAGAATGGGATGGAAGGTTGAGGGATTGAGATCGCACCCCCCTACCCAGAGATCAAGATCTGGGAAATCAGCCCTACAGGGCAAAGATCTCACAACTATTGCAGAGAGTGCAGCTCACAGCTCAGGCAAGTCTGGTGCAGAGAAATTTGCTAAGAGTCAGTAAAAATCGCGTTCAAATAACCTGAAGATCTTTACCTATTTCCAGAATGCCCCATGTCAACTAAAACTTGACAAGCGCACCAGAAGTTTTCCGACCTTAGTTCATGGCCTAAGAGGCCCAGAGTCAAACTTTTCTGTTTGAACTCTGCTACTCATACAAAGGTCATGTCCTAGTCAAGAGAATCCCTCTGCTTTAGCGGGGGCAATGTCAAATCCTCCTGCCAACATGTCTACCCTAAAAGAGAAGAGACTCTAGGGTTGCTGGTCTAGAAAAGCTTTAAAAACCTCCATACAACTCACCATAAGGAGCGTTGGGGCAATGTACGGCCTCACTCTACTCAATCTTCTACCTTACAGGTCAAACCATACCTCAAGATTACAGTGGTCTATTAGAAACTCTTGGTCAGCTCACCAAAGATCTGACTCCTGAGCTATTTCTCGATGCTTAAAAGGACGAGTACCACGCCTTTTCTCTGAATCAACCCTCCTACATAGGTTCATTGTGCTTAGTAAAGTCTCACCAATGACGAATTACTATATTCGCAAGCTGTATCGTCAGAAAGACCCCTACTTATCTCGGGTTGAAGATCTAGGGGATGATTTTTCGACTTTTTTCGATCTCGATCAAACTCTTAAAACCTTATATAAGAGTGATGAGTTAGAGACCATTATTCGGCAACTAGAAATTCTAGTTCACTATCACCAAACCTTAGTGGAACAGGGATCCTCAAGCGCAACGCGACGGGCAGATCTTGAGCAACGAATTTTGCGATGTTGGGTGAGACTGATACCTCCCAGAACCAGGAGGTTACGACCAATCACCTGCCATCAGTGCCAACAACCGATACCTCGGCTTCTACTATCACGGTTGAGCAAATCCTCTCAATTCTCAACGATCTCCGCAGCCATGGGGCAACCTATCTGGGTGACGCCATTGCCACCAATTATTTGGTGGCTTGTCGCCCCCCCTTCAGATTGGTTCCAGCAATTCAAAATTGAGCGATCGCTTGCGATGCTCTACCAAGGCTCATTAGATGAAACCCTAGACACCACTCAACGACAAGGGGTGCAAGAATGGGTTGTCTCCTTTATAGAGCGTTGCTCACAGGTGATTGTCCTATTCCCCAAAATTGTCAATCGAAGCAAACTGTTGGCTGAATTAGGCCTTGTCGAATCAGAGGCAGTTTCCTAAGCAAGAATGCTGAGGTCTGCCAGGAGATCGTAAAGTAGAGCTATGCTTGCTGGTACCACTCTCCTCAACAGCATCTTGTGAACCATATTGATTATCTTGAACGCATTCTGACAGCACGGGTTTACGATGTTGCTCAGGAAAGTCCCTTAGACATTGCCCCTCGTCTATCGGCTCGATTGCAGAACCAAATCCTGCTTAAGCGCGAGGATATGCAATCGGTCTTTTCCTTTAAGCTACGCGGTGCCTATAACAAGATGGTGCAGTTGCCCCCTGAGCAATTGAAGCAGGGGGTTATCGCGGCCTCTGCCGGGAACCATGCCCAGGGCGTGGCCTTAGGGGCTGCTCACCTAGGCACAACGGCCTTAATTGTGATGCCCGTCACCACTCCCCAAGTAAAAGTAGACGCTGTGGCCGATCGAGGTGGCTCAGTTGTTCTGTATGGCGATACCTATGATGATGCCTATGCTCATGCGGTCCAACTCGCTGCAGAGAAAGGTCTCACCTTTATTCACCCCTTTGATGACCCCGATGTCATTGCCGGCCAGGGAACCATAGGCATGGAACTGTTGCGACAGCATCAAAGGGAAATTCATGCCATTTTTGTCGCTATTGGTGGGGGCGGACTGATTTCAGGAATAGCCGCCTATGTGAAACGGCTCAGACCAGAGATCCAGATCATTGGCGTAGAGCCAGTGGATGCTGCTGCCATGTTTCACTCTTTGCGGGCCGGAGAACGGGTGCGGCTTCCTCAAGTAGGGCTATTTGCCGATGGGGTAGCTGTGCGAGAAGTGGGGGCCGAACCCTTTCGCCTCTGTCAGCAATATGTGGATGAAGTGATATTGGTGAATACGGATGACATCTGTGCTGCCATTAAAGATGTCTTTGAAGATACCCGGTCGATTCTAGAGCCAGCTGGAGCCTTAGCGATCGCTGGCGCCAAAGCCTATATCGAGCGAGAACAACTCCAAGGCAAAACCCTCATTGCCCTAGCCTGTGGTGCCAATATGAACTTTGATCGGTTGCGATTTGTAGCCGAGCGGGCCGAGGTAGGAGAACGACGAGAAGCGATTTTTGCCGTCAATATTCCAGAAGAACGAGGCAGTTTACGCAAGTTTTGTGGTTGTCTTGGCAGCCATAACATCACCGAATTTAACTATCGCATTGCCGATCAGCAGACAGCCCATATTTTTGTAGGGTTGCAAATCCAGAACCGAGCGGATGCAGTTCAAATTGCAAATACGTTTGGCAGCCAAGGGTTTAAAACCTTAGATTTAACAGATGATGAGCTGGCTAAGTTGCATTTGCGACATATGGTCGGGGGGCGATCGCAGCTTGCCGACCATGAACTACTCTACCGGTTTGAGTTCCCAGAGCGTCCCGGTGCCTTAACAAAATTTCTAGGCTGCATGAGTCCTGCCTGGAATATTAGCCTGTTTCACTATCGCAACAACGGGGCTGACCATGGCCGGATTGTAGTGGGGACCCAAGTTCCTCCCCATGAGATGGATGAATGGCAAGCTTTTCTAGACAACCTAGGCTATCCCTATATCAATGAAACTGATAATCCTGCCTATCAACTCTTTTTGGGACATTAATCAAGCCCCATTGGCATCGATCCCTGTGCTCCTCAAACCTTGCAAATCTTAGGAGTCTCAGGTAGGAGCAGAAAATAACTAAAACTTATGTAATGCTCCGCAGGATACGTAAAGTTTTATGTCTTGAAATTTGTGTTCTTCGTTACATTACGATGGAACCCAACAAGAATCTATCCATCGCCGACTGCACTACTGGGAATAGGCAGCTTGGCCTCCTGGAATTGAGATCTAACATCACTGATTCTAAAATTCTAGCTAGCGCATCGCTAGCTTTTTTTGTTCTTAACCTTGAGTGACCTGTTCACAGGTAAAAGGAGTCAATCCTTTAGAGGGCAAAGATTGGACAGCATTGATGGCCTTACTGACCGCTGCACTAATTTGTTCATGAAAGCAATGAAGGGCGCGATCATATTGCATTGAAACACCTTCTTGGCTAGAGGCGTATAGTGGGGGTAATTGATTAAGGGCGCAGGCAGCAACCTCAATGCGATTAATACTATGGGCTGTTATGGCTGGCAGGGCACGGGTTTGTTGATCAATTTCTTCATCAACAATAAGTTCCATAATATTTTTATAGCTGTTGGCGATTTGAGTTTCCATTACCATCAAAACTTATAGAGAATAGATAACGATTAAAGATCTAATTGATTCGCACTAGATTTACGCTACCAAGTTTCCTAGGTCCTGACTTCCGCAAATATGCGTAAATTGAGACTCAGATGCCTTAGGACCCGTTTTGCTGTTCGATACCCCACTATCCTTGGGCTGCATAAGCTATGTCTGCCAATACTGTTGAAATCCTATCTGCCCAAGATTTACGTCGAACCATCACCCGCTTGGCCTCTGAGGTGATCGAACGATCCAGAGATTTACATCAGGTTGTTTTTCTGGGGATTCCCACTCGGGGAGTGCCCTTAGCCAAAGCCTTAGCCCAGCAGATCGATATCCTAGAAAATCGACAGGTACCTGTGGGTAGCTTAGATATCACCTTTTACCGGGATGATTTAAGCCAAATTACTGTTCCTACGCCAGGCAAAACTCAATTGCCCACAGATTTATCCGGCAAAATTGTGATCCTTGTTGATGATGTCATTTATAGTGGCCGGACTATTCGGGCTGCCCTCAATGCTGTCCATGACTATGGGCGACCGACCTTAATTCAGTTATTAGTGCTGATCGATCGAGGGCATCGTGAACTGCCCATTCACCCTGATTTCATCGGTAAGCTGTTACCCACCGCCCGAGAAGAACAAGTCAATGTCTATCTTCAGCCCACAGACCAACGGGAAGGGGTTGTGCTGGTCACTCGGGGCAACCCTTAGATCTCTGGGCTAGATCTAAGCCCAGAGATGGTTTAGGTTGATTGACCATGATGGAGTGTTCCCCTTAGTTCGGGAACCCGTACAGCTACAAGATTGAATTTGATCGATGACCTCAGATAGATTAGCACTCGGGAGCTGAGAGTGCTAACCCCAAGAATTGTTATTTGTTAGGAGGAGCCAGGATGGCCGCTATTTCCTTAAGTGTCTCTACGGTAAAGCCCTTGGGCGATCGAGTTTTCGTCAAGGTGAGTGCTTCTGAGGAGCAAACTGCAGGAGGCATTTATTTGCCCGATGCAGCCCAAGAAAAACCCCAAGTTGGTGAAATTACAGCCATTGGTCCAGGCAAGCGGAATGATGATGGTACCCGTCAAGCCTTAGATGTCAAAGAAGGCGACAAGGTTCTTTACTCTAAGTATGCTGGCACCGATGTCAAACTGGGCGGCGAAGAATTTGTGTTGCTGTCTGAGAAAGATATTTTGGCCATAGTCAACTAAGACAGCTTGGTCTGCACGAGACCTGAGTCACAGTTGTCCATCCTTTTAGGCAGCTTTGTTTGCCTAAATCCACTCATATTCATTGCATGTACCCGAGGTTGAGCTGATATGGCTAAACGCATTATTTATAACGAGAATGCTCGCCGTGCCCTAGAAAAAGGCATGGATATTTTATGTGAATCTGTTGCAGTCACATTGGGACCCAAAGGTCGCAATGTGGTCTTAGAAAAGAAATTTGGTGCTCCTCAGATTGTCAACGATGGGGTCACCATCGCCAAGGAGATTGAACTAGAAGACAATATTGAGAATACTGGGGTTGCTCTGATTCGTCAGGCAGCTTCCAAAACCAATGACGCTGCTGGAGATGGTACCACCACTGCTACGGTCTTAGCCCATGCCATGGTCAAAGAGGGCATGCGTAATGTTGTTGCCGGTGCCAATGCTATTTCCCTCAAGCGAGGCATTGAAAAGGCTGCTGCCTTTTTGGTGGAAAAAATTGCTGAACAGTCCCGCCCGGTAGAAGATTCCAAAGCCATTGCCCAAGTGGGAACGATTTCTGCGGGCAATGACGATGAAGTGGGTCAAATGATTGCCAATGCCATGGATAAAGTGGGCAAAGAAGGCGTCATTTCCCTAGAAGAAGGCAAATCCATGACGACTGAACTGGAAGTCACGGAGGGGATGCGCTTTGATAAAGGCTATATTTCTCCTTACTTCGCCACCGATACAGAGCGGATGGAGGCAGTTCTAGATGAACCTTATGTGCTGCTCACAGACAAGAAAATTACCCTTGTGCAAGATCTAGTCCCTGTACTTGAACAAGCTGCTCGGTCTGGCAAGCCATTGTTGATCATTGCTGAAGATATTGAAAAGGAAGCCTTAGCAACCCTGGTGGTTAACCGGTTGCGAGGTGTTCTGAATGTTGCGGCGGTGAAAGCACCTGGATTTGGCGATCGCCGCAAGGCAATGCTCGAAGATATTGCAGTTCTCACCGGTGGCCAGCTGATCACTGAAGATGCAGGACTTAAGCTGGAAACCGCCAAGCTCGAGATGATGGGCCAAGCCCGTCGGATCACAATCACCAAAGATACCACTACCTTGGTGGCTGAAGGAAACGAGACAGCTGTTAAAGCTCGTTGCGAGCAAATTCGTCGGCAAATGGATGAAACAGACTCATCCTATGACAAGGAAAAACTCCAAGAGCGGCTTGCTAAACTCGCTGGCGGTGTTGCGGTTATTAAGGTTGGTGCTGCGACCGAAACTGAAATGAAGGACCGTAAGCTGCGTCTGGAAGATGCCATTAACTCTACCAAGGCCGCTGTAGAAGAAGGGATTGTGCCTGGGGGAGGAACCACACTGGCTCATTTAGGCCCTCAGTTGGCTGCCTGGGCTGCTGATAATCTAGCGGGTGAAGAGCTCATTGGTGCAACGATTGTGGAGCGAGCCTTAACGGCTCCCCTCAAACGAATTGCCCAGAATGCGGGTCAAAATGGTGCCGTCATTGCCGAGCGTGTTCGGGAAAAAGATTTCAATGTGGGCTTCGATGCCTCAGTGAATGAATTTGTGGATATGTTCGAAGCGGGTATTGTCGATCCGGCTAAGGTGACGCGCTCTGCTTTGCAGAATGCTGCCTCTATTGCTGGCATGGTGCTGACAACGGAATGTATTATTGCGGACAAGCCAGAGCCTAAGGACAATGCTCCGGCAGGTGCTGGAATGGGCGGTGACTTTGACTATTAGACCTTTTTGACGACTACGTCCTAGGGTCTAGTCTTAAAGTTCTGATTCATCAATGTACAATGGGCGGCTCGTAAAAGCCGCCCATTTTTTGTGGGTTGGTTTGCCCTTTAACTGGAGGCACTGGTATAAAAACGGAGGGCAAATTGCCAAAATCGGTTAGATATCCAAAATAATGCCATTGACAAGAGTCCGGCCCCGATCAGCCAATTCCAGGAGGCTCGATTGAGAATGGCTTCGGCAGGAACAGTGGTTAAAAAAGTGACAGGGATGATGAAGGTAAAGAAAAATCGATATGCTGTTGGATAGGCCGCCACGGGATAGCGTCCAGCATCCACTAAGCCTCGCAAGACTTCGGTGACATTGTAGATTTTGACGAACCAAATACTGGTGGCACCCAAAATAAACCATAGGCTGTATAGGCTAAGGAAACCAAATAACAGGGGTAGTAGCCCTTGGAGATAGTTTTGCCAATTTAAGCCCAAATGCCATCCTGCATAACCCATTAGAAAGAGGCCAAAGCCAACATCTGGCAGTCCCCAGGGGGAAATAGAGTAAGTGGAGAGCCAAAATTGGCTACTGATGGGCTTCAGGAGTACAAAGTCTAGGGTGCCTTCTTGCACATGGCGCACGATGCGGTTGAGGTTAGGGACGAGGCAAGTGGCAGAAAATCCCTGCAATAGGGTAAAGATGCCTAAGATCACTAAGGCTTCATGCCAGTTCCAGCCTTGAAAGCTATATCCGGTCCGATAGAACAGGAATAAACCAAATAGGCTGCCCACTAAATTACCGAGGCTTGTCATGGCTGCGATCGCAAAATTAGATCGATATTCCATCTCAGCGGCAATGGTTGTGGCCCAAAACAGTCGGAGGACGTGAAGATAGCGTGCGATCGTGAGCATTTTGAATTTGAGAGCCTTTTGGATATCGAGCAAAGGCGGCAAGCAGTGATGGCCATCATCAATTGCCATCACTGCTGACCATTGAAAAGCTGAGCCAGACTGTCGCCTAAAAAACTCTTATTTTGAGATTAAGCCTTTGATTTGCTTCAAACCTTTGAGGGTATAGGGGGCATATCGCCAACCCAGATCGAGCCAGAATGAGCGTTTCATAACACTTTTATCATGGGAGAAGGTGGCAAAACTAGCCTTGCCATGGTAACTGCCTATGCCACTATCCCCTACGCCGCCAAAGGGTAGGCCGATGCTGCTAAATTGCATCACCGTGTCATTTAAGCAGACCCCACCCGAGGAGGTGGAGTGAAGTATTTGCTCCTGCTTCTGAGAATTTCGAGAGAAAAAATACAGGGCTAAGGGTTTGGGATGGTCATTCACTTGGGCGATCGCATCTGCCAAGCTGTCATACTCCAAAATCGGTAAAATCGGGCCAAAAATCTCCTCTTGCATAATCGGATCTGCCCAAGTCACCCGATCGATTACCGTGGGGGCAATGAAAAGATCCTCAGGATCGGTCTGCCCCCCTAAAATAATTCGATCGGGGTCTAAAAATTGAGTCAGCCGTTGAAAATGGCGCTGGTGGATCATCCGACCAAAATCAGGACTGTTTTGGGGCTGATCTCCATAAAACTGCCGGATGGCTTGTTTAAGGTGAGTAATGAACTCTACCTTGATCCGACGATCAATTAAAAGATAGTCAGGGGCAAGACAAGTTTGACCCGCATTAATGAACTTCCCCCAGGCAATACGTTTGGCCGCATGTTCTAGGTGAATCTCGGTATCGACAATACAGGGGCTTTTACCTCCCAGCTCTAGCGTCACTGGCGTTAGATGAGCAGCAGCAGCTTGCATCACCAGCCGACCCACAGCCGTGCCCCCCGTAAAGAAAATATGGTCAAATTTCTCAGCCAACAACTGCTGGCTGGCATCCACCGCACCCTCAACGACAGCAATATACTGTGGATCAAAAGTAGCCGTGATCATCTCTGCCACGACTTTAGAGGTATGCGGTGCATATTCAGAGGGCTTAAGGACGGCACAATTGCCAGCGGAGATCGCGCCCACCAAGGGTGACATCAACAACTGAAACGGATAATTCCAAGGCCCAATAATCAAAACTAAACCCAGCGGTTCAGGCTGAATCCAGGCTGAGGCCGGAAAGACATCAATAGTTGTGGCAACTCGCTGGCGCTTCATCCAAGATTTCAGGTTTTTGAGAGCAAAGTTGACCTCCAGCAAGGTGGCAATCTCAAAATAGGCCTCATAGGTAGGCCGCCCCAGATCAGCTTTGACCGCCGCCACAATGGCATCTTGATAGTCAATAATTGCTTGCTTCAGTTTTTGCAATTGAGCTAATCGAAAGGCAAGGGATTTGGTTTGCCCCCCTTGATAAAAAGCTCTTTGGTTCTTCAAGAGCTGCGGGATAGGGGACACAGTCATTTGAGTGGTCATATCAAAACTCAATCTTCTTTCCGTACTATGGGGCCTGTTCGACTGTTGCAGATTGCCTTCCAATGGGGATAAACGTTCTTTATTGATCGGCGGGACAAAACGCTAAAAAATATGACAAAGTTAGCATTCTATTGAAGTTAAAAACTGCCGATGACATCCTATCCTTCAATCTTAACGAACTCTAGATCAATGGCACTGACTTAAGCTCAATCATGCAGCCAGCCTAGCTTTGAGAACAGAGCGTGGTTGTCGCATTCTTGGGAAAGGCTTGGGTCTGCGTTTGACAACCCTCGGTTCGTGCCGATTAGGTCGAA
>JAAUUW010000083.1 GCA_012030735.1 Acaryochloridaceae cyanobacterium SU_2_1
AAGCAAGGAAATTTGCTCAACCATCAGGGACAAAGCAAGACAACAGGGGATCAATTGCGCGCTCAATGGCAAGCCTTGGTCTGCTTGGCCCAAGTATTAGGACTAGAGAGCAGCCCAAGGGAGATTGACTCAACCCCTTTGGGTATAGCTGATACGGAGATTGAACTTTTAATTGAGGCGCGCCAGACTGCTCGCCAAAGGAAGGACTATCAAGAGAGCGATCTCATTCGCGATCAGCTCAAGGCCCAAGGAATTAGCCTCATTGATCAAGGTAATGGTGTCACTCGATGGCATCGAGACTAAAACAATGGGGCAAGCAGATCTGCTAGTTCTGCCTCTAAATCGGCTTTTTCCCGACTAAGGTTCGATGACGCGGATCACTAGCGACCGTAATTTGATCCTCAAAACCAGCTTTCTGTAAGGCATCTTCCACATCAAAAGTATAGTAATCATCACTCCAAGGCTCAGTGCTTTTCATCAGCGTAAACAGGATAGGCGGCAAATTTTGAATCACCTCAGATTGAGGGTTGTTATCCACCATCGCCAGGCAGCCTCCTGGTCTTAATAGCCTAAAGGCTTCTTCAAAAATGGATTGAGTAATCTGGCGAGGCAATTCATGAATTACAAATTGCAAAGTCACTAGATCAAAGCTTTGATTTTCAAAGGGGGTCCGCTCAGCTAGAGCATGGATCCAGGTAATTTGCCTATCAACATCTCGCTTTTGAGCAACGACCAGCATATAAGGCGACAGATCCAAGCCCGTTATTTGGACCGTGCCATCTTGTCTAGCTTGATAATACTGATGCAATGCCATAGTAGAAATCCCGATCGAGCAGCCCATATCCAACACAGCCCTCACCCGCCGGGACCATGTTCAGCTAAAACTTGATGAAAACTACTGCGTAGCCGATCCTGAGCTGCCTGCCAAGTCAAGCCATCCTGAGGCCAAACCCGCAGCGCCATAGCATAGGTCGCAGACTCAGCTTCAAAAGCAGCAGGCCAACAAAGATTTCCCTGATCATAGGCATGGAAAGGAACTTGATAATAGTCAGGATACTGGAGTTTATGGTTAGTGATCTGAGGTAATTGCGTCTTAATTTCTGAAGTATCTAGGTCTTGATAGGTTTGACGCCAGGGGAATACCGTTTTTCTCGGCTGTATTAATCAAGACTTGTCGGGCTTGCTGTTTCAAAATGGCAAAGATTGGTTTTGTCCGAATGAGGACATTGACAAACCTCGACAGCCAATCTTCGCCGGCCCAGTCTGGCTTTAGCTTAAGAGTCATAAATTAAGGATAGAAAGCTAGAGTCTCATTTTAGAAGGGATTGGTTAACCAAAGATAGCTCTGAAAATATTCTCTGGTTTCGTAAGTGCGATGATTAGCCTCGTTATAATAAATGGGATTGTTTACTCTAACGGTTATGGATTCTTGATAGTGATGATCCTGTTAACTTAATCATCAATTTGGCTTTGATTGCCTAGACCCAGCCCATCAAATCATATCGATTGTTTTTATAGTGCTTATCTCTCAGCCCTTATTTCCCCTCATTGAACTTTTCTTGAGCAGCCCCCAAGATGGAAATAAATATCCTCGCAGGAGATACAGCGCCTAGCGAAATTTTAAACCTGCCCTTGTCTCCTTCTTCCTTGAGCAAGCCAGATCTGGGTATGTCCCCTAAACGGCACCAGCGCACCTATCATCTCTTAGTGCTCCAAGAAGGCATGCATACCCAATCGATTGCCTTAGAAGCTGCCACCTACTCCATTGGTCGTCATCCTGCCAATGCAATTGTCTTAAGTGCTGAAACCGTTTCGCGGCAACATGCTCTGTTGCTTCGCATCCATAATCCTAAAACTGGAAATCATTTTTTTCGGGTCATTGATGGCAATATTCAGGGCAGACGCAGCCGGAACGGGGTTTGGATTAATGGCGAACGCCGCTTTTCTCACGATCTTAAAGATCAAGAAGTGATCGTCTTCGCTGAAGATATTCGAGCCACCTATCACCTAGTTTCTAAACTGCCAGAAGATTATCCGGAACCCTTCTTTGCCTCTGAATCAACAGATATCGATTCAACCTCCTCTCCGGTTACTCAGCCTCTCACTCCCTCGGATAGCGAACAGCGTGATTTAGGAGAGGCTGCCTTGGTGCGGCTATCTTCCTTCCCTGAGTTAATGCCTCACCCCATCATTGAGACCGATTTTAGTGGCAGCATTACCTATCTCAATCCGGCGGCCGTCGCCCAGTTCCCTGATCTGCTTGAATCAGAGCATCATCCCCTTTTGTACGGGTTAGTCAAGATGGTTCAACAGACTAGCAACAAATACCTCGTGCGAGAAGTTCAGGTTGAGGCTCAAGTCTTTGAGCAATCGATTCATTGCATGCCTGAAAGCCAGGTCATTCGGAGCTATCTGATTGATATTACTCAACGCAAGCATGTTGAAAAAGTGCTGAGGGAAAGTGAAGAACGCTACGCAGCTGCTGCTAGAGGTGCGAATGATGGATTATGGGACTGGCATTTGCAGTCTAACCGCGTCTATTATTCGCCGCGATGGAAAAGCATGATTGGGTATGCTGAAGACGAAATTGGTGATCACTCCGATGAATGGTTAAGTCGGATTCATCTAGAGGATTGTGAGCGACTGCAACAGGAATTACTTTTACATTTACAAGGAGATACCGCTCATTTTCAGAGCGAATTTAGACTCCGCCATAAGGATGGCCATTATCGATGGTTTCGTAGTCGTGGTTTGGTGATTCGGGATCAGAATCAGCAGCCCTATCGCATTGCTGGTTCCCAAACAGACATTACAGAATATCATTTGGCCCGCGAACAATTAGTGCATGATGCACTACATGACGCCCTCACCCAATTGCCGAATCGTCTACTCTTGATGGATCGGTTGGGGCAAGCGATTAAGCAATATCGCCGCAATGCCCAGGATCAGTTTGCCATTCTATTCTTAGATTTAGATCGATTTAAGATTATTAACGATAGCTTGGGGCATATGATTGGTGATCATTTGCTAATCGAGGTTGGGCATCGGTTACAGGCTTGCATCCGCGAAGAAGATACGGTGGCTCGTTTGGGTGGAGATGAGTTTGTGATTTTGCTCAATAGCCTCCAGAATATAGATGATGTTTTTTTGATGGCTAAGCGAATTCAAAAAAAGCTGCAACTAGGCTTTGTCATTGAGGGGCATGAAATATTCACCCGCACCAGTATTGGCATTGCCTTATGTGGGCCAGAATACAAACATCCCGAGGAGCTCTTGCGAGACGCTGATACTGCTATGTATCGGGCTAAAAACTTGGGCAAAAATCGATATGAAATTTTTAGCAGCGGCATGCGCTCTCAAGTTCTAGCCTTATCGCAGCTAGAAAACGATCTGCGACGCGCGATCGATCGGCAGGAATTCAACCTATTTTATCAACCCATCATGGCCCTTGAGAGCCAAAAATAGTGGGCCTTGAGGCATTGGTTCGTTGGCAGCATCCCCAACGAGGGCTAGTTTTACCCTCTGAGTTTGTGCCTATGGCTGAAGAAGTTGGCCTAATTATTCCTTTGGGATGGTGGATACTTACCCAGGCCTGTCAACAAATGCAGCATTGGCAATCAGAATCCGTGCTAGATTCAACTTTGCAAATTAATGTCAATATCTCTAGTCGACAATTTGCCCAACCCAATTTTGTTGACTGTATACGCCAGATTTTAGAAGCTTCTAATCTTCCCTTTAGCAACCTAAAGTTAGAAATTACCGAGGGATTGTTAATGGATCATATTGCTGATGTTGCTGATAAGCTGGAAGCAATTAAGGCCCTTGGTATTCAGATCGGCATTGATGATTTTGGTACGGGGTATTCCTCTTTGAACTATTTGAATGCCTTTCCGGTCGACACCTTGAAAATCGATCGATCCTTTGTGGAACGCATGGATTCCGAGGAGGGGTTTGAGATTGTCAAAACCATTGTTACCCTTGCCCATAACCTACATATGGATGTGGTCGCTGAGGGAGTGGAATCTTCAGAACAAGTCACAGCCCTCAGCCAGATGCATTGTGAATATGCTCAGGGCTATCTGTTTGCTAGCCCCTCTTCACCCGAAGAGCTAGAGAAATGGCTGTCTTCCTATTATTGATTGAGATATTTGGACTGAAGAGTTTGAGTAGCTTGGCTTAATTGCTAAAATAAGACTCAGAATTCTAAGCCAACTAATCAGGACTGGAATAGGCATGAACTTCAAAGCGAAGGTAAGCTCTGTTTGGGGATTCTAAATCCTGCTTCACTCAAGGGCAGGCGATCACTGATGCAATTATCTCACACAAATTAGTGCAGAACTAGGAGTATTCAAATCCGAGAGGGGGCTATACCAAATCATTCATATTAGGGACAATACTCACTGATTTACACCTCAACAGTTCTACTGCATTTTGGCTATTCATCGGTTGGGCAAACAAATGCCCCTGAGCATTCTCACAACCTAACTCCATTAAATATTGGTACTGTTCAATAGTCTCAACCCCCTCAGCTGTGAGATGCAGATCAAGATCACGGGCCAGGGTAATAATCGAGCCAACGAGATCCCGGTTGTTGTGATCTAAGTTCTTAATGAAAGACCGATCAATCTTTAAGGTGTCAATCGGTAGCTGCTGCAAATAGCTTAAGGATGCATAACCCGTACCAAAATCATCAATACATAACCGGACACCGATATCCTTAAGATCCTTGAGAGTAGTTACTGCCCGATTGGCTTTACTAAACAAGGCACTTTCCGTAATTTCGATCATTAAATGATGTGGGGTAATACCTGTCTCACGCAATACTTGCTTCACTTGAGAGACTAAATCAGTCTGCTCAAATTGCTGCGCGGAAAAGTTCACACTAATTGTCAAAGGAGTCTCGACAAACTGCCGCCATTGTTGAATCTTAAAGCAAGCTTCCCGCAAAATCCATTGATCAATCGCAATAATCAACCCGGTCTCTTCTGCAATCGGAATAAATTCGAGGGGCGACACCAAACCGTAGACAGGATGAATCCATCGAAGTTAAAGCCTCGAAACCAATAATTTTTTTCTCATTTAATGAAATAACGGGTTGATACAATAAGTTGAGTTCTTGCTCTTGCAATGCCCGTTTTAAGTCATGCTCTAATTGCAATAATCGTACAGCCCGAACATGCATGCGTTGATCAAAAGCTACAGAATGCGATCGCCCCAACCCCTTAGCATAGTACATTGCCGTATTGGCATCTCGGAATAAATCTTCTGCCCGTTCATAATTCATCTGGGTCAAGGCAATGCCTATACTGGCAGTCATGAACAATTCTTGACCATTTAAGCTAAAGGGTTTTTTCATCTGAGCCAGAACTTGATTTGCTGCCAATAATGCTGCACCAATAGATTCAATATCATCAAGCAAAACAATAAATTCATCACCCCCCAGCCGAGCAAACAACTCTGATTGACCGAGGTAATTTTTTAGCCGCCAAGCAATAGTAATCAGCAACTGATCTCCGGCTAGCCGCCCAAAGCTGTTGTTAACACTTTGGAATCGATCAATATTAATGATTAAAACAGCAAAGGGCTGCCCCCCTTGCTGTTTCTGTCGTTCAAAGGCATGAGCTAATTCGATCAAGAAATAGGTTTGGTTAGGTAAACCTGTGAGTAGATCGTAAAAAGTAGTTTTCAGAACTTTTTCTTGACTTTGTTTCCGCTCATCAATAAAGCTTAGGGTGTTTTCTCTGCCCTGTTGGATATAGGAAAATAACTCGTGATACTCTTGAGCTAGGGACTGAATAAGAATAATATTTTGCTGATTGGCTTGCAGGGCAGAGGCTTGTAAATAGAGGTCTTGATCGCTAGTCTTTGTTTCATACCAAATTTCAGATTTATACAAACCTGTTTCACCAGCGGACCAAGCCTGGGCAGCATCCAGCAAAAAAATATCTAAAACGGGCAAATGCTCAGTGATCCAAGTTAGGGTTAGCATAGAGCCTGTCTGCGGATAAAGCTGCTTAAACCAAGTCGGTCTTTCCCCCGCAATGGCTAGCCCTTGATCCTCTATATAGACAAGCACCAAAATCTTTAGCGCCGCTAAAATATCAACAGACAACAATTCGTTCATGAAGCTGAATAGGCATATAAAGGTGGCCAACTTTGCTGTGGGCCATCTAGCGCCTCGATTGGCTCAAAAAAAGAGTGCATCTGCTCTAGCTGCTCAAAACTAGGTTGATCAACCATGAGACCCTCTTGATTGAGGGCTGGATTGATCTGTAAGGCTAATGTCATCGGTAAACCCATCACTGCTAAGCGTTTTCTGTAGCCCAGCTGGATCAGGTCTAGATTTATAGTCCCAGAGGTTAATAACTGACTAATTTTCAAGGGATGAGGCGGCCCAGAGGGTTCCTGATAGGTCTGACAGGCTGCCATGATCCGTAGACTAGCATTAAAAGCTTGTCTCGATGCAGATTGACTGGAAGGCAGAATCCCAAACAATGCTGTTATGGAACAGCCGATATGCTGATAAATAATCCCCCCAGCATCTAAAATCAATGGTGTTACAAAGGTTAAATATCTGTCTAGCCGCTTAAGTGGATGCGTGAGAATTGGGGCCAGGGCCGGCTCAGTTAATTGAAAGAATCTCAAGGTTAAGATCGTACTGTCTCGATGTTCTCCGATGGGCAAATTTGCTAGCAAGTCCTTAGGAGTGATCTGGGGGTTTTGTGTGACATTGGTCTGCGCTGTCTCCAGTTTCTGGATTTGCGCTGCTAGTTCCTTTGCCTGTCGGTGACGCAATAGACTTAAGTCGTTGACCTTTTGTTGAACGAGAGTTTGCTGGTTACGATCGGAGCTGGAGTCCAATAGAATCACCCAGTCTACCGAATGGTCTTCAAAAATATATAACTCAATGGCGACATTGTTTTGGATTTGCAGGAAGGGAATATGAAGGACGGTTTCTGCAAGGGGCACCAGTCCCTCTAGGAAGAACAGCTGTCCACCCAGGGTTTGACCAAGGACCAAGTTCTCTAGCCCATAGTGAGACAAATCTCCATCAGCAGCTAGCAACTGACCTTGCTTACTGATTTGTAAATAAACCAGTGATCGATCTTGAATAACTGTAGAACAGAGAAACTGGACAACTGGTACTGGGAGATCACGCATTTGAGCCTATAGCATCATCCTTGCTAACTTTAGGAAACACTCTTCTACTCCTAGACCTGTTTTAGCGCTGCTTAAACAATATTGCCATTCTCGAGCGCTCAGTTCTTCTAGATCTTCATTGCCGAGCTCCCAATCATGGCTAAGATCATATTTATTAAGAATTGTAATGAAGGGAACTTTGCCAATGGTTTCTTCGACTCGCTTTTGAAGTTGGAAACTAGTGCCTAAGGTGTCGCGGCGAGTTCCATCAACCACTAATATATAGCCTGATGAACCGCGTAGGTAAGACATTCTAATTTTTTGAAATTCATCTTCACCATGAATATCCCATAGAATAATCTTTAGGTCTTGATCATCCAGAATAAGGCTCTTTTTATCAATTTTTACACCGACGGTCGTTTGATATTTGTCGGAGTAAATCCCATGCACAAACTGAGAAACAAGGCTGGTTTTTCCTGTTGCAAATGCACCGATCATACATATTTTCTTTTGAAGCATAGATGATTACTGGGGTGCAGTTGGCTGAGTAAAGGTTAGTTTAAAGGTTACTTTGCGGTTTGATTTTACCACTGAGCTAGGCTGAGCTGGAGAGGAGAGGTTTGAAGTCTTGGCGGCAATGGGTTTAAGCAAAGCTTTGTCGATGCCCTGTTGCAGCAGTTTTTCTGTGACAGTATTGGCCCGGGCTTGTTGCACCGATAGATTAACGATATCTTGACCGACGAAGTCGGTGCGACCTTCCACTAAGACCGTTACCCTTTGCTGGAGGGCTTGAGATAGTTGGGTTAGCGATCGCAAATCCTTAGCCACCGCTTGCAGAACTTGCCCTTGGTTGGCAGCCAACTGCACATCTTCAGTAAATAGAATGCTTTGAGCCTCAATTTTCTGCTGTAAAGCCCTTAACGCTTGTTTCTCTATCGGCTGCAACTGCTGAATGTCAAAATGTGTAACATTGGGTAACTGAGGAACCAGCCGCTGGGCATCGGCAATCCATGACTGGGACGCCGTGCCCGAGGCCAGTAGCGTACCCTGCTCATCCATATGGAGGCTGACTGTTGGAGGGGGCTGGAGCAGGTTGTTGACACGAGCTAATATCAATTGGGAGTCAAAGGATAGATAGGGTTCCCAAAGGGTCTTGATTTGCTTTGGATCAAGATCGCTTTGTTGGATTAATTCCATAGGCTGCTTAGCGAGGGGATCTCGTAAGCCGGAAATGACATATTGGCTGCCCTGCCTTTGGGTTTGCACCACCACAATCCCTGGCTCTTGATTTAAACGCTCAGCCAAGGCTTGGACTTGATGTTGTTGATAGATAGACATCCCTGTCCAGGTACCCCAACCTAATAACAATAGGCCAAGGGCACCGCCGATCCAAACTAGGGGCTTTTGGGAGGATTGTTTGGGTTGATATTGAGCTTGCAAGCAATCTTCTAAATAAGGTTGACTGGCGGCAAAGATGCTGCTATCCCCATGAAAATTTTTGAGTTCTATTGCTTGGACGACATGGATGCGCTCTAGGGCATTGACCATGGTCAAACGCAGCTTGGGCGGAGCATTGCCGCGGATCACGCAAGCAATTAAGGCTTGGGGGCCTTCATTAACCCAAATGGTTAATTCTCCGACTTGTAAGCTCCCTAAGGTATTGTCCCTGGCGCTAAAGGAGTCTTTGACAAAATCTTGGATGGCAGTAAACATGGCTGCAACCAAGTCAGGATCTTGGGCAATAGTTGCCGCCGAAACAAGATGCTCTAAAACCAGGCCCGTAGATTTGTGAATCAGAAATACTTGTTCCACCTGAAAGATCAGGGTGCGCAGTAAGAGAACTTCGGCAAAGGATTTGCCTGTTCGCCAAGCTTCAAACCGCCAAGTGAGGCTGTTCAGAGAGAGGCTATGCTCTAAGCTCTGATTGAGGGAGTCTGTTAAATTTTGAATGGCCGCTGTGATCGCCTTACGGATAGCGGGACCCATAATCGGAAACAGGGCTTCGGATAAGGTATTTTGATCCGTGACAACAGAGGTTTTGATGGCCTGCTCAACCGTGGGAATCACAGCCTGACTAAGGGCCGGGTTCTCTTGTAGGCTTAAATGAACCGCTTCTGGTAGCACTCGGCTAATATCTTCTGATCGCAATTTACTGTTGTAGCAGCGATCTGCCATTTCTGCGCCGATTAATAAGTTGCGAAGGGTGGCTAACTCACTCCCGTTCAGATCCTCAGCAGAGTTAGATGACGGGGCTGTATGTTCGCTATCGTTGGGGATATTACTCATAAATTAACCACTGGTAGCGAGGTTGAAAGGCTCTTTACAGACCAGCCCATGGCTTCTCTAATTGATACAAAAATAGGCCGCCTGAGTTTGTCTGCTATATCCACTAGAACTGGCGATCTCTAGGGATGAGAGCCAAGTTGGGTGGCTAGATCATGAAAAAGGGTTGCCAATTGATCGCGATCGCCTTGATCAATAGTTTGCAGGGCCTGCACCTCACGGTCAAGGGTTGCCCGTAGTTCTTCATGCTTTTGCTGGAGATGGTCGCCTATTTGGGTGAGTTGAGTTTTGAGCGCAGCGATTTGCTCTTGATGTCCTTGGGCGGTTGCAGCTTGGGCAGTATGGTTACTTTCAATTTGTTGTGTGAGTGTCTGTAGGTTTTTCTGCATAGACTGTTCCAAAGCCTCTAGGCGATTGCTGATCTGATCTTGCAAAGCAGCATAGTTTCGCTCAACTCGTGCTTCTAATTGGGCAAGCTGTTGTTCCTGAGAACGGGCCTGTTGACCAAATAGCAGCTCACGAATTTTACTTAAGGTATTGAGATCAAGATCTTCTGCTGGCTGGTCTAAGGAAATACACTCATCTGCTGCTGAAGCTGGGGTTGCCTCGCTTTCCTCAAGGGCCTGTGGCGCTTGTAAGGTCGTTTTATCAGAGAGAGTCATGATTACTGTGCCTCACACTACACGTTTTACCTCTTCTGCTATAAACGCTGAAGCTAGTCAAAAAAACTAACTTAGCTGTTTGATGGCTAGCTCTAAAATCAGCAGAGGGCCTGAGAGATATTATGCTCAAACTACCCTAGATCAGGCTTGATCTTAACATCGCTATCCTCTGTCTTGCTACCCTGCGTCTGACTGTCTTCACAACAGCTTCGATCTTTATCTAGGGCAAAGCTGTTAAGGATAAATGATAACGATAAAGGGCTACGGGTTGATTGAGCGCTTGGAAAAATTTGGGGTCATTGGGTGATAGATAAATAGCCGTGACTTGATTCCCTTCAATTTGAGCCGGACTGGTATTGATATAGCGATAGGCTGTGGTATTTTCCACTTGATTGAGATAAATTTGGGCCGAGCTTTGGTAGGTCTGCTGAAAGAGTTCGCTGGCAATCCATTGGTCAATTTTTGGGTTGGATTCTGTAGCGCGATCGCTAATATTGGACACTAATTCTCGACCTTGACTGAGTACCGTCTTTTGCCGATTAGGAAATCGAGCATCAACAATCACTTGTTTAATAGCTTCTTTGCCTAGGTAAGCCCTAGCTAAACTTTCGCCATTAAACGCCAGATCGGCAATGACCTTGGGCTTTGGAGATAGCAGGTTCCAAGGCGTCATAGAGGATAATGGAGTCACCTGAGGTTGGAGAGGCTCCTCCACGAAGCGGACGGCAAATGTAACGGGTTGGTTAAGGAGGCGTTGATTATCGGCATATCCTGGGGTGACGATCTCAGGCTCTAAGGGGGCCGCGAGCTCCACCAAGGTACTGGTGACCTGCCAGTCGCCTAAAAACCAGTCAGGATAAGTTAAAGCCCCGGATGCAGGCTTGAGCACTGGCTTACCTTGCCACTGAGGAAACGCTGCTAATCGTTCGGCCAAGGGGCCTGCTGTAACCGGAAAAGACCAGCACCCTAGAATCAAGACTAGGCTAAGTCCTATCAGCAGTTTGGTTGCAACTCCATAGAGTGCGGTTCTACTGATGCATGATGTCTTATTCATGACAGATTAGATCAGGAAAATTGTGTCTAGGGCTAAATTGGTGGAAATAGAGGAGGCTTCAATCAATCGACGTGGAGTTATCACTATTTGTGGTGTATGAGGGAGCGAAAAAAGGCGTATCCTTCTGGACAAACAAACATCCCAGAGAGAATACACCATGACTCAAGATAATCTAATCGAGCTCAAAGCACCACAGGGCAATAAGAATTTTAGCGATAGTCTCACCGAATTAGTGTGCCAAGGTGTCTGCCAGATCATCAGCAATTTTAAATTGCTGGGTAGTTGTGGGTTGTTGCAGTTTATCTAGGATTTGGTGTTTTACCCGCTGATATTGTTGTTTTAACAACTGTTTACTATCGTTTAATCCTTCTGAAGAGGGTATATTCTGAGCGAAATCGATGCAATCCTTGAGCAATTGCCGCTGGGACTGTGGCAGAGTAATCGTCACCACATTTACAGGTTGGCTTGGATGAGCGGAGTCAAACAAAATCAAGAAATAATATCCTTGCTCACTTAAACAGCGAGTAATTTTCTGTCCCTTGGTCTCCTTTAAATCGATATAGCAAGGTAACCATCGTGGTTCTCGTTTGTGATCGAGGAGGGTTGTAATCCAGAGGGCCATGGGGTGAGGCTTAAACGTACAGAGAAAGTGGCTATACCGCTTGCTTAGGGATCGACTTTCAATCTCTGTTTTGCTCAACATTACCCAGAGAGAAACCGCTTCTTGATGCCTAGCATTATCGAGAATCTGAGCAAATACAATTTCGGCAATGGGTTTATCGTTAGGCCAAGTTGTTTTCCAGGCAATGTCTTCTACGGACCAATGTATTAATTGTGTTTGTGCAGCAACGCTTGATGGATGCTCTCGCGCTAAGGTCTGACTGTTTTGAGGGATTGTAAGGGGCAAAGTCGGTGGAGTAGTCCGATAAGATAAAGGCAATTGATGGGCAAGATCATTGAGGCTGTTACTAATCTCGGCCACAGTTTGAGGTCTTTGTTGGGGAGATTTGGCTAGACAACTCATGATCAGGTCTTCCAAGGCAGCAGGAATCTTTAAGGTCGGATTTGCCGCTTGCAAGCGCTGTGGCTGCAAATGTTGATGGGCCTGGGACCAGCTTTTGAGGGTATTGGCATCAGCCATGATCGGCAGATGGCCTGTCAAGGCTTCAAACATGGTGATGCCTAAGCTATAAATATCTGAGCGTTGATCAACATTGTCGCCAGTAAATTGCTCCGGTGAGCCATAGGCCACTGTTCCTGTAAACACAGATGTTCCGTTGCCAGCTAGAGAAGGATCGAGGCCTTGGTCTGAATGACTTAAAACATCAGCAACTCCAAAGTCCAGAAGCTTAGCAAATTCGCCCAAACTGGTATCTTTACTAATGAAAATATTGCTCGGTTTTACATCTCGATGAATCACTTGTTGGCATTGCCCTTGAATGGTGATGCCTTGATGTGCAGAGGTTAATCCAGAGCAAATCTGAATCATGAGGGCGGTTAACCGTTGCCAAGAGATGGGCTCAGAATCAATGAGCTCCTCTAGGGTTTGCCCTTGTAAGTATTCCATTACATAGAAGGGAATATGCTGATCATGAAGGCCATAGTCCAGCACTCGGACAATATGGATGCATTGATGTCCAAGGAGGGCACCTATGCGGGCTTCCCGTGCAAATCGAGCGGCAATGGTCTCATTTTCGAGGCTACGAGCTAAAAATTTAACGGCAACGATCACCTCGCCCAGTAGCTGGTCTTCAGCGCGATAGACGCTGCCCATGGCACCACTGCCGACGAGCTCAATCAGTTGGTAGCGGTTAATCAGCAGTTGACCCAATTGAACTTCAGAAGGCTGAGCAGGCTGACTTTTTTGCTTATTGGCTAGTTTGAACTTGAATAATTTGCTGAGCAGACTCACAGGTGGCGTGGCGTTGCTTGAGACTAGAATATGACAACTTATCTCCTCCTACGGTGTACACACAAGTCGGTTTTGAGCTATTTCCCATGCAAAGAACATAGCCTCAAACCGTTTCAGGCCGTGGGTTAGAGTTGCTGTACCTGGAGGTCTTTGAGACTGATACCCCTTCCATCC
>JAAUUW010000084.1 GCA_012030735.1 Acaryochloridaceae cyanobacterium SU_2_1
ACGAAGGTCACCAAAGGTCGTGCCATCGATAAGGTCTTCATGAATCAAAATGGGATTTTCCATATCTTTATGATGCTCTATACGGCTTCCTTACAGTCTAATTCAGACTTGTGTGTACACCGTAGCCTACCTAAAGGCTAGCTTTTCTGTATTTACTGGCTCTTCTCTGCTGGAAGCTTAGGGGTGAAACATAGGCTCTCAGTATATCCACTGAACTTTTGAGTAATTGGCTTCAGCTTGATATCAAATCTTCTGCGGATGGGTAATGTATATTTGGGAGCGAAAACAACAGACTTGAAACCAATACCCAAAGTAGAGACTATACAACCATGAAGACTGAACTCAAAGCCAAACTACTCCAGCACTACATCAAAAAGAACGGCAACAAAGGTTTCACCTTAATTGAACTTTTGGTTGTTGTGATCATCATCGGTATTCTGGCCGCCGTTGCTCTGCCTTCCATGCTCAGCCAAGCCAACAAGGCCCGTGAAGCAGGTGCCCAAAGCCAATTGGGTGCTATCAACCGCGCTCAACAATCTTACCGCTTAGAAAACACCAGCTTTGCCACTACTTCCGCAGCTCTAGGTATGGGAACTACTGTGGATACCAACGACTTTACCGTTGCTATTACCACAGGTACTGCTACTGCGGGTAATGCTACTGCAACACCTAAGGATGCCGGTTCTGGAATGGTTTCCTATTCCGGTTGTGTCACTCAATCCGGTGGTACTACCACTGCTGCGATCAAGAAAGCCGCTGCTTGCTAATCATCAGCAACCTTTGATAACCCAGCAGAGACATTGCCTTTGGCGAGCTTTCTGCTGGGTTATTTACTTTATGGGCTATAAATGGACAATATTAAGCTAGTACTAAATGGCACCCATCCATCCTCTATTACGAATCAAGATTCTGAAGCCTCATCAATAGTAGAGCTATTTCAGTCACTAGGTAACAGATAAATGCGTCTTTTACTGTCTGCTATTTGTATCCGTTGTAAGGTTGAAGACTGATTGATGACGACTCAAGCTGATTGCGCCTCAGCCTATCAATATTTCTGCAAAGGTGAGTATGAGCAAGCTGCCCAACTATTTGAGCAAGCTCTTGCCGAAGACACCACAGATCTTAGTCATTATTGGTATCTGGGTCTTACCTACTTAATGCAAGGCCATAAAGATGCAGCTTATTTGACATGGCTGCTGCCTATGGATCAAGTCGATGAGCTTTCTTTAGAGAAACGAAGGATAGAATTAGCAGAGATTCTAACCACAGAAGCTCAACGTCTAGAACTCCAAGATCACTGCACTGAAAGTTGGGCTATTCGGCGATATATCCGAGAGCTTGCCCCTCTCAACCTTGACAATCTCTTCTTCCTGATAGAGTTAGGGTTGTCAACAAGCCAGGATATCACTGAAATTTTGGTTGATAACCAACTCCTTGATCTTTTGCAATATGATTTCCTTGAGCCGGGACAAGTTGATCGGTTAAATTGTCTGTTCTTGAAGCTGATAGATACCTCTAACGTCAATCCATCGGTTATAGAATTCATCAAAGCTGGATTATCTCATGCTCTGGATAAAGAAGCTTTGAGTCTTGCTTTTCGTCAAGCTTCTATTTCATTGCGCTTTGAAGCACATAAATATGGCTTGGCTGTGAAAGTAGCTGAATTATCTTTATCTTTGCAACCAGAGAATTTATGCACCCTCAAGCAATTATCTTGTTTAACAGCAGATGCTTTTTTCTTTGAGCAATCTATTGATTTTGCTCAGCAATTTTGTCTTCATGCGAATACTTTGTCTCTAAAATTATTGGGAGGACATTTACTCCTTCGAGCAAAGTTAAGTGCAGGTGAATATGGCACAGAGGTTAGGGCTGTGCAAGACCAACAAGAAGCTTGGATTCAAGAGCTAATCGCGACTAATCCTACAAATTTGGATCGTGAAAATACTATCTCCTTGCCCTTTGTTCAATTTTTCTTTTCTTACTTAACGGATCAGCCTCGTCAGTATCGTCTCTGGCAAAATGAACTTGCAAAAATTGCTCAGCAGAATCTACGCCGATGTGCAGGTCAAGCAGCAGCAATTTGCACAAGGGAGCCAGGCGGTTTCACCCAAGGATCGTCTCAACAAAAACCCTTGAAGATTGGTTATATTGCCCATACCCTCAAACAGCATTCAGTGGGTTGGCTGAGTCGTTGGTTGTTTCAACATCACGATCATGAAAATTTTCATGTCTCAATTTATTTTTTCTACCAGGGGATTGATGGATTTACAGATCGGTGGTTTGTCCAGCGGGCAGAAAACAGTTGGCAAGGCTCTGATTCCGTTGCTTTAATTGAACAAATTCTCCAGGATCAGATTGATATTCTGGTGGACTTAGATAGTTATACTTTGGATGCTACCGCTGAGGTGATGGCTCTAAAACCCGCCCCTGTGCAAGTCACTTGGCTGGGGGCCGATGCCTCTGGGTTACCAGCTATTGATTATTTCATTGCCGATCCCTATGTCTTGCCCGAGGATGCCCAAGAGTATTACCAAGAGAAGATTTGGCGATTGCCGCAAACCTATATTGCCGTGGATGGGTTTGAGGTTGGTATACCCACTCTACGACGGGGTGATCTGGATATTCCTCTAGGTGCAGTGATCTATTTCAGTGCCCAGACCAGCATTAAACGACATTCCAATACAGTTCGTCTACAGCTCAAAATTCTTAAAGAGGTGCCGAATAGCTATTTGTTAATCAAAGGGTTATCTGATCAAACTAGCATTCAAGATTTGTTTACTCAGACTGCTAAGGAAGAGGGGGTTGACCCCAGTCGGCTGCGATTTTTAGGGGGTGTTGCCAGTGAACTTATTCACCGTGCTAATTTGGGCATTGCTGACGTGATTTTAGACACCTATCCCTACAACGGTGCCACAACGACCTTAGAAGCATTATGGGTAGGGGTACCCTTGGTTACTCGTGTGGGCGAGCAGTTTGCTGCTCGCAATAGCTATGCTTTTTAAGTAATGCAGGTATTAGCGAGGGGATTGCCTGGACTGACGAAGACTATATTGACTGGGGGGTACGTCTCGGCAAGGACCAGGCATTGAGACAGCAAGTGTCTCATAAGCTCAAAGCATCGCGGCAGACTTCTCCCTTATGGAATGCTCAGCAATTTACCCGAGAAATGGAGAAGGCTTATCAACAGATGTGGCAGATCTACACCCGCCAAAATTCTCCCTGAGAACTCAGGGGGAGCTGCAAAAAATGGATTGGGAATGGCTTATACCCCTCTCTAACTGCCCAGAGTCTGTGGTTATGACCAAGGGGTGAGATTGTCTGGATAATTAGGGCATACTCGGTAGTGACCGATCGAGTTTTGTTATTGCTAGATTGCTTTTGCTGTGGATTGAGTGAGATCTGATGAGCTATTACCCTTTGTGGATGAGTCGCAACTATGCTGCACCTTTAGCCTCTGTACTGTTGGGAGTGACGGTAGGCCTGAGTTTTATTCAACCCCTACAAGCGAGTCAATCTGAGCAGCTCAACCAGTTGAAGCAGACCCGAGTTTGTGTCAAATGCAATCTTAGGCAAGCCGATTTGACGAATGCTCGTCTCACAGGGGCGATCTTAAGAGAAACAAATCTGAAGCAAGCCAATCTAGAGGGGGCTGACTTGCGGTTTGCCTTTCTCAATCGAGTTAACCTTCGCAAAGCGAATCTCACCAATGCCGATCTTACCGGAGCTATTCTGCGAGATGTGAATTTAGATGGGGCGATTTTGACAGGTGCTAAATTACCCCTAGGGTTTAAAAAACCCGTTAATCAAAAGCCCAGTAATACTGTGGAGGTTCAGCTACCTGAGATTAAACTGCCCCTTAGACCTTGAAATCGGTTAATTGCATTTGCATAGAGAATTAGGCCAATGTTAAAGACTTTGTTAAACTAGAGACTGATAAGAGGCTATAGGTTGAATTTGACAACATAGCCTTTTTAAGCCGTCTTTAAACTTGGATCCTCTGCCATGACCCTCTCTGCCTCGGCCAAATCTACGGTTATTTCGCCCTCTATTCTCTCTGCTGACTTTAGCCGTCTAGGAGAGGAGGTACAGGCGGTCGATCGTGCGGGTGCAGACTGGATTCATGTGGATGTGATGGATGGTCGCTTCGTGCCTAATATTACGATTGGGCCGCTGATTGTTGAGGCCCTGCGGCCTGTAACCAACAAGCCTCTGGATGTGCATTTAATGATTGTGGAGCCAGAGCGGTATGTAGCTGACTTTGCTAAAGCTGGGGCGGATATTATCTCGGTTCATGCTGAAGCCACTGCCACCGTCCATTTACACCGCACTTTAGGGCAGATCAAAGAGTTGGGCAAAATGGCCGGAGTGGTCTTAAACCCTGGTAGTTCTTTGGATCAGATTGATTATGTGTTAGATCTCTGCGATCTAGTGCTGATTATGAGTGTGAACCCTGGCTTTGGCGGGCAAAGCTTTATCCCTGGGGTCTTGCCTAAAATTCGTAAACTCCGCCAGATCTGTGATGAAAGAGGCTTAGATCCTTGGATTGAGGTAGATGGTGGCCTTAAGGCCGAAAACAGTTGGCAGGTATTAGAGGCGGGTGCAAATGCGATTGTGGCTGGTTCCGCGGTCTTTAAGGCAGAGGATTATGCCACAACCATTGCTGCCATTCGCAATAGTCAGCGTTCCGAGCGCGAACTGGCCGCAGCAGCAGTTTAGTCTCTCATCGCGTTAGCCTTTGCCTCTAGAGAAGATCTAGATGTTTAACCCTCAATTTGTTAAACCTGTTGGCCGCTGTGATAGCTCTCTGCCGGTGGTGGCAGACCATCCCTGGCCCCATGGTCATCTGTTTTTAAGCCCTGGTAGTCAGTTTAGCTATCGGGTTGTGGGGCCTTGTTGTCGATTATTTGATCGAGAAAGATTACCTTGGCCCTGTTGCCGCTTGCAGTGGCATGGGAAGGAACCTAGTTGGCGACGTATTGGTCGCCGCTTAACACCGGATTTATCGGCGAAGCAATATCCTTCCTATCAGGTGGAGCTATTGGGGTATAGCCTGAGGATGATGCCCTTTGTGATCACTCTTTATACCTGTCGATTGTCTAGGCCCCTACAAGAATGGTGGTATAGCAAACCTAAGGGAGTCATTGAGACAGTCACTAAGTCAGTAAGTGAGCCAAGGATTAATTCTCAGGAGTTTTTTGTTGAGCAGCTTTAGCAGCTTTGACTTGCTTTTGAATTAAGCTGTATTGCCGATAGTCTCCGCTTTTGTTATAGAGCTTAGAGGCTTTATCTAAGTCTTGGGCGCGGCTTGGTAATTGGCTTTGATCATATAGCCTTCGCCGCGTTTATGGTAAGCCAAGGGTAGCTTGAAGTTACGCTCGATTAAGTGATTAAAGTCGCTAATGGCGGCATCTGCCTGTTGGTCGCCGAGTAAGGCCATGCCGCGATAGAGATAGGCAAAGTTGTTGTCTGGATCAATTTTTAAGGATTTGGTGAAGTCTGCGATCGCAGCCCGATAATTTTCTAGTTGCCGGTAGGCATTTCCCCGGTTGTAGAGGGCATAGGCATGGAGTTCAAAGCTTTGCAGCGCATGGCTATAGGCAGCAACTGCACTGTCATAATCGCCTTGGGCATAATGTTGATCACCCAAGGTAACGGCCTCAGTAACTGATAGCTTGTTCAGTTCCTCGGATTGTTTTGTGCCAGCGGGTGTGGCGTCTTTGAGATCAGCAGCAGCAGGGATGGGCTGAGTCTCAGGTGTTGGAGGGAGACTGGTGGGTGCTGGGTCTGGGGATTGGTTGGGCGTTTCGCTGGGCGACTGGGCTAAGACTGCTTGCGGTCTTAGATGACTTTCACCGAGGGTTAAAAAAGCCAGTCCTAGCAGTAAGGTAGACAGCCACAGCCTGAACCTAGGGGTTTCAATCTTCATCTTCATGCCTGAAACATTATAAAGGGGCTTGGCTTATTGTAACCAAACCCCTCACTTGAATAAAAATGTATGTTTGCTCAGCAGTAATAAAGCGAGTAGATTGAACAATTTAAATCACGTAAGTGGACAGAAACAACAGCAGACCTTACTTTAGGATTCCAGCTACAGATCTTTACTAGATCAGGGTTTTGGCGCTAACAAGCTCATCTAAGAACTAAAGGGCCACAGAATGTGAGCTTCCTGCAAGGATAGCTGCTCTTCAGGATAGCGATAGGAGGTACAGTCGGCATCCTGGGCTGGTGGGTTGTTTGAAGACTTTTTGTACCTGAGATTAATCTAACATTAACTTCTAGGGTTAAAATTTTCTATTTACTGAAGTTTATGCTTATTTGCTAGGGTTAACACTGTGCAAAATATCAATAAACTTCCAGAGAGGTTATATGTTCTGAACCTGCTCTTTTAGCGAGTAAGTGCAGCCGTACTGGGTCATTTCTAACTTGGGCCAAGAGATGAAGTCTCTAGAGATCGGACCCAAGAGCTTGCTGAACTAGAGGTTGGCTTACTTTGCCTTGAGGAGTGCGTGGCAATTGCGGCAAAAAAATCCACTGCTTGGGATGCTTAAGCGGGCTGAGGTGATCTTTGAGTGTGGCTTTGAGCAGGGCTGGGGTGACGGCGGGGCTGACGGGAACCAGCAGGGCAACGATCTGCTCACCCCATTCTTGATCCGCTTGGCCGAACACATAGACATCGGTCACATGACCCGTAGCCAGCAGAGCAGCCTCAATTTCTTCTGGGAAAACTGTTTCACCGCCGGTGAAGATGGTGCGGCTAGATCGCCCAGCAATCCAGAGGTTGCCCTGCTCATCCATATAACCCAGATCCTCTGTTTCTAAGACACCAGGTTGAGCAAAGGGCTGGGGATAATAACCTAAGCAGACAGAGGCACCTTCGACAACGACCTGTCCGATTTGATTGGCTGCTAAACTTTGAGCGCCATCACCCCTGATCGAAATTTTGGCATGGGGTAAGGCTCGGCCATTGCTGTGATCGCCTTGCAGGAATTGATCGGGTTTGAGGGTGGCAACTTGAGCGGCTGTCTCGGTCATGCCATAGGTAAGGGCCAGAGGCAGTTGATGCTGTTGGGCTTCGTGCAGGAGTGCGGGCCAAGGGGGGGCGCCGCCGAGCAAAATTGCGCGGAATTGGGCTAACCAAGAGATGCGATCGCTGATTGTTACCCCTATGCTTTTCCCAGCCTGTAACAACCGCTGTAATTGTGTCGGCACTAGGGATAGAAAATAGCTTTGCGGTTGTAGGGATTCCGTCGATAGAAACGCTCCGATTGCCTGATCCTCAGAGATACCCGTTGCTAGGGCCTCCTTGGGCAAGAGTAAAAATTGACCGCCTGTGATTAGCGATCGCATAAATTGCATCAAGCCGCTCACATGGTACAAAGGCAACAGGCAGCAGGAATTGATCGCTCTTTTTGAGCCTGCCTTTGCAGATATTTCTGAAAAAAAATGATCTTGGCATCCCTGCACCGCTGCCTTGAGGGTAGCCCAAGTGTGAATGGTAAACCGAATTTTGCCCGCAGATCCTCCCGTTGGAATCATCAGCCAGCCCCCTTGGTCCTCTCTGGTGGCTGCTGCATGAGGGATATCAGCTGATGGCGCGTTACCCCCTTGCCAAATTAATTCGGGTTGAATCAGGGATAGCGCCTGTTGCCATTCTGAGCGTCGCCAGCCGGGATTGCCGATAAACAGCGAACAGTCGCTGAGGCAAGCTGCCATTAGCCCCGCTAAGAAGGCCAAGGGATCGGCCTCAGCCAGTAATAGCCGAGGATAGAGGCCTGTGTTAGTAAATCGTTGCAGTTTCTCTAACCGTTGTTCTGTCATCTCTAACCAAAGGGCTTGATCTATTCCGATCAGCCATGATTCGCGATAACGGGCGGCAAAAAGGTTTTGGGCAGATAAGGGATCTCGTTCAGGCTCAGAGTCAGGAGGATAGCTTACCCTAGTAGAAAGCACGGCTGTTTCCCTTCGAGTCTGGATGCAAAATATGATTGAACTCTACTATTGGCCGACACCCAATGGGCATAAAATCACCCTATTTTTAGAGGAAGCTGGCCTGGACTACCAGATTTTTCCGGTGAATATCGGCGCGGGAGATCAGTTTCAGCCTCAGTTTCTGCAATTGTCTCCTAATAATCGCATTCCAGCAATTTGCGATCGCCATCCCGCCGATGGCGGTGAACCGATCTCGATCTTTGAATCAGGTGCAATTTTGCTCTATCTGGCTGAAAAAACAGGAAAATTTATCCCTCCAGACCCCAGAGGCAAAAAACCGTCACAGAATGGCTATTCTGGCAAGTGGGCGGCCTCGGGCCAATGGCGGGTCAAAACCATCATTTCTCTCAATACGCGCCAGAATCTATCCCCTATGCCATTGATCGCTATCGCAACGAGACCAATCGCCTCTACGGTGTTCTGAATGGGCATTTAAGGGAACAAGACTTTATTGCAGGGGACTATTCTATTGCTGATATGGCTTGTTACCCCTGGATTGTGCCCTTTCAAAGCCAAGGCCAAACCCTAGAAAATTTCCCTGCCTTACATCGCTGGTTCATCCAGATCGAAGAGCGACCCGCGACCCAAAAAGTTTACGAAATCGGCAAGCAAGTGAGTCAACATTCGACCCTAACGGAGGAGAATAAAAAGATTTTGTTTGGTCAAAGGGCTAAATCTAGCCCTGCCGAGGCTTAAGGTTGTTCAGCTTAGGGCAGGCCCCCAAGGCTAGCCAATAAATCTAGGGCTTGATCAGGCAAGGTAAAGGGGCCCATTTTCTGTAGATCAGTCAGACTAACTTGCGTCAATTCTTCAATTGATCCGTGGATTTTAAGTTGGGGAGAGGTCCAAGCTTTTTTCATGGTTGTTACTGTTTTTATCTCGAAGGAGCCTAATTAAACACATCATATTCTAATCGATTTGGGCCGAGAAGACTAGCCCTGACATGCTGAGTTAATATTTTCGCCAAATCAGGCAAATTTTCCAGGCTTTGCGGACGTTGGAGTCGATAGAGCCTTGTCCTTTTTGCCAACAGGGCTGCCTGCAAGAAGTTAGAGCTATCCCGAATATCTAAAACAGACCTTAGACCGGCATAGCGTAACAGCTCCACAAGAGCTTGGTGAGGAGGAATCGGCTCAATGGTGATTTGAGGACCTACCCCCAGGATAAACAGGCAGGTAAGGGGAAAGGCTTGATCGGGCAGGGCTGCGGTGGAGCAAAAAGATTCTTCTGCGCCTTCAATAACGGGGCCTAGGACGGCTTGTAAACCCAAGATTTCGGCGGTGGCTCTAGAGAGCTTGAGCCGCGGCACACCAGGGCAAACCGTTGCCCCTGAGGGCTGGGGATCCACCGCTGTTAAATCATCAGCGACCATGCCATGGCCTTGGGCATAGAGTGCTGCTAGGGTGGAGGATTTTCCGGCGCCAGAGTCGCCTAAAAATGTGACCGCAGAGCCGCTGATGATCGCTGTGCTGCCATGTAAGACCAATCGACCCCGTTGATAGAGCAATACTGCCATCACAAGGCTGAGTAGGGCATAACAAAGGCTGTCCAGGGAGAGGTCTGGTTGAGCAATAATCACTATTTTGCTGCCCCCTTGCACTAAAAAGACCCCGCAACGGCGAAGGTAGAGGAGAGCATCTTCACGGCTCACTTGCAGGGCGATGGGTTGTTCGGCCACCTTTTCGGGCAAATAGTCGCCGATAGAGCCGTCTTTAATGAGTTGGAGGGTGACCTCTGCTGGCTTGGCTGCGACGGGCAGTTCTGTAAGGCCGAGGATAGCAAAGTTAGACTGGAGGGTTAGACCATAGAGGCGATAAAAAAACATAGGTTAGGGTCTATCCAAGATGGCCAATAATTGAGCTTCTGTTAATTGGCTAATTCCTAAGGCTTCGGCCTTAGTGAGCTTGGATCCAGCCTTGCTGCCCAGTAGGAGATAGTCGGTCTTCTTGCTCACGGATCCTGTGACTTTGCCCCCTGCTTGTTGAATGAGGGCTTCGGCTTCATCCCGTTGCAGGGTGGGTAATGTTCCTGTAATCACGAAGGTTTTGCCTGCTAAGGGTTGTGCGGTTGGGGTGAGGGCAGGGCTGCTGTGAGACATCTGTAACCCTGCCTCTTGCAAGCGCTGAATTAAGTCTTGATGGGCTGGGGCTTGGAACCAGTGGTGGACGGATTGGGCGATTTCTGGACCAATGCCATGGAGGGATGAGATCGCAGCTTGATCGGCTTCCATCAAGGTTGTCACACTCCTAAACTGCTCTGAGAGCAGTTGGGCATTGACATTGCCCACATGGCGAATCCCGAGTCCATACAGTACCCGAGACCAGGGTTTGGTTTTGGAGGTTGCGATCGCCGCCACAATTTTTGCGGCTAGGGTTTCACCCATGCGATCTAACTCCATCAGTTTTTCTGGAGTGAGATCATAGAGATCAGCAATGGAGGTGACCAGCCGGTGATCGATTAGTTGATTCACCCATTTCTCACCCAGACTGTCGATATCGAGAGCATCTCGACTGACCCAATGGACCAGAGACCCCTCCAAAATTGCCGGGCAAGATTCGTTGATACAACGAGTCACGGCCTCAGTCTCGGGTTGGACAACCCTTTGACCACAACGGGGACAATGCTCTGGCATCTGGTAGGGTTTGGCATTGGCTGGTCGCAGCTCCCTCAAGACCCGCAGCACTTCGGGAATAATTTCGCCCGCCTTGCGGACAACGATGGTGTCACCCAAATGTAGGTCTAGCTCGGCAATCCGATCCCGATTGTGCAGGGTTGCCCTAGAGACGGTGGTGCCTGCCAATTGCACGGGTTTAAACTCGGCGACGGGGGTGAGGGCGCCGGTGCGTCCTACATTGACGCTGATTTGTTCGACCTGAGTGGCGGCTTCTTCGGCAGGATATTTCCAGGCGATGGCCCAGCGAGGGAATTTTTGCGTGAATCCCAATTGTTCTTGCATCGTGAAGGAATTGAGTTTAATCACCATGCCATCGGTCAAATAGGGTAGCTCTAAGCGTTGGACTGACCAGTCTTGATAGTATTGGGTCACCTCTGCCAAGCTAGGACAAAGTCGGCGATTGGGATTGACGCGAAAACCGAGTTGTTGAAGCAGATTTAGGGCCTGCCATTGGGTTTGGGGTAGGTCTTGGTCAGGCAGAGCAGCGCTAAGATGTAGGGTATAGGCAAAAAAATCTAAATGGCGATCGGCAACCACCTTTGAGTCTAGTTGCCTGAGGGTACCCGCTGCAGCGTTGCGGGGATTTGCAAAGGTAGCCAAACCTGCTTGAGTGCGATCGCTATTAATCTGCTCAAAGACGGCCAATCCCAAAAAAGCTTCTCCCCGCACCTCTAGCCAGTCCGGCGGATGGTCAGTATTGAGCCGTAAGGGAATCGACCGAATGGTGCGGACATTCTGAGTAATCTCTTCCCCCATCATGCCATCACCACGGGTGGTACCCCGCACCAGCAGACCTTTTTCGTAGGAGAGGGCCAGGGCGGACCCATCAATCTTGAGTTCGCAGACATAGTCTGCTGCGGCTTGGGTCTCGGGTAATATGCGCTGCCAGCGCTCTTGCCAACTCATTTTAGATCGGCTAGATTCAAAGGCATTTTTACTAAACTAATGACGAAGCGGCAATCGATGGCGAACAGACCTAAACTGAGTGGCTGGACGCTCTCCGATGCGTTGGGTTGGACTATCGGCTGTAATCCCTTGGGGATATTGCGCCTCTAGCCCTTGTAGCTCTTGGTAAAGCTGATCGTAAACGGCGTCCTCCATAATTGGCCTATCCAAACCGTAATAGGCATAGCTTGCCCTTTGCAGCAGGAGCCGCAGTTCTTGCAGACGGGTTTGACTAGGGGAAGGTGCTATATCCACAGAACTCTATCTACCTGAGGGTTGCCCAAAGGGGGCTAGAAGGGGTCGAGGGAAAGGCGTGATTTGCTGAGTTTTGCCCCTGGGGGCGGTGTAAATTCAAAGGTTTGGACGGGGATAGTGGCTAATTCTTCTTGGTGGGTTACTCTTTCCTCTAATCTAACCTGAGACTGCTGTTTGCTACTCTGGAGGTGAAAATGCTCGATCTCTGCGGTCAGCGGATTAATATAGGCCACCATTGTAAGTTCTTGTTTGAGATCCGCATAGGTATAGGTGGTGTAACGGCTTTGGCCTAGGGTTTTGCTGTTGCGGGTTAAGCCAAAGGGCTGGCTGGGTATGCCCGCTTCGATCAGTTGGATCAAGTTATCGACGGGCATGGCCGCCCAAGCGGCCACGGTGGGTTCCCCTGCTCCCTGGCGAAAGCTAGCAATCAACCGCAGGATCATGCCCGTGACAAAATTATCATCAGAGGCTTCAAACTGTGAGTAGGGGGTGATGGAATAGAGATTGAGGTTGGGGTTGTAAATCCAGACCTGATTGCCATCACAGACCAGCAGAAGTTTTTTATGGGTAAGGGGCTCCTCTGCTTTTTGGTCTAGTGATGCTTGGGGATCGATAAAATCAATGCTGGTCCGAAATTGACGAGGCCCTGCAGCTAGAGTTTTTACTTGAGCCATGATTTGAGCTTGCGCGCCTGGGGCCGCAATATTCATGGTCAGTTCCGACTCCATGGAGAGGTGATCGCGCCCCAAATATTGATGAATGGCCCGAATCAGCAAACCATAGTCAGATTGTTGATCGCTGGGCTGCTCTATTTCTTGGTTTTGCTCAGGGCTATTATGGGCCAGAGTTGAAGCCAAATCTGGGGCCAGAGTTGGGACTGAAGAGAGGGGTTGACTGGAGTTTGCGATCGCGCGGGTTGAGAAGAGAAGACTCAGTGCGATCGCAGCCACTAAATTAGCCCATCCGACAGACTTAACAGTGCTTCTAGACATAAACGTTGTCATCAATAAAAGAAAAAGCTACCTGTTGCCAAGGTTAATTCTAACAAGACCCTGAAGCTCGATGAGATCGATTGACCTCACTAGAGCTTAGTCAATCGATAGCTCTCCAGTACAGCCAATCCATTTTTAAGCTCTATTACAGATTTGTGCCGAGCAACCCTAAAGTATGTGAATCTAAGAAACAATTCGTTTAAATCTATAAACATTCACAGACTTTTCAACAAATGGCACAACAGTCTAAGTCCACCGTAGTGATTACAGGCGCCTCCTCTGGCGTAGGATTATATGCGGCTAAGGCCCTTGCCCTAAGCGGTAAATGGCATGTGGTCATGGCCTGTCGTAATTTCCTCAA
>JAAUUW010000085.1 GCA_012030735.1 Acaryochloridaceae cyanobacterium SU_2_1
GATATCTTGAGCATCGTCGCAACACACCGATTGGAATTCAAGTGCTCTGGAAAGGATGGGCTAAGTTAAATGACCTGATGGAGGGCTGGCTGTTGGCCACCCAGGAAACTTAGCGGGAAAAGTCAGGCACAGTGACAAATTCTGGTACCCTTGCCTTGCATCTTTAGCAATGATCCCTGATGATGACGAGCGGTGACGTGAATTAGAAATCTCGGCTCCGTTGTTAATAAAAGGGAAACATCGCTATGCTATCAACGGTCGTTGGTAAATTAAGACCCTACAGATTCAAACAAGAGTTCTAACCCATAGACCTATGCAGGATAGAATTAGACTCAGAGCAAGTTGGTTATTACCGCTTGCGTTATGTGCATTCAGCTGGGCTGACTGTGCCGCTGCCGGCCAATTAACCTATTGGAGATTTAATTCCAGGCAAAGCCGCATTGAGCTAATTACCAATGAAGCAACCAAGCCCCAAGCCCTAGTCGTTCAGAACCCAACACGGCTAGTGATTGATTTGCCCAATACAACCTTTAGGAAACGAAAGGTGCGTCGCTTGGTTAGCAGCTATGTGAAAGAAATTCGGGTTGCCCAACATGACCGCAGCACAACACGACTCGTGGTGGAATTAGGCAATCAATATACCCTGAGTCCCGGTCGCGTGCAGGTACGAGGCATTGCCCCCAACCGTTGGTATATTCAACTACCTAAGTTTTTCCTGATTGAAGATGCGGAAAGAACCTCTCTCCTGAAGCCCACCATTGTTAGGGTCCCCCCCCCCAAACTACCTAAGCCCTCAGCAAACCCCAGTCCTGCCCCGACACCCACCGTTTCTAAGCCTGTGCGCCCCGGAGCCAGAATCGTTGTCATCGATCCAGGCCATGGGGGTGCCGATCCAGGGGCCGTTGGCATTGGTGGCATCCAAGAAAAACGGGTGGTGATTGATGTCTCGACTCAGGTGGTCAATTTACTGCGCCAGCGGGCATCAATGCGTCGCCACTCGAGCCGATGATCGAGAGATTGATCTCCCTCCTCGGGTGGCCAAGGCGGAGGGACTGAGGGCTGACATTTTTGTCAGTATTCATGCCAATGCGATTAGTCTGAGTCGTCCAGATATTAATGGTTTAGAGACCTATTACTATGTAACAGGGTTCCGCTTGGCGCAAGCGGTACATAATAGCATCCGCAGCCAAGTCAGCGTCGCTGATCGGGGCATTCGCCAAGCCCGATTTTATGTGCTTCGCAAGACCTCTATGCCCTCGATCTTGGTGGAGCTGGGCTTTTTGACGGGTAGTACCGATGCGGCTAAGCTAGGCACCGCCGCCCATCGGCAGAAGTTGGCTAAGGCAATCAGCGAAGGAATTATCCGTTACTTGCAAAGCAATTAGCTTAAGACCGTTTTAGGGTATGAAGCAGTTTTGCCCTTGCTTAATTCCCAAATCTTAATGGTGCGATCGCTACTCCCACTCACCAGATATTTTTGATCGGGGCTGATCACGACTGTAGAGACAGACCCTTGATGTCCCTTTAAGGTGTAGCGCAATTGGCCGGTACTTAAGTTCCAATTTTCAGGCTATGATCTTTGCCGCCAGTGACAAGCAGGCTGTCGTCACGACTGAGGGCCAAGGCTGAGACCAATTGTTATGAGCAGCAAAGCTATCAATCAAGTCACCCCTCTGCCGATCCCAAATCCCAACTTTCCCCCCCCAACTTCCCGCAATGATCCGGTTTCCTTGGTGATTGAGAATCAAGGCACTGGTTAACTCCGTCCCTTTCCACCTCTGGGTGAGAGGGAATTGCTGGCGCAGCTTGCCCGTTTGCGTATCCCATTGCTGAAGTTGGCCCTCACTATTGCTCATCAATAATGTTTTGCCATCGGGGCTAATCACCATGGACTGCTCGGCAGCCATTAACCGAGCTGGTATGCGCGTCACTTTTTTCTGGGTGCGGTGATAGACCAAAATCATGTTACCCCAATCACTGCTGGCGATCACCTTGGCTTCAGGATTGGCCACCGTAATTCTCATCCCTCCTTCGGGTTGCAACAGCGAATCATTAATCAAGTTGCCTAATAATGTCAGAGGCTGGAGATCCCATAACAAAACCTTGCCGCTGAGGCTAGTGGTAATGAGAGACTTGCCATCGCTAGGAATATGAGTTGAAACAATCGGTTCATGATGTTCAGAGAGGGTGGCGAGTAACTTACCTGTAGGTAAGCTCCAAACTTTGACAGTAAAGTCGTTACTTCCACTAACTAAGGTTTGGCTATCGGGACTGATAGCGAGGCTGGTGATTTGCTCCCAATGCCCTTGTTGAGGAATGATTTGGTTCGGCCTTGGCTGTCTGGATAGCAGTTGACTGGTGGGTGCTTGAGGCTGTTGACCTAACTTGGAAAAAAACCAATTTTCTAAGACCCGATCTAAAGACTGTGACCAACTGCTCAAACTCGAAGAGCTGAGCTCTGGTGCTAATAGGAGTGCCAAGCCTAAGCAGCCCACAGTACATAAGATTAATCCTAAGGCAGAGTTCGAGAGTTGAGGCCATCTGACCTGCTGCGACCACCCCGGGGGAACAGCGCTCGGGAAGATCCCTGTGGGGGGACAGCCATGGCTTTTAGCTGATGGATCCGCTGTTGATAGTTGGTTGTGGATCGATGTTTAAGTCTAGCCGAGGCAGGATGTTTCTGCCGGGAAGCAGCGTCTTGGACTGCGGGGCGTCGGCTGCGGGGTTTGGCAATCACAGGATTGGGACTAAAGATATCAACCCCTAACCTGGCCTTGCGATCGCACCAATAGCAATGCCCATAACTTTGACTAAAATGATGGTTTGCCTCTAGATTGCAGGTTTGAAGGGTTGCGATCGCCTGCTTGAGGGCAAACATCCATTGCCTAGCTGTCGGCCTCAGATGGGGCTGACTATGGCCCTGACTAAAACATTGATGAAAACAAGCTTGTAGTTGAGGATGGACAACAGACAATAAAATCGTATGGGGACCTGGCCGAATCAAGCTCTGGGGGGCATAGGGCCAATACCCCTTTTGAATCAACTCCGTCGGCTGAGGGGAGTCTCCCCGGCCAATCCATTTGCCCTTAAAGGGCTGATCCCCAAACAGCAACAGGTAGATAATCACCGCCAACCGAAATCGATCGTGAATATTAGTCTGATCAACGGTGCCTAGATCTTTACCTAATAACTCAACAGGGGTAAAACCCTCCGAACCCACTAAGCAGCGAAAGATGTGATCGCTGTCGGGATCTTTAATCTGGAAAGAATCCGTATCAATAATTGAAGTCAGAGCTTGACTATTAACCAGAATATTTTGGGGTTTAATATCTCCAACCACATAGCCTTGAGAATGGATCGCATCCAGAGTTGAAGCAATATTGAAGGCCGCAGTATGGAGGTAATACCAGTTAAAACGAGGCGCTTTGCGACTCCGTAACTTCGGATTATAGATGGTCGAGAGCTTTACACTTTCACCAATCTCAGGCATCACAAAACCCAGGACCTGTCCCTGCCGATCCATCAGAGAATCTTGAGGCCAAGCCAGAGAGACATGTTGACGATCCGGCATTGGATCGGGGGGAGGATGGGCCACCATCGTCTTCAGTTTCGCCACCCGCTCAGGCGTGCAGTCATGGTACAGCTTAGCCAGCAATCCCGGTGCATTTGTCTTCCAGACCGTTCCCTCGCCACTACTAGCAATTTGCTTGAGCAAAACAATGGAGCGTCCCGAGTTCTGACCAATCAGAATCGTCATCCCGACTCCTCTGGTCCATAGAGACAGACCAGTAATGTCTTATCGTCATCAGTCCGAGCATTGAGACGCTCTGAATCTAAAAATTGTCGCAAATAAACTTGTCGTTCCTCAGAGGAAGCCACCCTTTGCAGGCAATCCACAAAGGGCTGAAAAAAAGGTGGAAAGGGTTCCCAGTTCTGAAACCGAATAGCTACTTTCTCTAAGCCATCTGTTGCTGCACAGACAAAGGGGTGCAAATGGGGTCGCACAGAATATTGCAGATGATCTAAGGCCCCTGCACTCGTGACAAACACCGTTTCGTTAATAAACTCACCTTTAATCGGCTCAAACAACAGTTGATAGGTTTGGGAGTCTGGTTCTTGCACCACAATAAAGCCATCTCCAATCTGCAGACTCGCTAAAAAAGTGAGGCGTGGCGACAAAAGCAAGCAAGGTACATCCTAGCTCTTGGAGTGGATACTCTCCAAGCTCCGCAGTAGACCTTAAGAGGTCCACCACTTCCTGCACCACTGCCCTAAATAACGAGCCTACTTCTGCCCTTAGGGTTGAGACTTCATAAGCCGACCAGTCAATCCGGCCTAGGGCTGCTAAGGTCGCCTCAACTGCGAGTTTAGCTCCGATCTCTGCATGCTTGGCACTGCCCGCACCATCAGCCACAGCCCCTATGATCAGATTGCCTTGGATCAAATAGTCCCCAAAATCTTGCAAGGTAGTTGCTTTGCTGATGACGGGTACCGATCGCAGAGTGAACTATTGATCTCCAAGCCACAGTCTCTCCTTTTGGCATTGAGAAATAACGTTATAAACTCCAAAATGCCCCACTGACAGCCCAGATTATTCCCCCCTGGCCCCCTTTTGGCCCCCTTTTGGCTCAGGGCATTAAATAAAGTTTGAGTTAGGTTGCAATTTGTCCCCAGCCAACCGGTGGTAAGGCCACCATATCTCCCCCCACCGTACTACTCGATACCCGCACCATTGAGTCACTTAACCATAGGAACATGGAACGAAAATCTAACCCCCTCAGCATTAAGGGAGGTCGATCAGGAGGGGATATTTGGTTGAGAATCGTCATATCCGCTCCCTGTACCCCCACGGCAAAGAAAGAGAGTTTACGCTGGGCCTCGGCATTTTTGAGGCGCTCTGCCGCTTGTTGCCAAGGAGAATCTGGATTTGGAGCACCATCGGTAATTAGAAAGACCCAAGGACGATAATATTGGATGCCGTTGTTGCGGTAGGCCACCTTGCGGTTTTCGAGGAGATCTAAGGCAAAGCTGATTGCTTCTCCCATGGGGGTCAGTCCATGGGCTTCGAGTTTGAGGGGCACAAATTGATCAATGGTGACAAAATCCTGTACTAATTCCACAGGCCCAAAACTCACAATCGCCACATCAACCCTGAGGGCCGCTTGCTCATCTTGGATCACGGCTTCTTTAAAGGCTTCTAGGCCGCTATTGAGAGCATCCAGAGGGGCACCACTCATGGAGCTAGAGGTGTCAACTAATAATATAACAGGGCAACGATTTTCAGGATTTTCGACGAATTCTGGTTGTCCAACGATCATCTAAAAATATCTCAAAATATATGGAACGCATCCGGGGATTCTTATCCTGCCCTAGTTTAGGCCATTCCTTACCCATAATACCCAGATAAGTGGAAGAATCTTCTTACAGAATAGCCTAAACAACGGTTATTCTTCGACTTGGCTGAGGCGATGTAACTTAAGTACATCACTCATTTTGCGAATTTGGGCACAGATTTGCTCTAGCTGCTTGCAATGTTCAATATCAATGCCTAGATTAATAATGGCGATTTGGCCTGGGAAGGTTTTAACTTGGGCGTTATAGACATTGACACGACTGTCCGTAAGGCGGGTGAGGATGTCCTTAAGAATTCCCACTCGGTCAATCACTTCGATTTCAATTTCAATGGGGTAGGTGGGACGTCGACCCTGGGGGGATTGGTGGGTGATGTTCCACTCCACAGGAATAAGGCGATCCCCAGGGATATTGTCTACGTTTTTGCAGCCTTGGCGATGAATGGTAATGCCTCGATGGCTCAAGGTGACAGCCCCAATAATGGATTCACCGGGCACAGGATGGCAACAGCCTGCCATATGAAAGACTAACCCTTCTACCCCGGCAATGGGAGAGTCACTGGGCTTGCCTGAGGAGAGGGGGCGTTGAGGAGTTTGGCTGGGTAAATTGAGGGCGGATTCTGCTGTTGTGAGAGGGGTAGTGGTTTCTTGTTGATTGCGAATGGCTTCTCGGAGTCGATTGGCCACTGAATTGAGGGTGACTTCACCATAGCCAAGACCCGCCAATAAATCTTCTGGACTGGAATAGTTACAGCGAGTAGCAACCATCTGCATAGGTTCAGACTTGAGTAAAGCATCAAACCCCTTTTTGCCGAGGGATTTTTCCAACATTTCTCGACCACGGAGAATATTTTCGTCACGATGCGATCGCTTATACCATTGGCGAATTCGGTTGCGAGCTGTATGAGTAGCAACAAAATTGAGCCAATCCAAGCTTGATGGCACTTTTTGGGTCATAATCTCGACTATATCCCCATTTTTAAGGGGCCTGTCCAGGGTAACCATCCGACCATTCACCCGAGCACCAAAACAGTGATTACCCACTTCAGTATGGATACGATAGGCAAAATCCACCGGTGTCGATCCTTGGGCCAGATCGACTAAAGCCCCCTTGGGTGAAAAAACATAGATTTCACTATCAAATAAATTATCTTTGACATTGTCTAGATATTCTTGAGCATCCTTGAGATCATGTTGCCACTCCAGCAATTGCCGCAGCCAAGTAAATTTCTCGTCCGTTGGACTCCAAATTCCTTTCTGGCTAGACTGGCTAGATTCCTTATATTTCCAGTGAGCAGCAATTCCATATTCAGCAATATGGTGCATTTCTTCAGTTCGGATCTGCACCTCTAGAGGCCGACCCCCTAAGCCAATAACCACCGTATGCAGAGACTGGTAACGATTGGGTTTCGGCAAGCCGATATAATCTTTAAATCGCCCCGGAATCGGCCGAAAACAGTCATGGACAACTGCAAGAGTGCGGTAGCATTCATCATGGGTCTTAACGATCACCCGTACAGCAGCGACGTCGTAAATTTCATGAAACTCTTTTTGCTGCCGCTCCATCTTTTGATGGATGCTATACAGATGCTTGGGTCGTCCACTAATTTCTAGGTGACTGAGACCTAGGGCTGTGAGGCGCTCTACCAGAATCTGCAAGGCTTGGTCAACCTGTTGTTCTCGATCTGCCCGTTTCTCAGCGATAAATTTTTGAATGGTACGATAGCTATCTGGCTCTAGATACTTAAAGGCCAAATCTTCTAATTCCCATTTAAATCGCCAGATTCCGAGTCGATTTGCCAAGGGCGCAAACACATCTCGCGTTTCTTGAGCAATACGCCGTTGTTTCTCGATCGGCAAATGCTCCAGGGTACGCATATTATGGAGGCGATCAGCTAGCTTGACAACAATCACCCGAATATCTTCAGCCATAGCCAAAAACATCCGACGAAAATTTTCAGCCTCCCGCTCAGTTTTAGTCGAAAAGTTAAATTTAGAAAGCTTAGTCACACCTTCTACTAGCTGGCGCACCTCTAGGCCAAACTCAGTTTCGATATTTTCAAGACTGACCTCGGTATCTTCGACAACATCATGGAGAAACCCCGCAGCAATCATCGTGGCACTCCCACCCAAGTCCTTGAGTAATTCCGCAACACAAAGGGGATGGGCAATATAGGGTTCGCCTGAGGCCCGCCGCTGACCTTCATGCAAACGAAGACTGAAATTAAAGGCGTTGCAAATCAAGGCTTGGTCAGCGAATTCGATTGGCTCAGCCACGGATTCCAACACCACCATGCAATCCTGGAGCCACTCAGGAAGAACTAGTTCAGAAAAAACAAGTTCAGGAGGAGAGTCAGTTGCGTTGGCGTTCATGCTGTAAACACTAGGGATTGAGCCACTATAGGAGGAAAGAGGCTCCTTAAATAAATCTTAACAGAGTCACTGCTTTACCAAACAATGAGCGCCAAGATGTATTTTGGTATACCTGAATTACTATCTCTTAATTCTATGCAAAAAAGCAGTCCATTGTTGAAAAAAACAGGGACCATCGGGATCATTGCCAGGGTTCGATAGCTGTGGCTCTCTTAATCCGTTACTCTAGAGCAAAGATTTGACAGGGAAAAGCGCAATGTCTTTTGTGGGCCTCCATATTCACAGTGATTTTAGTCTGCTAGATGGGGCTAGTCAGTTGCCAGAGCTGGTGGCCCGAGCTGGGGAATTGGGTATGCCTGCTATTGCCCTCACCGATCACGGGGTCATGTATGGCGCAATTGGTTTACTCAAGGCTTGCAAAAAACAAGGGATCAAGCCCATCATCGGCAATGAAATGTATGTGATCAATGGTGATATCAGCCAGCAAGAAAGGCGACCTCGCTATCACCAGGTGGTGCTAGCCAAGAATAATCAGGGATATCGCAATCTGGTTAAGTTAACGACTATTTCGAGTTTGCGAGGCGTTCAAGGTCGAGGCATTTTTTCGCGTCCTTGTATCAATAAGGACTTGCTAACCGAATACCATCAGGGTCTGATTGTTACCAGTGCTTGCTTAGGAGGCGAAGTGCCCCAAGCCATTATGCAGGGTAAGCCAGAGATTGCTCGTCGGATTGCTCGCTGGTATCAAGACTTATTTGGGGAAGACTATTACCTAGAAATTCAAGATCATGGCTCTCAGGAAGATCGAGTGGTCAATGTGGAGATTGTCCGTATTGCTCAAGAACTGGGCATCAAAATTATTGCCACGAATGACTCGCATTTCATCTCTTGCTTTGACGTAGAAGCCCATGATGCTCTGTTATGTATCCAGACCGGCAAGCTGATTACAGAAGATAAGCGGTTGCGCTATAGCGGCACTGAATATCTCAAGACGGCGGCGGAGATGGCCTTACTATTTCGCGACCATTTGAGTGATGAAGTGATTGCGGATGCGATTTCTACGACCTTAGAGGTTGCCGATAAGATTGAGGATTATGATGTCTTTCGTGAGCCTCAAAGCCCAGACTATGAGGTCCCTGAGGGTCATACACCAGAAACCTACCTAGAAGAAGTCACCTGGCAGGGGCTGCTGCAACGAGTTCAGTGCCAAAGTCGCTCAGAGGTCACAGAGAGCTATCGAGACCGTCTAGAATACGAGCTCAAAATGTTGCAGCAGATGGGATTCTCTACCTATTTTTAGTGGTGTGGGACTATATCAAATATGCCCGTGACCATCATATTCCCGTGGGTCCAGGTCGAGGGAGTGCAGCCGGTTCCTTAGTGGCCTATGCCCTGGGGATTACCAATATTGATCCGGTACATCATGGCCTACTGTTTGAACGATTTTTAAAATCCCGAACGAAAATCCATGCCAGATATTGATACGGATTTCTGTATCGAGAAACGGGACGAGATGATTGCCTATGTGACTCGTAAATACGGCGAGGACCGAGTCGCTCAAATTATTACCTTTAACCGCATGACCTCTAAGGCTGTTCTCAAAGATGTGGCCCGTGTGCTGGATATTCCCTATGGGGAAGCAGATCGAATGGCTAAATTGATTCCAGTGGCTCGGGGTAAACCCACTAAGTTAAAGGTAATGATCTCGGAGGAAACCCCTGCACCAGAGTTTAAGGAAAAATACGATCGAGATCCCCAAGTGCGACGCTGGCTAGATATGGCGATTCGAATTGAGGGCACTAATAAAACCTTTGGCGTCCATGCGGCAGGTGTGGTCATTGCCTCTGAACCCTTAGATCAAATTGTCCCTTTGCAACGCAATAATGATGGCGCTGTGATTACCCAGTATTTCATGGAAGATCTGGAGTCTTTGGGGTTATTGAAGATGGATTTTCTGGGTTTAAAAAACCTGACCATGATCCAGAAAACCACTGATCTGCTGCAACAAAATCACCAATTGGTCCTAGATATTGATCAGATCCCCATGGATGACCCAAAGGCTTTTCAGCTACTAGCTCGGGGTGAATTAGAGGGTATCTTTCAACTTGAGTCATCGGGTATGCGGCAAGTTGTCCGCGATCTGAAACCCTCTAACTTAGAGGACATCTCTTCGATTTTGGCCCTCTATCGACCTGGTCCCTTAGATGCAGGGTTGATTCCTAAATTTATTAATCGCAAACATGGTCGGGAGCGGATTGATTATCCTCACCAGATTTTGCAGCCGATTTTGCAAGAAACCTATGGAATCATGGTTTACCAAGAGCAAATTATGAAGATTGCTCAGGATATGGCCGGGTATTCCTTGGGGGAAGCTGATCTACTCCGGCGAGCCATGGGCAAAAAGAAAATGTCGGAGATGGAAAAACACCGAGAAATTTTCATTGAAGGTGCCTTCCAGAACGGTGTTGATAAAAAAGTTGCCGAAAACTTGTTCGAGCAAATGGTGTTATTTGCTGAGTATTGTTTGAGTGATGAGACCCCAGTACTTACCCTAGAATACGGTTGGCTTCCCATCGGCCAAATTGTGCGGGCACAATTGGATTGCCAAGTTTTTCTGTTGATAGCCAAGGACATCTCTATACCCAACCTATTGCCCAATGGCATCATCGTGGTCAGCAAGAACTCTTTGAATATATTTTAGAAGATGGGTCTGTGATTCAGGCGACGCCAGATCATCAATTTATGACCATAGAGGGGCAGATGCGGCCCATTCAAACAATTTTTGAGCAAGGGTATGGACTTTATCAGGTTTCGAAGCAAGCATGGCAAGGCGCTCAAGAGCAGTCTCTGCTGGCAGGGAATCCAGCTTCCTTTGATCCAGTACTGACCCGATTGAGCTGATCGATGGCTGAGGGTTCAGTCAGGACATAGTTGAAAGGCCAGCTTTGGTAAATAAGGGATTCAACCCTTAGATTCGCTATTTTTTAGGTCTCCTATTTTTGCTGAGGGCTTTTGCGGGTTATAAATAGTTCTTGCCAGGTGCCACCGATACCTTGCAAAATACCTCGACCAATCAGACCTATGCCTCGACCTACCACCTGGGTGAGTAGATAGACTACACCTCGGCCCAAAAAGGTAAAGGTTGCTTGTAAGGGTGGAGCAATGGCGTCTCGGGCTTCTAGAGCAAGGGTGACTGAGAGGCGGAGTCCTGAGAGGGTCTTGAGTTGATGATCGCGGGAGGTGTAGATCGCAATATTTTGCAGCCCAGCTTCGCTAAAAATAACGAGGCTATATTGGCTTTCAAACATTTCCTTGGGTTCTATAAACCAGCGGCGTAGACGATATCGGGCCGATAGGGCATTGCGAAAGCGCTCGATGTCTCGGGTAGACAGGAGGCTGCGATCATAAAAGCTTTGCTTAATGACCTCATGGGTTGCAAAGCGGTTGAGCAAAGGTTGCATGACGGCATTTGCTACTTGCACCACCAAGTTACTCAGCAGGGCTTCTGCTTGAAGCATGGCCTCTGGAGAGCCGATGGCAGAGAGATTGTTATCCACTAGCAAGGGCGTTTGAAATAATAAATGCTCTAATAATTCGGGCACTAAGGGGATTTTATCTAGAATTTCTGTTTCGACAATGGCATGATCTTGCTGCAAGACCTTGACGAGTTCAATTTCTGTGATCTCTGGTTTGGGGGTCGCCTGTGATAGGGGTAAGGTCAGATATTTGCCAAAAAAATCAGCGGTGGATGTTTGCCATAGGTCATAAAGGATGGTCAGTCGCTTATCTAAGAGTTGCGATCGCGATAGTTGAGAAGCCTCCAATTCATCCAGAACAATCTCAAAACGCTTCAAAACAATCACAAACAAATCCTGTCTTTTCTGAGACTTGAGAATATCAACTTCTAAGGGAACTTGGGTGCGATTTTGTAGACTGGTGGGCAACTTCGTCAATAAAGCATCAATCAACACAGCCGTCATCTCCTGCCCTGGGACAGTCGCTAAGGCACTGGCATCAGTCACTTGAGTAACTCTCGCTGGACGAGGTAACTCCACTAGATCCCAGTCGGCAAAGGAAGGGGGGGCAGCCGCAGTCCTAGGCACCTCCTTAGGCACAGCCCTATCCATAGGGGGAGAGGCTAAAAAACGACGAATCATCCACCGCACGGTTTGGAGTTCGCGGGTACGACCGGCATTGATCGAGATTTGCCAGGGTGTTAGCGGCAATCGCTGGCGACGGTCTTGTAGTTGCCCAAGGGTTTGCTCAAGCTGTCGCAAACCGGTCTCCATAAACACCTGACGCAATAGGGTAAAGGCGCTCAGTCCCTGGCTAGAAACCACCGGTAAAACCTGCTCAGCGGAGATTACCATCTGCACCTGAGCCTTGGCGGTTGCCTGCCAAACTCGTTCACCCATGGCCGCCCGTCGAAGTTGTTGCCCGAGGGTGAGGGCTTCCATGTTGCCTTTACGACCAAAGCCCTCTATACCAGCTTGCCAAAGCTTTACTAATTCAGGTAGAGTCCCTTGACTCGATAGGACAAAGAGCACCAGTCCAGGGTAACGGGCCTTAAGTTGCTGACAGAAAATCGCATTGGCTTGAGGATCAGTATCACTATTACTCATATCCAAAACCACCAAGTCTAGGGTTTGGTAGAGTGGCTGGGAGGCAGCCGCTGATGGGGACAGATCGACTGGGGCAGAAGCTTCAGCCAAGTTTCCTGGAGTGGAGGGGGCAGCTAAAAGAGTTAAGATCTGAGCAGGACTTTCTGCTTCAGCGACAACCGCTAGATCAGGTAAGTTAGCCAGAGTGACTTTCAATCCCAGTCGAAAGATAGGATCTGCATCAGCTAACATTAACTGAAGGACTGGCGATGACTTTAGTGACTGCTCAGTCATAACATTTCAAAGCATCCTGAATCCAGAGTAAATGTGACTTGGATGAAATTTAAGAACAGCAATGAGCGCCAAGCTCTAGGGCAAAGAACCTCCTAGGCAAGAAAACATTCTGTGGTTTGTTGTTGAGGATAGTGTACTTTTAGTTGGCTATAGATCAAAAGAATACCTGTGGTTCCCCTTCGCGATAATAACCCTACTCAGATCACACCTTTTGTTACCTACGCGATCATTGCCCTCAATGTTGTGATCTTTGTGCATCAATTGAGCTTGGGTGAAGGTCTGCAAGATTTTTTTAATCAATGGGCCGTGGTTCCCCAGGACTTAACCAGTAGTTTTCGCGGTCAACCGACGGATTTACCCCATCCGGCTTGGATTACCTTATTTACCTCCCAGTTCTTGCATGGTGGCTTGTTGCATATTGCGGGGAATATGCTGTTTCTATGGGTTTTTGGCAATAATATTGAGGATAAACTGGGTCACGTAAAGTTTCTGATTTTTTACCTTGGCTGTGGTGCCTTGGCAGCCCTTAGTCAATGGTTCTTCCATATTGACTCGGAGATCCCGTCCTTGGGGGCAAGTGGTGCGATCGC
>JAAUUW010000086.1 GCA_012030735.1 Acaryochloridaceae cyanobacterium SU_2_1
TATCTTTATGATGCTCTATACGGCTTCCTTACAGTCTAATTCAGACTTGTGTGTACACCGTAGACTGCCAGGAGTTGGCAATGGCCGTTGCTATCCTCAGTTCTATGGGTCTTCTCTAAGGAGATGGCTGCCCTCGAAGCGGGGGTCACTAGTTTCTATCTGCCATTGACCGACTGGATCGAAGTCTTGGTTGAGAAATCGGGTTCGACAGGTTCGTCGCTGGATTTTGCCACTGGAGGTTTTGGGAATTCTGCCAGGCTTGAGTAGCACAACGGCATAGACCTCAACCATATGTTCCTCAGCAATGCTTTGGCGGATGGCCCCGATGATGTCAGGAATGGGTAAGCGTCGAAAATAGCTGCGCTCTACTTCCTGAACAATCACCAGTCGCTCTTCTCCTGCGACTTCGATGGAGAAGGCGGCACCATGGTTGGGGCGTAGAGCTGGGTGGCAGGTTTCAACGGTTTGCTCTAGATACTGAGGGTATTGATATCGACCCCAGAGAATCATCACATCTTTGAGGCGACCAGTAATGTAAACGTCACCCTCTTCTATGAATCCCAAGTCACCCGTGCGCAGGAAGGGGCCTTCGCCTGTGTCTGCTAGGTGGGCGGCAAAGGTTTCCTCTGTGGCGGTGGGTTGATGCCAATAGCCCTTGCCCACCCCTGCACCCTTAACCCAAATTTCTCCGACTTCGGAGGGCCCACAGCGCTGCAGGCTGTCTGGATTGGCGATCGCAACTTCATCCCCCAGCCAAGGTTGACCACAGCCGACAATGGCCTTAGCACCCTCTGCCTCAGGAGAGACCGTTACCACTCGGTTTTCAGCGAGGGCAGCTCGATCGAGATAGCGTAATATCGGTGGATCTGTTTTTAAGCCACCGGAGATGAAAAGGGTAGTTTCGGCCATACCATAGCAGGGATAAAAGGCTTCGCGCCGAAAACCACAGGGACCGAACAGTTCGACAAAGCGATCGAGGGTGGCAGCCCGAATCGGTTCTGCGCCAGAAAAGGCCACTTGCCAATGGCTTAAATCTAATTTCTCTCGTTGTTGTGGGGTGGCTTTTTGGCAGAGCAAATCATAGGCAAAATTAGGACCCCCACTGGTGGTGGCTCCGTAACGAGAGACGGCCTCTAGCCAATAAATAGGTTTCTGGATCAAGGCAATGGGTGACATCAAGGTCACCGGAAAGCCGCCATAGAGGGGTTGGAGGACTCCCCCAACCAACCCCATATCATGAAATAAGGGCAACCAAATGACCCCTTGGCTCGCTTCAGAATGGCCAAAGCTTTGGTAGATCACCTCTGAGTTATGCAACATATTGCCATGGGTAACCATTACTCCCTTGGGCTGCCCTGTGGAACCAGAGGTATATTGCAAGAAGCCTAAGCTATCGGGTGTGAGGGAGGGTTCTAGCCAAGCTGATGCTTGGTCAAGGGCCAGGGTATCCGTCGCTAGCCAGTTCAATTGCTGGAGATGGGGGCGAGGGAGGGATTCTGTTGCAGATCAGATTTGAGCTGAGCAAGGAAGGCAGCCGTAGAAATTAAAATTTGTAGCTTCAGAGGCGATGGCGCTGGTCTTGAAGCTTGGTGAGACCTTGGGCATTGCGAGGCGGATTATCGGTTACTGCCACGACCCCAGCATAGAGACAGCCAAAGAAACCAGCCACAAATTCGAGACCCGCTGGGTAAGGGTAAACCACTAAAACATGGGTACCGGGAGCGGTTAAGGCTTGGAGAGCGGCTGCGATCGCGCGGGCTTGTTGATCGAGCAAGGCATAGCTGAGGGTGCCAGATTCGGTATGACCATCCGCTAGGAAAGTATAGGCCCGATGGGCAGATTGCTGTTGCGATCGCTCCCGAAGTAGATCGACCAAGGTGGTGAACTGAGGCATAACAGATGAAGGGAAAAAGGGTAAACAATCCAAAACCGTACCCAGGAGATTCGACCCAGGGTGCCAGTCATCGAAATGTCCTGATCCTAACCCTCTTCTGGTCAAGGGGCGGTAAAATTGTAATCAGCCGCCAGAGAATCCTAGGGATGAACAACGGTATTTTGCACCTTGAGCCAAGGATTTATCTCACCATACTGTAGTTGAGAGATGCCTTAGACTTCAAGTCTTATCATCTGCTGAGATCGGTGCTTGCTGCCCCTATCGATTGTTTAGCAATAATCGGAGATAGCCTGATTGAAACTCAACAGAACATCACCAGAACGTCAACAGGGCGAATGAGAGAAATGACGTGGAGAACTTGAGATGGGCTCGAACAATGCAGAACTCTAGGGGCTGGATCCGAGGAAAACATTCTTTTGTTCGCTTGTTTCTGATTGCCTCTATCACCCTAGGGCTAGTTTTTCTACTGGGGAAGCTTCAATTTGAAGGCCATGAACTTCTCCTTGCCCTCAGACGGTTTAGCCTCCGTGACCTACTGCTCTCCCTTGGGTTCGTGCTACTAGTGCAGATTCCCTTCCAATGATGCGGCTCTGGGTCCTCTGCCCTAAAAAAATGCGCATCTCCCGGTGGTATTCCTCAAAAGCCTTTATCACCGGACAGTTTGTTGGCAATCTCTTCATGAGCCAAGCTGGCCATGCCGTTAAAATTGCCCTATTGCGCAAAGAACGTGATCAGCAAGGACCCAAGGTGGATAGTGCTGACTCAACCGCCATTATTTTGGCTGACAAGATCGTTGATGTAGGCAACTTATTTTTATTGACCCTCTTGTCTGCCCTCCAAGTTTCAGTAGCTCTCCCCCAGGTCAACTGGTTAGAGAAGGGCGGAATTGTTTTAATCGGGATACCTCTATTACTGCTAGGTAGTTGGGCTAGTCTGCGCCTCCTCAGACGGCGATCGCCTCGTTTGCGTCGGTGGATTAACCACCTACAACTCTCTCTCCGCAACATCAGCAATCCGCGGCAAATCAGAAATGGAGTGGCCATGGATTTGGGAGATTGGTTCACAGAATGCTTAGTACTCCAGATTCTCTGTATGGCCCAAGGGTATCCCCTCTCCCTGCCCCAATTGATAATTAGTTTATTTGTACTCAATATCGGCATTTCTGCCCCCATCTCCATTGCTAACCTGGGTACCTTTGAAGCCTCCTTAGCTCTGGCCCTAAAAACCATGGGAATTCCCTTCCCTCAAGGAATTGTAATTGCCACAGTCTTTCACCTTTTGCAAATAGCTGGTATTTCTGTATGGATGTTGGTCAACAGCTTAAATTTTTGGCCAGATTTACCCTTGGCCCCGGTAAAATCTGTCACCCTAGACCCACTCCAAAATAACTGTGCCATCGACAAGGTGGCCTCAAAATAAGCGGCATTTCTCTAACCTCTTGCCAGAATTGACTAGGCATTGGCCCCGCTTTGCGGCATGCTAGAGACCGTGAGTTCTGGCAAAATATCTAGATCCCAGGAGGTTTAACATGAGCGCAGCCCTTGACCCCGTCCAGTTAATGAAGCAGCAAGTTGGCAAAGCCGCTGCTGCTCGTGTTCAGTCTGGTTCAGTGGTCGGACTAGGCACTGGATCAACCACTGCCTTTGCCATTCAGAGCTTGGGAGATCGCATCCGCTCCGGTGACCTCACAGACATTAAAGGCATTCCCACCTCTTTTCAAGCATCAGTCCTAGCCAAACAATATGGTGTACCCCTGACCAGCCTAGATGAAGTCGATCGAATTCACATCGGAATTGATGGTGCTGACGAGGTAGACCCTCATAAGAATTTAATTAAAGGCGGTGGCGCTGCTCATACCCGCGAGAAAGTGGTGGACTCCCTGGCTGAGCTATTTATTGTGGTGGTCGATCAGTCCAAAATTGTGGATGCGCTGGGTTCCACCTTTGCCGTTCCCGTAGAAGTTTTACCCATGGCCATTACACCGGTCATGCATGCCTTAGAAAAGCTAGGTGGCAAGCCCGAGCTCCGAATGGGAATCAAAAAAGATGGGCCAGTGATTACCGATCAGGGGAATATGGTGATCGATGTCAAATTTGATACCATTCCCCAGCCCGCCGAGCTAGAAAAAGACCCTGAATAATATCCCCGGCGTCCTAGAAAACGGCATCTTTGTGGGCATCACCGATCTGGTCTTGATTGGAGAAATCCAAGAGGGCACCCCCATTGTGCGTGAGATGTAAGCCCCCTGACAGCCCTCTCCTTTAACCATTGCAGAGTCTGATAAATAACCACAGAATAGAGAGCGTGAGACAATTAGACTGACGCCAACAGGCAGTCTTGGCCATTTTTTATTTACCCCAAAGCGATGCGTATTTCTCTCAATTGGCTCCAGACCTTAGTGGATATTGATCTGTCCCCCCCAGACTTGGCTGAGATCCTAACCTTGGCCGGCTTTGAGGTAGATGATATCGAAGATCGGCGCCCTTGGGCTGATGGCGTTGTTGTCGGCAAAATACTCAGTTGTGACCCCCATCCCAACGCTGATAAGTTGAGAGTCTGTCAAGTCGAGATTGGACAGGCAGAGCCTGCAAATATAGTCTGTGGGGCAGCCAATGTTAAATCAGGATTATATGTACCCGTTGCCACCCTAGGCACCTATTTGCCCGCAGTGGATTTAACCATCAAAAAAGCAAAGCTACGGGGTGTGCCTTCCCTAGGTATGATTTGTTCCCTGGCAGAATTGGGCTTAGAAAAAGAGGCTGAGGGCATCCATAGTTTTGATCCCACTCAGGGTGCTGAATATTTGGGTGCAGATGCACGGCCTTTGTTGGGGCTGAATGATGTGATCTTAGATATAGCTTCGACGGCCAATCGGGCCGATGCCCTGAGTATGGTCGGAGTTGCCCGAGAGGTCGCTGCTTTAACTGGCGCGACCCTCAATCTTCCTGCCACCCCGCAGCTCAAGATTCCGACCCAGAAGAACTCGGTGACCATAGAGCTTGCTGATCCAGACCTTTGTCCTGCCTATATTGCTACGGTTTTAGAAAATGTCAGCATTGGTCCTTCTCCTGATTGGTTACAACAACGGCTAACCACAGCAGGGACTCGTCCTATTAATAATGTTGTGGATATTACCAATTACATTTTGTTGGAATGGGGACAACCCCTCCACGCCTTTGATGCTGAAGCATTGCAACATTTGACTACTCCTCACCCCCTGACCTTGGGAGTCCGCTACGCCCAAGGTCAAGAGACGCTCGTCACCCTCGATGGTCAAAAACGGCGCTTGCAAGACCAAACGCTGCTAATTACTGCCAATGATCAACCCATTGCCCTCGGGGGAGTCATGGGCGGCGCAGCCACAGAGGTAAAAAATTCCACAACCCGTCTCGTGTTAGAAGCAGCATTATTTGGCTCTGTGGTGATTCGCCGTTCAGCCCGCAGCCAAAGTTTACGCACTGAGGCTTCAGCCCGTTATGAGCGGGGGGTAAATGCCTCTGAGCTAGAGAGAGCTTGCCTCCATGCCTTGGAATTATTAGTGACCTTAACAGGAGCTAGAATTCTTGATCAACAGACTACCGATCATCGGACGCCCCTTCATCGCATTATTGAACTGCGTTTAGATCGAGTCAATCAAGTTCTTGGCCAGATCAAGGGAGAGCAGGGAGAGCCTACTTTTTTGACGGCTTCCCAAGTTACCCCCTTACTGGCAGCCTTGGGCTTTGAGTTGACAGCCATAGATGGCCCAATAGCGAGCTCGAAGGTTTGGCAGGTGAAGGTGCCCCCCCACCGCCATCATGATATTGAACGGGAAATTGATCTAGTGGAGGAAGTGGCGCGATTGTATGGCTACGATCGCTTTTGTGACACCTTACCCGCTCAGACCAAACTCGGCTTCCTGTCTGGGGAAGATGCCTTAACTCGTAAGTTGCGAGAAGCCTTGCGGAGCATCGGTTTAACAGAACTTCTTCATTATTCTTGGGTGAAACCGGGTATAGAGGGGCAAGTGGTGGTGGTTAATCCTTTATTGGTGGAGTTTTCAGCGTTACGCCAGGATCTATTAACGGGTTTACTCAATGCCTTCCAATTTAACCTGGAGCAGGGGAATGGACCCTTGCAGGGGTTTGAGATGGGTCAGATTTTCTGGCAAGTGGAGGACAGCCTGCAGGAATCTCGATCTGTAGCTGGCATTTTAGGCGGAGATCCTGCCCAAGGCCGCTGGATGCGGGATCGATGTCAAGACTATTCCTTAACTTGGTTTGCCGCTAAAGGTCTGCTAGACAGGGCCTTCGCCCAGTTGGGTTTGCAGGTTGAGTATCGAGCTGATGCTCCAGATTCTCGTTGGCATCCTGGCCGAACCGCAGCTTTAATATCCCAGGGTTCAACCCTAGGATATTTTGGTCAGATTCATCCCCAGATCCAAAAAGAGCGAGATTTTCCTAATTTCGTTTATGCCTTTGAGCTAAATTTGGATCTGCTCCTTGAGCAACTCGCCCGCCAACAGAAGAGAGCTACTTTATTTTCAGCCTATTCCAGCTACCCAGCGGCAGATCGCGATTTAGCGTTTTTTATAGACAGCACTGTTTCTGTTGCTGAGATTGAGCAGACAATTTGGAAGGCAACAGGAGGACGCCAAGCTTCGCTGTTGAAAATCGTTGAGCTGTTTGATGAATACCAGGGAGAACATGTGCCCGTGGGACAACGCAGCTTGGCCTTTCGATTGGTGTATCAATCTAGGGATCGAACCTTGACTGATGCAGAGGTTAATCCCTTGCACCAAAAGGTGCGTGAGGCATTAGAAAAGCAATTCCAGGTCAGTTTGCGCAGCTAGATCATGGGTTTAGATGTCGATATTCCAGAGTCCCCAGATTCTGAATATAAGTTTCATCGACTCTCTAGGAATCCTTAGGGAGACTGAGATGCCGATGGATGTACTCGACCAGTTCAAGTGAATACTTGAGCATCTTGAGACACAGCCCTCTGTCGTGAAGGGCCTTGAGATTTGAAAATTGCCTCACCCTCTCACCGTACCAGGCCAGACAACGATAGGATAGAAGCACCCGCAATTTCTGTTTAAAGCTTTACAGTCATGACTTTTTTTCGGCAACATATTGCTCCCTTTCTCATTGTTTTAATCTTTGTTGTCGCCTTAGTCGCAGTTAGTGCCAGGATCTTTATTCCCATGGATATGGCTCAACCGGCCCCCATACCTAGCCAATCAGTAAGCTAATCCCCTTGCTATGATCTGCCTTAGCCCCCATCACTCCATAGAGATTTGATGCTGCTGTTTTATTACCTTGGCCCAGTCCCCTAGGGCTCGTCTAAATGCTCTACCACGGCCTGATATAGATCGAACACATGATGATCTTGCAAAGAGTAAAATACATGACGACCCTGTTTGCGATAACAAACTAATCGTAGCGACTTCAAGGTCCGCAACTGATGGGAGACAGCCGATTCACTCATACCCACCAAAGCAGCTAAGTCCCCCACACAAAGTTCCTGCTCAGCTAACAAGGACAAAATTCGTAGACGATTGGCATCTGCTAAGAGACCAAAAAACTCAGACATCCGCTGAGCCTTATTGAGATCTAACAGATGACCTTTCAACTGCTGGGCCCGATCTGCAGAAACATTGCAAGTGGGCTCACAGATTAGATCTACAGGTAAATTAAGAGCGGGAGATTCATTCATAACTCTATGTTTGGGCAATCTTATCAACTATGCTGCCAAGACTTTTAAGTGAGATAAGCTGAGATTTTTCAGCCCAGCTCTAAGATCAATTTCGAATTGACGAGCTCCTAGATTTACAGCATAGCGGCTTCAAAGCTTAGTATTGACGTCTGAACAGATATTCATGTATTCTAAGGGACAAATAACAGCATAGGAGTCAATCATGACAACCGTCACTCAAATGAAATGTGCATGCCCTAGCTGCCTGTGCATTGTAGACCTGAAAACTGCGGTTATGATCAAGGACCAGCCCTATTGTAGTGATGCTTGCGCCCAAGGCCATCCTCAGGGCGAAGGTTGCGGCCATTCTGGATGTGGTTGTGCCTAGGATATCCGCCCCAACTTGCGGTTTACAAGAATTCTATGGAACCAAAATCTCAGAATCTTGACCCAACAGGTCCCGGTATTGCCTTGACCTTTCTGTATTACTTCAGCATGACAACAGGCATTATCGTCGTGACTGGATCTCGCTTCCTAGACTTGACCTATACCTCACCTCAGCTCTATCAATATGGTATCGGTTTAGGATCAGCCGTCGGTCTGTTGGGTGTCTTCATCAACCGCAATTTGATCATGGACATTGCCTTTGAGGATCGAGTCAGCTTTCAAAAACAGCTCGACCAGGCGTTAGCGACAATGGGCTTTACCCAAGATAGCCAAAAAAATAGATCAACGCTAACTCGCCAAGAGTTCGATCTCATCTATCAACGTTCTGGCGTGAGAGGTTGGCTAGCGGGTCGAGTTTACGTTGTTTTATCACCGGGGATGGCCAAAATTTCGGGTCGGGCTAGCAATATTCGTCGCCTGCGGCCACAACTCTCCTTAGATCGGGATCAGCCCTTATCAACCAAACTTGAGTAAAGAGACGCTCTTCCGAGAAATCCACTCAAAAAACGCTGGGCCTAGATCACAAACATCCTGCAGAAGAACTAGAGGTCAATCCAGCATCTCAGCATGATAATCCTGGATGGCTTTGACTTCCATCAAACCTGACTGCAAGGCTCGCAGTGCCGCCGCAGTCGCCTTCGCTCCAGCAATGGTTGTAATCAGCGGAATCTTATAGGCCAAGGCCGACCGCCGAATCAATTGGCCATCGGCATGGGCATCACTGCCGGAGGGGGTATTCATAATCAACTGGATTTGACGATTTTTGATCAAATCCAGCACATGGGGCCGCCCTTCATGGAGCTTAAAGACGGAGGTTACCGCAAAACCATGGTCTTCTAAAATCCTTTGGGTGCCAGCCGTTGCCACCAGCTGAAACCCCAAATCGAGCAATTCCTGAGCGATGGGAAGCAGAGCTGCTTTATCCCGATCATTCATAGATACAAATACTGTTCCAGAATAGGGTAGATCCTGATGTGCCGAAAGTTGGGCCTTGGCAAAGGCTCGACCAAAGTCGCTGTCCATCCCCATAGCCTCGCCTGTAGAGCGCATCTCCGGTCCCAGGATAGTATCAGTACCTGCAAATTTATCGAAGGGTAGCACAGCTTCTTTAACAGAAATATGTTTGGGAATACGCTCAGTGGTCAGACCCAGTTCTGCTAAAGTTTTTCCTGACATCACTCGAGCTGCCAGTTGAGCGAGCGGTAGACCAATGGCCTTAGAGACAAAGGGTACCGTGCGCGAAGCTCGGGGGTTAGCTTCTATGATGTAGACCTCTTCGCCTTGGACGGCGAATTGCAAATTCATCAAGCCCACAACATTAAGTTTTTGGGCTAGTTCGATACTCCATTTGCGGATAATGTTTAAGGTCGCTTCACTAAGGGAGAGGGCCGGAATCGAGCAGGCAGAGTCACCAGAATGAATGCCAGCCTGCTCGATATGCTCCATAATGCCACCGATGACGACTCGGCCTTTGTGATCTACAATCGCATCCACATCCACTTCAATGGCATCTTCTAAAAACTTATCTACCAAAATCGGATGGTCTGGCTCTACCTGGACGGCAAAGGTCATGTAGCGTTCTAAATCTTCATCAGAGTAGACAATCTCCATTGCCCGTCCACCCAGCACGTAACTGGGGCGAACCACTACTGGATACTGAATTCGGCCAGCCACCAACTTAGCTTCGCCATTGCTACGGGCAATTCCATTGGGAGGTTGATTAATCTGCAACTCTCGCAGAATTTTTTCAAAGCGCTCTCGATCTTCAGCAATGTCAATCGAATCAGGAGAAGTTCCCCAGATTTTGGTCTTGCTTCCTGACTCTTTTGGCAAGTTGCGTAGGTACTCTTGCAAGGGCATGGCCAATTTTAAAGGGGTCTGGCCACCAAACTGAATGATAATCCCCTCCGGTTGTTCAGCTTCTAAGATATTGAGAACATCTTCCTTGGTTAGGGGCTCAAAATAAAGGCGATCGCTGGTGTCATAATCTGTAGACACAGTTTCTGGATTGGAGTTGACCATGATCGTCTCAAAGCCGTCGGCTTGTAGCGCATAGGAGGCATGGCAGCAACAATAGTCAAACTCGATGCCTTGACCAATGCGGTTAGGTCCCGATCCCAAGATCATGACTTTGCGGCGCTCAGAGGGTAAAACTTCCGATTCTGACTCGTAGGTAGAATAGTAATAGGGGGTGAAGGCTTCAAATTCAGCAGCACAGGTATCAACAGTTTTATAGACCGGAATCACCCCTAACCCCTTGCGATAATTCCGCACCTCATCCTCAGTGGTATGGGTAGCAAAGGCAATTTGCGGATCGCTGAACCCCTGTTGCTTAATCTGCCGCAGCAAGTCGGCAGTCAAGTCATGGAGAGGGGTTTGGCGTAGATAGGCTTCGGTGGTCAGTAAATCCTGCAAATGCCAGAGAAACCAAGGATCAATCCCGGTAATCTCATAAACCTCCTCCACAGTCATACCTGTTTGCAGAGCATGACGGACCATAAAAATCCGATCTGGATTAGGCGTACGCAAACCAGCCCGCATTTGCTCTAGGCTAGGTAGCTCTTCATCGGTATGACCTCCAGCCAGCCCCTTACCATCGCAGCCCCAACCCCAGCGCCCTGTTTCTAAGGACCGGAGGGCTTTTTTGAAAGGACTCTTGAAAAGTACGGCCAATGGCCATTGCTTCACCGACAGACTTCATTTGCGTGGTGAGGGTTGTTTCCGATCCTGGAAACTTCTCAAAGGTGAACCGAGGAATTTTGGTGACCACATAGTCAATGCTTGGCTCAAAGCTGGCTGGGGTTTTGCGAGTAATATCATTAGGAATTTCATCCAGGGTATAGCCCACTGCCAACTTAGCGGCAAACTTAGCAATCGGAAAACCCGTCGCCTTAGAGGCCAGAGCCGAGGAACGAGAGACCCTTGGGTTCATCTCAATCACCACCAGATCACCTGTTTGGGGGTTGATGGCAAATTGAATATTAGACCCACCCGTTTCAACACCGATCTCTCGAATAATTTTGATCGAAGCATCTCGTAAGCGTTGATATTCTTTATCAGTAAGGGTTTGGGCTGGAGCAACGGTGATTGAATCTCCGGTATGAACTCCCATCGGATCCAGATTCTCAATGGAGCAAATAATCACGACGTTATCCGCTAGATCACGCATAACCTCAAGCTCGTATTCTTTCCAGCCAATTAAGGATTGCTCTATCAAGATCTGAGAAACAGGACTCGCATCTAGACCACTCTGGGCAATCTCTTCAAATTCTTCTTGGTTATAGGCAATTCCACCACCGGTGCCCCCCAAGGTAAAAGCAGGCCGCACAATTAAGGGATAACTACCAATTTCTTTGGCAATTTTCCGAGATTCCTCCAAGGTTTCAGCCAATCCCGACGGGCAAACACCCACACCAATCCGCTGCATGGCCTCCTTAAAGAGTTTGCGATCCTCTGCCATCTCAATGGCTGGTAATTTGGCCCCAATCAGCTCCACCTGATATTTTTCTAAGACCCCTGTTTTGGCTAGGGTCACCGCTAAGTTGAGCGCCGTTTGGCCTCCCATCGTTGGCAACAGGGCATCGGGACGCTCTTTAGCGATCACCTTCTCCACCATTGCTGGCGTCAGTGGCTCGATATAGATCCGCTCTGCCGTACCTGGATCGGTCATGATTGTCGCGGGGTTGGAATTAATCAGCACCACTTGATAGCCCTCGTCCCGGAGGGCTTTACAGGCTTGGGTTCCAGAGTAGTCAAACTCGCAAGCCTGACCAATCACAATGGGGCCTGAACCAATCAGGAGAATCTTGTGCAGATCTTGACGGCGGGGCATAAGCGAACAGAAATTTTTAAGCGCTAGGAGTAAGGGAAGAGAGTCTAGGTAGATCGTATGACCCAACAGCTAACCATAACCCATGGGCGTCAATTTTCATTGCTATGGATTGTGACATTCTCTGTCTCGCATCGCTAGCATATCCCTGAAGAATTCGCCGGAAGTGTAATGAAAGCTACTCTCTAAGAGGAGATACTCATTGAGGACAAGGAACTATCTTCGGTAGAGAGTCCTACCAGACCAGCACTTAATTCCCAGAGCCGTTTTGCCTTAGCAATATCACTGGCTTCGTCTGAGATTTCTTGCTCAAAGGATTGACGAGCTGCTTGCTGACGATTTCCCCAACTCCAATAGACCCCTGATTTCCCAAATAGGGGATCAGAGACCACTTGAGCAACCCGCAGTCCTGCGGTTTCTTCGGTGACAAAACCGCCTGTGATTAACCGCTGAAACAAGGGAAATAGAAAGCGAAAGAGGGGAAAGTGATCGCGAAACAACCCCGTTGTGGCTACACAGCCAGGATAGAGGGCACTAAAGGTAATGTCGGTAGAATTATGAAAACGGCGATGCAGCTCGCGCATGGTTAACATATTGCAGAGCTTGCTATCTTTATAAGCTTTACCAGGTTTAAATTTCTTGCCGTTAATCATGGTGATCGGTGCTTGAAAGCCTGCTTCTAACCCTCTCATGTCACCTAAATCTGGGGGGGCTGGAATCGGAATTTTCCCGCCTAGCTCTTTGGGATTGGCCGTTACAGTTCCCAAAATAATCAACCGTCTTTGATCAAAGGTGGATCGCTGTAGATCTTCTAGCAGTAGATTACACAACAAAAAATGACCGAGATGGTTGGTGCCGACATTTAATTCATAGCCTTCAACTGTGCGCAGCGGTTTTTTTAATAAAGGCATATAGATGGCTGCATTGCAGACTAAGGCATCGAGGGATCGGCCTGTGTCTCGAAGGGTTTTCACAAACTGGTGAATGCTTTGAAAACAAGCCAAATCAAGGTGGATAACAGAATAGCTGTTCTTAGGCATACCCACGGATTGGGCGGCTGT
>JAAUUW010000087.1 GCA_012030735.1 Acaryochloridaceae cyanobacterium SU_2_1
GCGATCGCTATCCCCTGCGCAGTTCAATCATGATGGTTCAACCTCCCTCAAAATAGCTTGACTTCACGAAAGGGCAAGAATTGCTTGCAGAACAAGGATTCAAAACCAAAAGAAGCAGAAGGTACTTTTTAGTCTAGGCCTAACCCCAATGACTCTGCCAATCTCGAGCCTAGAGATCTCTGATTTTTTTAGATCCTAGGGTCTTTCCCTAGCAGCTCCAGTAGGGTTTGCCAAGTCGCCTGTGCATCAAAAAAGCGAGCCGCATAATTATGGCAGAGCAACTCTTCACTGAGCACCCAATCATATTTCTCGCTCCGTTTATTGCGGACAGTTCCCGCTAGGCGTAGGGGATTAGCCGGACCCAAAGGGAGCAGCGCTTGCAAAGCCGCTTGTAATTCCTCAGGGCTAACTCCTTTTACCTTCAGTGCAACTCCTTCCAGGCTGGCCTTCAGACCATTATCGAGCAGTAAAACCAAGAGGGTATTCATCACCAAACTGCCCCGCCAGGGGAACAACAAGACCTGTTCTTCCTCTGGCACGAGGTAACCCTGATCAAGCCCACAGTCAGCAAAATGGGTTCGAGCTTCCTGTAAAAGCTGCTGGGCCTTAGCCTCTAGATAAGCGGGGATATCTGTCCCCCGGTAGATGGCGAGCATGGTTTGCCGGATCCGATCATGGACGAAGGCGCTACTGCCGCCAAAGCTTGGGGCTTGGCCATCCATCTGGGCTGGACTGACTTCGATCACTTGCTGGTCGCTATCCACAGATTCCACCAACCAGCGGCGACCCGCAAAAATCAACCCCATCTCGGGCAGGATGGGCATCGTTGTGGGTAGGGTGCCTAGGGACTGGCCCGCCGTTGTCAGGCGATATTCTTCGGTGGTAGAAAAGGCAGTGTAAAAGCTGTAGTGGTTCACTAATCGCTCCCCTGTTAGCCCCAGCAACAAGAGGCCATCTTGGCTCTGCTGGATCAAGTCGCGATCGCCCAAGCAGCGCAACAATTTAGCAAATAGGGTTTGATCCACCTCAGCAAAGGGGCCTTGTTCACAGAAGTGGCGCCAAGATTGCTCGGCTCGCATGCCCCCTTGTTGGGCAATTTGAGAGAGCAATTGATGAATCAAGGTGGACAGATGTAACTGCCCGACAATTGGCGGCTCATACCAGCCCTCTAAGAGCAAATTGAGAATAGCCATCCCCTGGACTAAGTCGGGATAGAGGGCGTCCACGGGCGAGGTAAAGGGTGTCATGGCTGGTACAGTCACATACACTCGTAGTACCGCTGGCTCACCAGGTCTTCGGCCTGAGCGACCTAAGCGTTGGCGGGTACTCGCGACGGAGCTAGGCGAGCCAATTTGGGCAATAGACTGCACAGCGCCTACGTCAATTCCCATTTCGAGGGTCATTGTACAAATGACTGTGATCGGCGCATCACCCTTGAGAGCTGTTTCGGCCTCGGCCCGTAACCCCTTAGAAAGGCTGCCATGATGGGGTAAAAATTCGTTAGGAACGCCATGGTCTGTCGCCAGTTGGCGCAGTATGTCAGCATATTGCTCTACCTGTTGCCGACTGTTGATAAATACCAGGTTTTTATCGCCCCGCAACTGGGCAAAGAGATGATCAGCAATTGCGATCGCCTCTGGCCCCGGCCCGGCCTCTTGATCGATGCTGTCCGAATCCTCAGCAGCTTGGCGATAACCCCGCAGTTGCAACTTCAACGGATCACCCTTGGCAAAGGATTGCACCAATTGAACAGCCTCACCTGCACCGGGTCGCAAAAAATCTGCAGCCAGAGACATATCACCCAGGGTGGCACTGAGGCCGATCCGTGGAATTCTGCGTTCCACTAGCCCATCGACCCGATGCATCAAGGACTGTAGCTGTCGCCCTCTCTCTAAGCCAATAAAGGAATGCATTTCATCAATGACAATATAGGCCAGCGACGCGAAGAGCTGAGGAAGCTGGGAACCACGCAGGACAAACAATGCCTCTAAAGACTCTGGCGTAATCAGCAGTACCCCACTAGGCTGCTGCAAGAATCGCTTCTTGCGGCCAGAGTCAATATCGCCATGCCAGGGACAGACGGTAATCCCTAAACTATCTCCGAGAGCCGATAATCGACGATTTTGGTCATTAATGAGCGCCTTCAAGGGACCAATGCCAATGACTTGCACCCCAGTGTTGGCTCCAGTATGGGGTTGATCGACCAGTCGGGAGCAAATGGGTAAAAAGGCAGCTTCTGTTTTGCCCTGGGCTGTTGCAGCGGTGACAATCACATCGCGATCGCCAGCGAGGATGGGCGGAATAGCTAGCTCTTGAATTTCTCGCAAGGCAGGCCATTGCTGTGCCCAGATCCACTGCTGCACCTGGGGATGTAGTTGCCAAAAATTAGAGGCAGGGGTTGAGGAGGAGGGAGTCACAAGGCAGGAATATACTTTAGACTGCTGGCAGTAGTCTAGCAGTAGTGGTGAGGCTCAAGTCCTTGCCAATTGCTCATTGTAGTCGGGTATAAAAGAGGCAAGTGCCTGAGGATAGAATCCCCATTTCAGTTGCTGCTGTCCGGTGTGCAGCAAAGTTTCGGCACTGTTGGGAATGGGTGGGGCCATGGCTAGCAATTAGCGAAACAAGTTGGCAATTTCGCTGTGGTAGTGATCCATGACCACAGACCGCTTGATCTTGAGGGTTTGGGTGAGCATCCCATTTTCTAGAGAAAAAGGCTCCAGAGCAAAACCAAAGCTGCCAATCCGATCATCGGGGCGATAACCAACGCGACTTTGCACCTCTCGCGCCAATTCCTTGCGGAACAGATCTTGGATCGGTTGAGCCTCAAGAGTCCAGGCAGTTACGCCCGGGCTAGGCTTCGGCAAGGGATCGATGGAGGGTGGGGTAGGGAATTGCAGCGCGGCATTTTGGGTGGCGGCCCATTGCTGAAGGGCCTCTAAATTAGGCACAATCAATGCCCCTAGCGATCGCTGATCTTGGCCCAGCACTACAATTTGATCGATAAATGGACTGCGAATACAAGCATCTTCGAGGGGCTGGGGTTCGATATTCTCGCCGTTGGACAGCACAATCGTATCCTTAGCCCGACCGGTGAGAATCAAATCCTGGCTAGAGGTGAGCCAGCCCAGGTCACCGGTGTCAAACCAACCCGCCGGGTCAATCACCTTGGCCGTGGCCTCTGGAGCTTGGTAATAGCCCAACATCGTTTGCGGGCCCTGGGCAATCACTAACCCTTGACTGCCTGCCGGCAAGGTTTGCCGAGTTTGTGGATCCACAATTTTGAGCAGCGTCTCAGGAATGGGTTTACCCGCTGAACGACGCAGATTATGGTTGAGGCGGCGGGCCGTCAGCACCGGCGAGGTCTCTGTGAGGCCATAGCCCACGATTAGTTCAATACCCACAATCTCGAAGAAATCCTCTAGATGCATGGCCAGAGAACCACCGCCACTAAAGGACAACTTAAAGCTACCGCCCAGGGCCTCTCTCACTTTATGAAAAACAATCGCATCCCCTAACCGATGTAAGGGAGCAAGCAGTAAAACTTGCAACTGGGCCAGAACCCTTTGAATCAGGGAGGGATTCAGATTTTGGACGTTTAAACCCTGGCAGGTGCGCCGCACCAAAGTATATCGTTGACTGATGCTAAAAAAGTCTGAATCAATTTTTGACGAGTGGCAGGTTGACTGCGAAATTGCTTTTGAATGCCCTCATAGAGCGATTCCCATAGCCGGGGGACGCTACCCATGAAGTGAGGTTTATAGGTCTGCAGATCTGCCTTGAGATAGCGAATACTGGTGTAAATTTGGGTGCAGCCTTGGGAGAGGAAGTAATAGTCAACCATCCGCCCAAAACTATGCCAAGTGGGTAAGATGCTGAGGATGCGATCGCCAACCTCGGGCTGCACCACCATCGGCAAGGCGTTGATCTGGTGCAATAAATTGCCATGACTGAGCATGACTCCCTTAGGCCGACCGCCAGTGCCAGAGGTATAAATCAAAGTGGCCAATTGATGCCGGTCCTTCGGGATGGCTTGCAGGGTGGTAGCGGCTCCCTTGGCAAAGACTTGGTTGAAATTAAAGCGATGGCTGGGGCTAATGTCACTGTTATTGTCTACCAGGTTATTTTCGGTACCTTCGTCAGACAACAAAACTGTCAACTTAAGGGGTATCGCACCCAGTAGCGGCTCTAATCGTTTCAGGCAGGCCAGGTCCTCAACCAGTAGAACAGTGGCACCACTGTCTTCGAGAATAAACCTCAGTTCCTCAGGATTGGCTTGAGAACTGCGCAGGACTGTCACAGCACCCGCCATACTGCTACCTTGATCGGCAATAAACCAACGAGCGCTATTATCTGCAAACAGGGCCACCCGTTCCCCTGGTTGCACGCCCAAGCTCTGTAAGCCAGCGGCAAAGGCTTGAAGCTGGCGATTGAGTTCAGTATAGGTAAGTTGGACTTCCGGCTTAGCATGGGGATCGTGCAGTGCCAGAATCTCACCAAAATGAGCGGCCGCAATCGGCCAGATATCGGCTATAGAATCCAACTGACGATACTCGAGTTGGATTTGTTGAGAACTCTGCTGAGAATTGATCACCATCTTTACACTTCCTCCCGCAAACCCTTTGAGGCTACTGTAGATCATTCTCTAACATGTCAGTCTTCTTTAGATAAGGGATGCTTGGCTTACTGGTCTAGATCTAAAGGGAACTGGTTTAAGTTACTGGCCTAAATAAGCCTCTAACACCTTGGGATTGGCTTGAATTTCTGCTGGAGAACCAACGGCGAGGTTTTGTCCTTCGGCGAGAACCCAAACGCGATCGCATAGGGACATAATTACATCCATATTATGCTCAATAATCAAGAAGGTAATGCCCCCTTGGTTCCATTGCTGAATATACTCACAAATTTGGTTGATCAAGGTGGGATTCACCCCAGCAGCGGGTTCATCCAAGAGCATCAGTTTAGGATCGGCCATGAGCGCGCGGGCCATTTCTAATAGCTTGCGCTGTCCGCCGGAGAGGGCGCCGGCATAATCATTGATTTTAGGGGCAAGACCGACGGACTCTAAGATGACCTGAGCTTTTTCCTTGAGGTGACGTTCTTCTTTGCGAATCAGATGTGATCTCCACCAAAGATTTTGCAATCTCTCCCCTGTTTGATGGGGAGCCGCCAATAACATATTGTCTAGCACCGAAAGGCGAGACAAGACCCGAGCCACTTGAAAGGTCCGAATCATCCCTTGCAGGGCAATTTGATGGGGGGGCAAATGCTGTATCGGTTCACCATCAAAAATAATGCGACCCCGATCAGAGGCAATGAAATTACAGAGCAAATTAAACAGAGTGGTTTTACCTGCACCATTAGGACCAATCAGGCCCACAATTTGCCCCTTAAACACATCGATCTGGGCATCTTGAACCGCTTGGATACCACCAAAGGCTTTAGATAATCCTTGGGCCGTTAATAGGGGCATCTCCGGTTGACCTTGAGGATCGCCACCGATGGGTTCCACCGCAGTCGGGTAGTTATCGTCCAAGGGTGAGTTCCTCCTTTTTACCCAAAATACCTTGGGGCCGCCACATCATCACAATAATCAACATGAGGCCAATCACCATCACCCGAAAGGCACCTAAGCGGGCATCATCCAAAGGGATGATATTGGGCAATATCAGTTGCGTCACCTCATTGTAGGCCCAAAAAATCGCGGCTCCTAAGAGGGTGCCGACATTATTGCCCGATCCACCCACCACCACAATAATCCAGGCTTGAAAGGTAAGCAGCGGAATAAACCCATCGGGGTTAATAAAGGTCAAATTGCCAGGCATAAAATGCCCCGGCAATGCCAGCAATCGCCCCGCCCAACATTAGAGACTGCAACTTATAGGAAAACACATCCTTACCGAGGGCCTTTGCGACTTCTTCATCTTCACGAATCGAGGTGAGCACCCGTCCCCAAGGAGAGCTGACCCAAGTTTCCATCTGCCATAAAATCACAGTCAGGGTGACCAGCAACAACCATAGCAAGCCGGCCTTATAGGAATAGGTATAGAGGGCCATCACTTCTGCCCCGTAGAACATCACCATTAAGCCCATACCCAGGGTAAGGGTGAGCAGACTCAAATGAGTAGCCCAGGGTTGCGATCGCCCTTGATGCCAGGGTTGTTCCAGACGAGCATAGACAATGCCAACCCCACAGATCACAGCCGGCAAGACCATTGCCAACCGCAAAACCATCAGCAAAAGTTCTTGCAGGAGGGAGGGCAACTGAATTGTTAAGCTGAGGGAAAAGGCAAACCACCAACAGAGGGCTGCCCCTGCGACACAGACAGCATAACCAGCAAATAATAGCCTTAGCAAACCCTGCTGGTGGCGTTGTGGGCCTTGGGGTTGGCCCCCTAGCCATTGCCAAAGTTGCCAGATGACCCAACCGCAAATGAGGGTGAGCAGCAAGATCATCGCGAGCTTGACAGGCAGAGAGGGAGCCCAATTAGCCAAGGGCAAGGGGTAGTTAAACACACCCCTTGGCCCTCGGGTTAACCATTCTTCGTTCAGAGCCACTAACCGGACTACCTCTGAGACCCCAATGGTGACAATTGCCAGATAATCTTCTCGTAATCGCAAGGTGGAGATGCCGATCAATAGACCCAAGGCTGCTGCCAATCCTGCCCCGATCATCACTGCCACCAACAGGGGAAGCTGCTCGGGCAAAATAGTCTGTAACTGCAACAGCCAGCCCTGACCTTGTAGCACCGGATAGGCTTCGATTAAGCGCTGAGGCATTTCTTTGAGAAAGCCGGGCAAAGTCAGAGCAATGGTGGTGTAAGCCCCAATGGTCATGAAGGCAATATGACCAAAGTTGATCAGTCCAGTGTACCCCCATTGCAAACTCAATCCGAGGCTAAAGAGTGCATAAATAGTGGTGAACAAAGCCAAGGAGACAAAATAACCAATTTCCATACAAAATTCAGCCGAGAACAGGCAGGTTAAGGGTTCTGAAGCAGAGACTTCAGAATTCTATCAGGCTAAAGGATCATCACCTTATCCATAAACCTTGAGAATATTTCGCTACCCTGGGAAGTGGCGCGCTATGGTTTAATCATCATCTAGTTACCCTACTCAGGAACACAGTATGGATGCAGCGACACTTTGGCAACGTTATCAAGACTGGCTTTATTATCACGAACAATTAGGGATATATCTTGATATCAGCCGCATGAGTTTTGATGATCACTTCGTCGAACAGCTCAGGCCAAGGTTAGAGCAGGCTTTCCTCGCCATGGATGCCTTAGAGGCGGGTGAGATCGCAAACCCCGATGAACAGCGGATGGTGGGCCACTATTGGTTGCGAGATGAAGATTTAGCCCCAAATGCTGAAATCAAAGCAGAAATTAGCAGCACCCTCAACAAAATCGCCACGTTTACCACAGATATCCATGCTGGGCGGATCAAGCCCCCCCATGCCCCTCGATTTACAGATGTAATTGCCATTGGCATTGGTGGCTCTGCCTTAGGACCTCAATTTGTCTCCCAGGCCCTAGGAGCCTTGCATCCTAGCCTCCAGATTCACTTCATTGACAATACCGATCCAGCGGGCATTGATCGGATTCTAGAGCTTCTGCAAGATCGGTTAGTCTCCACCTTGGTGATTACGATTTCTAAGTCGGGCAATACCCTAGAAACCCGTAATGGCATGGTAGAAGTCAAACAACGCTTTATCGACCGAGGTTGGGACTTTGGTAAACATGCGATCGCCATTACGGGCTATGGCAGTAAACTGGCAAAAATTGCAGAGTCCGAAGCATGGTTAGCCTTCTTTCCTATGCATGATTGGGTCGGAGGACGCACCTCCGAACTCTCCGTCGTCGGCCTTCTCCCCGCCGCCCTGGAGGGAATTGCCATCACAGATATGCTAGCCGGAGCCAAAACCATGGATCAGGCCACTCGGATCCATGATCTCAAACAGAACCCTGCCGCCTTATTGGCCTTGGCCTGGTATTGGGCCGGTGGCGGTCAAGGCAAAAAAGACATGGTCATCTTGCCCTATAAGGATAGCCTGATGCTCTTTAGTCGGTATCTGCAGCAACTGGTGATGGAATCCTTGGGAAAAGAAAAAGATCTCAGCGGCCAGACGGTCTATCAAGGTATCGCCGTCTATGGCAACAAAGGGTCAACGGATCAACATGCCTATGTTCAGCAATTACGAGAAGGTATCCCCAATTTCTTTATGACCTTTATTGAAGTCTTAAAGGATCGAGATCGAGGGAGCTTAGAAATTGAGCCCAATATTACCGCTGGTGATTATCTGAGTGGGTTTTTACTCGGTACCCGCTCAGCCTTATCCGAAAAACGCCGTGATTCAATTACCGTCACTCTACCGGAGGTCAATGCCAAGCAGATTGGGGCCTTAATTGCTCTGTATGAACGGGCCGTAGGATTATACGCTACCTTGATCAACGTCAACGCCTACCATCAACCCGGTGTAGAAGCAGGCAAAAAAGCAGCAGCAGAAACCCTAGCCCTCCAAACCCGAGTCATACAGGTTCTCAAAAGCACCCTTACCCCCCTACCCCTAGAGAGTCTCGCGGCCAAAGCAGGATCAGCAGAAGATATAGAAACTATCTACAAAATTGTCCGACATTTAGCCGCCAATGGCCGAGGTGTCGAATTATATGGTAATCGAGCCGACCCCGCTGGCCTGCAAGTCATCCTTAAGGGCTAATTCTTACCAGAGATTCATTGCCAAACGATAAATTGTCAAACCCTCAAAAAAAAGGGTGAAAAACCCTTTTCACCCTTTATAAAGGAGCTTGAAGAATCACCTTGCAAGAGACATCTCTTCTGTTTCTAGCCGCAAGCTAGGAAATAGGAAATGATTTTCTTCTACGTACTGAGCACCAAACAGTCCTTTTTCGGCCCAAAAATACCGATCAGTTGTATGTTCGTTGCGCTTGACTAGGAGAAGGGCGGGCGGGATAACTCCCTCGGTTTGAATGAACTTGCGGGCTGCTGTTACTGGTTTATCCTCACCGCTTTCGATGCTGAACTGAGGAACATTCTCCAAGATCCGACGTCCCTCTTGGCGACGACGACTCTTACGTTTCCGTCTTCTGGCCAAACCCAAGACCTCCCTATCTTTACCGTAGTGTAGTTAAAGTTACAAAAGCCCAATGAGTATAGCTTGGCACTCTTTAGAATTCAACTTTATTTATAGTTTTGATACAGAGAAGAACGGAAAATTAAAGGGTCTAGCGATTTAGCGACAGGATTAAAATAAAGAATTGTAAATATTATTGAGGATTTCCTCATCTGAGGATTAAGTTCCCTCTACTTGGGCACGATAATCTGCCGCAGAAATGCCATGGCTTAAGTCAGTAGTTTCACCGACTTTTATCTTTAATAACCACCCTTCACCATAGGGATCGGTGGCTAGTTGTTCGGGAGCATCGACCATGGTGTCGTTACATTCAAGAACAGTCCCTGTTAAGGGCGCATAGATGTCTTCGACAGCTTTTACAGACTCGATATTCCCCATCACTTCACCTTGAGTGAGACTATCACCAATTTCAGGTAATTCGATGAAGACAATATCGCCGAGTTGATCAATGGCAAAGGCGCTGATGCCCACCGTTGCAATATCACCGTCTAAGCGAACATACTCATGGGAATCCATGTATTTCAAGTCATCAGGGTAATCAAAACTCATGATGGGGGCCTCAGTCCTTAAGGTCGAATTGAAGTGTGGGTTGAATGGGTTTGTAGTTGAGTGGGTATGTAATGCCTAGGTCTGCACTGTTTCGGTCAGAGAAATCGGGGCTAACAATGCCTATTGTCTCTTAATTTTTCAAGATTTGGCACGACGATAAAAGGGAGGTTTGACCACCGAGGCAACTTGGGTTTGCCCCGGATCAATACGGCTAGCTCTTGTCCTAGTTCGGCGAGAGGGCTAGGTACATAGGCGAGGGCGATGGCCTTACCCAAGGTTGGTGAAAAGGTTCCACTGGTAATTATGCCGATTTCCTGGCCCTCTGCTAGCACAGGATAGTCGTGGCGGGCTATATGACGACCTTGCATTTGCAAACCTACCAGTTGTCGTTCTGGCCCTTGCTCTTGTTGGGCTTGCAATGCCTCAGAGCCAATAAATTTGCCTTTGTCGAGGTTGACGAGCCAGCCAAGTCCGGCTTCGTAGGGAGTTGTGCTGTCGGTAATGTCTTGGCCATAGAGGGCCATGCCTGCTTCTAAACGCAGGGTGTCTCTGGCGCCTAATCCGCAAGGCACAACGTCTTGATCGAGTAAGGCTTGCCAGAGTTGCTGACCGATTTTGGGATCAACCATGACTTCAAAGCCATCTTCGCCGGTATATCCGGTGCGCGCGAACCAGGCTGCTTGATCGAAGAGGAGGCCCCCTTGATGGCGATAGGGACGAATGGCTTTTAAGTCTGTGGGGGTAAGAGTTTGCAGGGTTGCGATCGCCCTTGGCCCTTGGACTGCAATTAAAACTTTCTCCGTAGAAACATCCTCAAAACCAATATCCTCAGGATCCAGATGCTCTAGTAACCAAGCCTTATCCTTAGAGGTTGTGGCAGCATTGACAATCAATTTCCCCTGTTCAATTCCAGAGTCTGCATAGCCATCGAAATAGAAAATCAGATCGTCCAGAATGCCAGCTTGGGGATTGAGGAAGACGGAATACTTCGCTTGCCCCGGGACAAGTTGGCTCAGATCAGAGGGAACAAGGAGCTGCAATTGTGCCCGTAAATCAGGGCCTGCAAGCAGGAACTTACCCATGTGAGAGATATCAAACATCCCCGCCGATTGCCGAACACTATGATGCTCAGCGGTAATGCCTTGATACTGCACTGGCATATCCCAACCGCCAAAATTCATCATTTTGGCTTGGAGTTGAGCATGTTGACCAGAAAGAGGAGTGGGCCGGGAGTCGGGAGTCATAGAGTAACCAAGCATGGGGGTCTAGGGGGCCTAGAGGATTAACCGTTCTCAGTCTTATGGGCCTCAGTTTTTATAACATGAACCATGTGCCCCCGTCAGTGTTGGCTCGGTTCTGCATAACTCAGTTCCAGCCAAGTTGTTACCAAATCTGAAACCTCCGTTTAGATCTAGGTTGGCCGGGTTAGAGTCGAAGAACAAAAGAGCCTCGAAGGGACTGATCTTGCCCCAATTAAGTTTCTGAGGCCATCCCTGTTAGAGATATGTACCATGCGTAAACCTTTCCATTTCCTTCTCTATGCCTTGCCCCCCATCAGTCTGCTCAGCCTGGGTGCAATTTTGGCCCCAAATACCCTAGCTCAAAATGCTCTAGCCCAAAATACCCTGATCCAAAGATCGATGGCGAGCTTTGCCTTGCCCTTTCTCAATGCTGCAGAAGAATCCTTTATGCCCATTGCCCCCAATCAGGACAGCACAAAACCCCAAGAAGTGATGGAACCTCAACCCCCCATGCCCCCTCGTCCTCCGGCTAATTCGAGCTATCAGCGCGTGATTGAGCAGACCATTCAAATGGTCAGTAACCCCCAGGCACAGCGTCTTGCCCAACAATGGGGCTTAGATATTCTCAACGTCACCTGGGAAGACACTGGTCGGTATAAAAATTCGTCCGTGGGTCCTAATATCAGCGATATGACCATCCAAGTGCAGCATCAAGATCCCCGAACTCAAGCCAATCGCCTACACTTGATGCCGGTGATTCGCTACCCCAACTTTGCCGATCAAACGGCAGATATTCCCCTTGATCGCCTGTTCGTGAAGGTGGGTAATGAAAAAGGGACAGCCCTCCGTCAGGTAGCCCTCAAGGATCTGCTCCAAGATCTGCGTCGGTATCTGCATCGACCTAATTCTTGGAAGGGTACCCAAAAATCCTTGCTAGCAAGTCGGGATACCCATGTGTTGGTTAGTGCTCAAGCTTGCTTTTTGCCGATTCCACACAGTAAATCGGCAGAATTTAACCCGGTATTATTTAACTACCAATCCTATGCTGGTGACCCTGCTGTCTTAACAATTTTGGCGACCCGAGAAGGCACGAGTGTCACGGTGATTGACAATCAACGAGATGCCTTTGCTGCTGGGCCAACCTGGGGTCAGCGCCTCTTTTTTAATCAAAATGGCGAACGGGCCAGTTTAACAGGCGAACGAGCAAGTGACTTCAAAGCTCAACAGCCCAATCGACCCTCTGATCCAGCGACTGCCTCTGCAGATATCGAAAGCAGGGGTTTAAATATGGTGTTACTAATCCAAGTGCCCTTAAAACAAAAAGAGCGGCACTTCAGATCGCAAGCGCCTGCTGCCGAGTCCGCTGCCCCTGCTGCACCGACGACGGCTGGCTTCGCGAAAAGTGATGTGGAAGCTGCGGTGATTAGTCATGGGGAGGTGGAAGGGCCCTTCACTGAGATTGATAACCTAGCGATTGAACGAGATCCTCGGTTTCCAATCCGGGCTACGGTGCAATTTTATAAGGCCACCAGTAATGGGGCTGTCTCTGCGGAAGACATGAAGGCCATTCATCAGCAAATTGCTCGGGTTTATGAGGATGCCGACTATGTAGGCAGCTTAGTGGTGGAGGGCGAGACGGGACGACCCACGGAGCATCAAGGTCCCAAACAAGAACCCCCCCAACTGGTGGAGAGATTTTTGGAAGCACCATCAATCTAATACCGGTCAGTCTCCAGCAGATGTCTTCGCTTTGTTCAACCGTCTGTTTAGCCTTGCTCAACCCCCCTAGCTAGGATT
>JAAUUW010000088.1 GCA_012030735.1 Acaryochloridaceae cyanobacterium SU_2_1
TGAGAACCCGTATTCTGGGGTTTATCGAATACTTCAACCGTACGATGGCAAAGCCTTTTCAATGGACTTATAAGGGCAAGCCCTTAACCGCTTAAATAGTTGATGGACTTAAGCCAAGCTGTACTAGAGCCAGCATGATCAGTGATGACTGGAGTGATAGGTGGATTGATTTGGTTCTTCCCGAAGAAGAAAAAGCAGCTTAGAACTTAGCTCTCTAATACGATATATTTCCTTTTATAGCATGGCTTAGGAACTGCATCTGAACTCTATTAACAGATAGCTGAGTTATCGGTATCTCAACCCCACTCCAAAACGATTCAAGCAAACCTAGTCGCACCCAATCCCCCCTCCCCATCATGGTGGATTATCAATATCGACAATCAACTTTGCATTTTTACTGCCCCTAGCTGATGTCCCTAACCATTAAACTGGGTTCAACGCCTTGCTGAACTGCTGCAAACAGAGGGCATCTGGAGTTGCATTTCCACCTGCCAATCAACCATCAATTTTCGTCACATCTCGTTTTAAGCTAGATCAAGGAAGGTCCCTTACATCCTTCTTTTGGCGTCCTTGATGCCAAGGTTTTGACCCTATTGATCCTATTCAACTACACGGACACTCATGCTCGACTTAACTGGAAAAAACGCCTTAGTCACTGGAATTGCGAATAATCGGTCTATTGCCTGGGGAATTGCCCAACAATTACATAAGGCAGGGGCTAATCTTGGTGTGACCTTCCTGCCCGATGATCGGGGACGTTATGAAGCTAAGGTCAAAGAACTGGTCGAGCCGCTTCATCCCAGCTTGTTTTTACCTTGCGATGTTCAAAATCAAGACCAAATCAAGGAAATCTTTGCTGCCCTTCAGCAAGAGTGGGGCCGCCTAGATATTCTGATTCATTGTCTAGCTTTTGCTAACAAAGAGGACTTAGGCGGTGCTTTTAGCCAAGTGAGTCAAGAGGGCTTTAATTTGGCCCTTGATGTTAGTGCTTATTCTCTGGTGCAATTGAGTGCTGCGGCTAAGCCCCTAATGACTGAGGGTGGCAGCATTGTCACCCTTAGCTATTTGGGGGGGGCGCGGGTGATTCCTAATTACAACGTCATGGGGGTTGCCAAGGCTGCTCTAGAAATGAATGTTCGCTATCTAGCAGCAGAGCTAGGGCCTCAAAATGTACGGGTGAATGCTATTTCTGCAGGCCCTATTCGCACCTTAGCCTCATCGGCAGTGGGTGGCATTTTGGATATGATTCACCATGTGGAAGAAATTTCTCCCCTCAAACGTACCGTCACCCAAACTGAAGTAGGCAACGCCGCTGCATTTTTATCGAGCGATTTAGCCGCGGGGATTACCGGTCAGATTCTCTATGTAGATTCTGGCTATTCCATTATGGGAATGTAGAATCTAGGGCATTGCCTCTGGCTGCATCTTACAAGGGGTTAATGACGATTGAGAAGAATAATTGACTATCGGCCAAGCCGCTAAGTTGTGGCCCAGCATCTAGAAGCGGAATGCCCCAATCTAACCGAGCTGAGATCAGATCTGACCATTGCCAGCGCAGACCTAAGCCCACTGCTGCTAATGTCTGGGCCTGCTGAGGAACGGGGTTGCCTTGTTGCCAGCCATGGCCAATATCAAAGAAAGGGGCAATCTGTAATAGACCCTCATCTTGGCCGAAACGGGCAATGGGAAGACGAACCTCGCCCGAAGCGAATAAGCTATTGTCCACCAGCAATAGGTTGGCAGGATATCCTCGAACATTGCTGGGGCCACCAAGACCCGCTTGTTGGAGGCCTGCTAAGGGGCGATCCGAAAGTTGCAAAGTCGATCGCAACAGCAATAGGGTATCTGTTTTTATTGCCTTCGCCCATTGCAGTTGGCCTCGCCATAGAAAAAACCGCCCATCAGGAGGGCTATTGTTGATCGTGGCAAAGGCATCTAACCCGATGCCAAATTCAGAGCGGGCCGAGAAAATAGAGCTGGGTTCTCGGTGTTGGAACTCTTGGAAAAACTGTAATTGAGTAATTTGTGTGCGACCTTGGGCATCGGCACCGGGGGAGAGCGAAAGCGCACCTTGGGAACCTCTGGGGTACCACCTAGGAAGGTTTCGCTTTCTTGGCGGCCGAGGGTAACCCCTAGGGCCAGTTCTTGGCGAGGGGTTTGCAGAATAGGTTGGCGAAAGCCCAGGCTGTAGGTACGAGCAGTGCCTTCTATATTTATTCTATCGAAGGGTGGTTGGATGACTCGGCTCCAAACTTGACTGAAGTGAGTGCTCACTGTTCCGTTGCGAGCGTTGACAGGAAAGTTGTAGCTAAAATCAATCTGGTTGCTACCATCAGTATTGGCATAGATTAATTGGGCGCTATCTCCAAACCCCAGAACATTGGCCTCACTGATTGCAATTTGGCGCTGGAAACTGCCAATTCCTTGAGATCGACTATTGTCGAAGGCCAATTGCACATCAAAGCTAGGGGATTCTTTTACCTTGATGCGTAGGAGGCTCTTACCCGGTTGGAGGCCAGCGCTTAATTCGGCAGAGATGCTGGCAATCAGGGGGTCCAGTTGCAATAAACGCATTGCATCAAGCAAGCGATGGGTGTTGAGGGGGGGCCAAGGGCGTAATTTGATGCGATCGCGCAGATAGCCTGGCCGCAGTCGTCGATTACCAACAATTTCAATCTCTTGGACCTGACCTTCAACAACCTTAGGGTAACAACGGCCTGATCTACTACCTGCTCAGCCAGATAGGCACCTGAGGTAACATAGCCCGCCTCAATATATTTCTGGGTAATGGCCGACCGGGCTTCTAGTAATTGGGCAAAGGTGACAGAAGGGCCGGTGAATCGTTTGACCTCCTCTGCCAGTTCATCTGGGCTAAACACAGTGCTGCCAATAATGTTGTATCTCTCAACCGCAATCGTTGCCGGAGAATCTGGCCCTGGGGGTTGAAGGTTAGGGGCGGGTGGGGCTTGCAACAACTCCTCTGGTGGCGGCAGGGGTTGGGGGATCTGGGGAAGGGGCTGAGATGGCACAATAGGATCAATAGGATTGATGGGAGCGATCCCTGGCGGGGGCGTTTGCGCCCAAGCTTGCCAGGACAGGCAGTTTATCCCTGTCAGGCAAATCATTATTCTCAGCAGCGGCAAACTCAGATATTTTGCATCATTAAAGTGCATCCTATATCTACCCGAAAACAATATCGATAGGGAGTTGAGGCAAGACAATTGACCAGCAAAATTTACTGTAACATCCTGAGGTTCCCTGTTTCGATTTATAAATTTTCTCTAGTCAATTTTATTTATTGAAACATTCTTCTTTACTCAATCAATGATCACTTTAATTTAGTCGTCAGTTTTGCAAAATATTGCCTGAGTCCTTAGGGATCTAATGATTTAACCTTTGATTTATTGTCTCTTTAATCCTCTCAACCTGGCCCAGTTTTTTTCATATGTTATTGCCCTCAAGTCCAGAGTTTACAAACCTTTGTCGTATTCAGTTGGGGTTGGTAATTCAAAGTTACCAAGCGGGCATGGGAGCGGTGTATTTATCTAAGGACTTATCGCCACAGCATCAGACGGAGTTGGTGCCGATTGTGATCTATCCCGAAATAACTGAGAAACAGGCAGATTTCCCCTTGCGATTACTACCTAGTAGCTCGGAATGGTCCTTGGCCCTAACCGATCTTCCCTTACTGCCCTCTCGCTTTGCTCAGGACGTTGCCAAGACCTCAGATAGCCCTCAACAGGGGGAGGCATCATCCTTGACCACCCTCTCCTTTGGGCAACCCCAGCGCTTAGTCTTGCCCTTAATGCAGGAGGAGCGGGTCTTAGGGCTATTAGTGGTTGCCCGAGATCAAGAAGCTTGGAGTCATTCGGAGGAAGTGAAGCTGCGCCAAATTGCGGAAAGCTTAGCCATTGCCTGCATCCTGGATCAGCGATCGCAATGGTTAGCCAGCGCTCAATATCAGCAACAGGCCCTCCAGTCTACCCAACAACAAACCCTAGCCAACTTACTGCATCAATTTCGCAACCCCCTCACTGCCCTCAAGACCCTCGGCAAATTATTACTGAGACGCGTGGATGAGCATGATCCCCAGTTTAAAATCGCCCATAGTATTATTGAGCAGAGCGATCGCCTAGAATCAATGCTTCGGCAGTTTGACGGGGCAATTGACCTTGGCGAGGCTGCCTTAGAAGCACAAGAAACAGCCCCCTGGGCCCTCAAAACCTTGCCCCCAGCCCTACCCCCGGCCATCGATTCCACCGCCCTTCCCCCTGGGAGACCAAGAACTACATCTGCAACCCTGCTGGCTGGCCGATATTCTTCAAACCCTCCTCCAGTCGATTGTTGGCCGCCTTGATCAGCAACAGATTACCCTAGACCTAGATATCGCCGAGGATCTACCTCCTGTGTTAGCCGATGCGGTAGCCCTAGGCGAAATTTGTAGCAATTTAATTGATAATGCGCTCAAATACACCGCTCAAGCTGGCAATATTCATCTTCAACTGTTTCGTCAAGATTCTCCTGGGATAAGGAGGGCTGAGCAGTTACTCTGGATTAGTGACAGTGGCCCTGGTATTCCTGGGGCAGATTTAACTCGAATTTTCGAGCGCCATTATCGAGGAGTTCAAGCCCAGACAGAGATTCCTGGTACAGGGTTAGGGCTAGCCATCGCCCTAGCCTTAGCAGAACGCATGGAGGGTTATATTCAAGCCTTTAGCCCCAGGTTAGATCATGGCGGTGATGCCGCTTCTGTCACCCCTGGGAGTACCTTTGTGCTTTGCTTGCCAGAGGCTAATCCAGGCGATCAGCCTCTGCCTGCCTCAACAGAATGAGTGGGGTTCTCACCCTGTTTTGAGGGGCAAGGTTAGCGAAGGCGAGGTTGAGCCTCCAGCTTGGTCGATAAAAATTAGGGTTGGATTGGGTTGCTTTTTAAGTCAGAATGAGGGACAAGATTCATGGTGATTGATCTGAGGCGGGTTCTTTGCTGCTCCAGACTATCCCTCTCGGCGCTCTGGAGATAGGCGATGGCATTTCCCGATTCCATAGAAGCAACAGTCAGCCAAGCGGTGGAGGCGACAAAGGCTGCGATCGCAGATCAGCAAACTCTTTTGCAAGTGGAACTGGCAATTCCTGAGCTGAAACCTCTACCCGTCGCCCATCAATATCTGACCCAGCTCCCTAACTTGGGTGCCCATGTTAAAATTTTCTTCTCCGATACAGGGGCTGCGGCCTTAGCTCATCGAGAATGGCCAGATATTTCCTATGAACTGCGGGGTATCGAAGAATTAATAGATCCCGTGCAACCCCAAGATCAAGCCTTTGTTTTTATTGCGCCCACCCCTGTGGAAGTGGGCAGGGTTGAGCAAATCTGTACACTGGCGGGAGATCGCCTCTGCATTTTATTTAATCCCAAACTCGAAGATGTTTCCATTATTGGCATTGGCATGGCAGGTCGCCAAGTTCGGGAGCGGTTTTTAAGTAAGATCGAACCCTGTTATACCTTTTTACCCCTCGAACAAGGAGCGGTACTGCGAGCCTATCCCGACCCCTGGCAGATCTGGTGGGCAGCCACAACAGAGGCTGGGGTGAGCGACGATTATCAGTTACTGGCCACTGAAGCGCAAAAACCTTCCGGAGAACGCTTGGGGGAAATCCTAGCACCCACAATCGCCAACGAACAAGCTTACAAACCGAGTTTGTTAGAAAAAATGCAAATTTTCCTTAAGGCTCTCAATCAATAACTCCTCATGACTTCTTCCTCACGTCGCCTATTATATGAACGGTCCGTTATCCATCGGGGCTATTTAATCATACCCTATCTACTCCATGAGATAGGAAAGGTTCCGATCTACGCTTACCGATTGCTTTCCGAGCTAGGGCATCGGGGTTGCTATCATCGGGCGAATAATCCCTCTGGCTTACATTCGAGCCATATAGATGGAATTGTGGCGATTGCCAAGGAGCATTTGGATCAGCAAATTTTGCCCATACCCAGGCCAGATTGTTTTAAACGACGCTATCTCTATCAACAAAATTTGATTATTATCTCTGAGGTGGGAGGGAAATATTTTTACGACCATTATCCGCCCACCCGACTGAACAATATTGCGGCCCCCAAAATTTTTACCAGTGAGCTGCATTGCGCCAGTTGGGTAAAGCAAGGCTTAGATCGCAATTTAGAAAAATCTACCACTACAATGTAAATCAACCTCTTCGTTCTGCTGGAGAAGGAATATCCGTGAGTCCGACTAACCTTGCCTCGCAACCTTTGACAGGGGTCTTTCCCCCTTCCACAGATCCCCAAGCCTTTAGCGCTGATCGGTTTAATCAGGCTGTGATGCCTACCTATGGTCGCTTTCCCATTGCCCTCCAGCGGGGTCAAGGCTGTCGGGTTTGGGATACAGACGGACGTGAGTATCTAGATTTTGTGGCAGGGATTGCTACCTGCACCCTAGGACATGCCCATCCAGCCTTGGTAGCGGCGGTGACGGCCCAAATTCAAACCCTTCATCATGTCTCAAACTTGTACTATATTCCCCAGCAGGGAGAATTAGCCCAGGTTCTGACCCAATCCTCCAAGGCAGATCGTGCTTTTTTTGCAATTCTGGGGCAGAGGCCAATGAGGGGGCGATCAAGTTGGCCCGTAAGTATGCCCATACTCTCTTGCAAATTGACCGGCCGATCATTCTCACCGCCCAAGCAAGTTTTCATGGACGTACGCTGGCAACGGTGACAGCCACGGGACAGCCCAAATATCAAAAGCATTTTGACCCTCTGGTCCCAGGGTTCGCTTATCTGCCCTTAATGACTTGGCCGCCTTGGAAAAGGCGATCGCAACCCTCGATCAAGACCAACGCCAAGTTGCAGCAATCCTATTAGAACCGCTCCAAGGCGAGGGCGGCGTTCGACCCGGAGATCTGGACTATTTTCACAGCGTTCGTCAGATTTGTAACGAAACGGGCATCTTACTGATTTTAGATGAAGTCCAAGTGGGAGTGGGCCGGACAGGCAAATTATGGGGCCATGAACATCTAGGTATTGAACCCGATATCTTCACCCTAGCCAAGGGCTTGGCCGGGGGAATTCCCATAGGGGCGGTCTTGAGTCAAGAATTTTGCAGCGTCTTCGAACCTGGAGATCATGCCAGTACCTTTGGCGGCAACCCCTTTGCCTGTACTGCTGCCCTAGCAGTGCTCAAGACCCTAAAGACAGAAAACCTCTTAGAAAATGCTGAGGCTCGAGGCATCCAGTTGCGGGAAGGATTGGCAGCAATCGCCACTCGTTTCTCTCATCATGTTGCTGAGGTGCGGGGTTGGGGGCTAATCAATGGCATGGTTCTCAAGGAGGAGGTTGCTCTCACCGCCATGGATGTGATTAAGGCAGCCCTGACCAAAGGGCTACTCTTGGTACCCGCTGGACCCAAGGTGATTCGCTTTGTGCCGCCTTTGATTGTTAGCGATGTAGAGGTGAATCAAGCCTTGCAAATTCTCAAGCAGGTCATGACTGACCTTTGTAGTGGATAGAAACAGCACCGTGATGACTCAGCCAAAACCACCCTCTTCTGATCGCCGCGTTTATAATGAGTTTGGTTCGCCCTCCTCTTTTCAATCTACAGATCAGTCCACGGATCGACCCGATTTGCCCCCCGCCCAACAATCCTTAAAAATCCAAGTCTCACGCAAGGGGCGTAAGGGCAAAACGGTCACAGTTGTGAGTGGCTTTCAAACCAAACCTGCCACCCTAACAGACTTAACTAAAACCCTGAAGGCTCAATGTGGAACGGGCGGCACCCTGAAGGAAGGTACCATTGAGATTCAAGGCGATCATCGCCAAAAGCTAGCAGAAGTCCTCCAGAAACTAGGCTATCGAGTCAAGTTCCTGGGCGGTTAGCCCTTCAATTCGCCCTCAATCCCCATGGAAGTACTCTTAGGTATGACGATCCAGCCCTTCCTCAAGCAACCATCAGAGCTGCAACCCTGGGATCGAGAAGCGGTCCTGGCTTGGCTAGTGGAGCAGGTGCCCCCGGCACGGCTGCACCATATTCTTCGCGTGGAGGAGATGGCCTGTCAACTGGCTGAGCATCATGATCTAGCAGTGGATCAAGCGGCACAAGCAGGGTTAATGCATGATTTAGCCAAGTATTTTGGCCCAGAGCGGTTATTGCAGATTGCCACCGATCAAGGCTGGACGCTGGATCCAGTGGAGTTAGCCAATCCTCATCTGTTGCATGCCCCTGTGAGTGCAGTGGTAGCGCAGCAAGAATTTGCCGTTCAAGATCAGGCCATTTTAGATGCCATCCGCCACCATACCTTGGGTAAACCCCAGATGAGTAGCCTAAGTTCTGTGGTCTTTCTGGCTGACAGTTTAGAGCCTGGACGGGGTGATCGACCTCAACTTGAAGAGGCACGTCACCTGGCTCAAACAAACCTGATCGATGCGGTGGCCTGTGTCTGTGACCTGACCCTGAAGCATTTGATCAAAACCCACCGGTTGATCCATCCTCAGATGGTGCTGACCCGCAATTGGGCTTGGCAAGTCAAGCAGTCTGCTACCTTATCTATGTGACCATTGCCCAATTAAGTTCTGTGATCTCGACTATTAAGAATAGGGGTCTAGGCTATGGTGTAGATAGAGTATCCTCTGTTCCTTTTAATATCGCCCATGCTATTGATGTCCTCCGACACCCAACAAAACAACAGCCACCACAGAAATTCAGCACTGCAAGAGCCAAGCCTTCAGCTCGCCCTGTGCCTAGCCCAAGCGGCGGCGGATCGCAAGGGAGGGGAACTAGTGGTTTTGGATGTCGCTGAGATGTCCTATTTGGCCGATTATTTTGTAATTGTTTCTGGCTTTTCGCGCACCCAAACCCGGGCGATCGCAGAGTCAATGCTTGAGGTTGCCCAACATGATTGCGATCGCCTACCTCGACGCCAAGAGGGCAAAGCTGAAGGGAGCTGGATCTTGCTGGACTATGGGGATGTGATCGCCCATGTATTCATGCCCGAACAACGGGAGTTCTACGATCTAGAAGCCTTTTGGGGCCATGCTGATCAGCTAGAACTACCCAGTCTTTTACCAAACAGCCCTCCCACACATCCCTAGCCCTAATTCTCCAGCCAGCTAGACAGAAGACATGCATAGGGCAACTTAAGGCGTATGCTGAGAAAAAAGAGGCACCCTATCGATGCATCATGGGCATCCATTATTCTGTTCACATCCCCAACACCTTCATTAGCAACCATGTTTGTCAGCTACTGCCAGAGTGGGTGGTGCCTGTTTTGTCCGTCTTGATTGTTCTACAACAATCCCCTGTCCAGCTCTCCGAGAAAACTCCAGAAACAGAATTCCATAAACAACAGCTCCGCAATCAATTTGTCCAGTTGGCCCGCAAGATTGTTCTAGATCTGCAAAGGATGAACTACCGGGCCGAGATTTTTGATCCACGCACCGGATATCCACTCCTCTCTCAGCCCGGTGATCTGCGTCTAGACGATGTGGCTGTGATCGAAGCGAGTCTGGGGTATCACCTCCAACAAACCGGTGGATGCCGGATTGTGGAGCATCCAACTTGGGGGTATGCAGTGTTCCCTTCGGTGTTACTGTCCGCTGCCACACCGGACATTACCGATGCAGTCGTAGAATCAGTCTTAGGCAGCTATACCTGCTGATTCAGCAATTGCAGCCGATATAAACTGGCATAGACCCCATCCATAGCCAATAGTTGCTCATGACTACCCGATTCAATCAAGTGCCCTCGACTGAGCACCAAAATCCGATCGACATTACGAATGGTGGAGAGGCGATGGGCAATAATAATCGCTGTTCGCCCCACTAACAGACGCTCTAGGGCTTCTTGGATTACTGTTTCTGTGCCCACATCCAGACTTGCAGTGGCTTCGTCTAAGACTAATATACGGGGACTACGAATCGCAGCGCGGGCGAAGGCCAGTAGCTGTTTTTGGCCGCCAGAGAGGTTGGTGCCCCGCTCTCGCAAAATAGTGTTATAGCCATCGGGCAAGGCTTCGATAAAGTCAGCCACATTCATTTGGGCTGCTGCAGCTTCCACCGCTGCCAAATCATATCCTTCTCCCAAGGCAATATTACTTTTGACATCTCCAGCGAATAAAAAGCCATCCTGAAGAATGACGCCAATATAACGGCGCAGCTCGGCTTGGGGTAAGTCTCGCACATCAACCCCATCCACAAGAATTTGTCCCTGTGAGGCTTCATATAACCGACAGAGCAGCCGAATGATAGAGCTTTTCCCCGCACCCGTTGGCCCGACAATCGCGACCTTCTCTCCGGGCTGAATACAGAAGTCGAGATCATGCAGCACTGGGTCTCCCGGTTTATAGGCAAAGGAAACGTTGGCAAACCGAACCTCTCCTAAGGCCCGCTCTGCTGTTGCGACCGGCAAGAATTGGGGCTGTTCCGGATCACGAATTTCCACGGGCTGGTTCATGAGGTCATTGATGCGTTCCACCGCTGTGAACCCCGCTTGAATAGCAGTAAATTTCTCGGCTAGCTGTTGGAGAGGGAAGAATAACCGCTGAGAATAGAGGATAAAGGTAGAGAGCGTTCCTAGGGTAAGGACATTATTGAGGATCTGCACCCCGCCCAGACAGAGCACAGCTGAGATCGCAATAAAAGCAATCCATTCCAGAGTTGCCGACACCGCTGCATCATAAAAAATGGTGTAATCCAGTTGCTTTACATAACGCTGGTTAATTTGCCCAAACAGTTGGGCATTAAAGCGCTCTCGCCGAAACAATTGCACAACCCCAATGCCCATCATATTCTCTTGCAAATTAGAGTTGAGGGCAGATAATTCCTCACGGGCTTTATAGTTAGCCCGGCGATAGCGGTGTTGAAAGAAAATAATCAAGCCCGTGACTGGCAGCAGTAGCAACAACAGCAACAGCGCCAATTGCCATTGTTGGAAAAACATAAAGATCACAATCACCATGATCGAAAATAGATCGCTAACAATGCCAACAGCACCTGTAGAGAAGACATCCCCCAAGGCTTCCACATCATTAGTTAAGCGCGTGATCAACTGCCCCACGGGCGTGCGATCAAAAAACCGCACCGCCAGAGACAACACATGAGCAAACAGATCATTACGAATCTCAGCCGTGATTTGTTGACCCACTTTCTGGACCAAATAACCCTGCATCGCTTGCAGTCCAAAGCGAATGACCACAGTAAAAAGCAACAAAATCGTTAACAAATTCAGGGTTTGGGGTAAGGTAAGCTCCTGCAAAACCCCATAGACAGGCTCACTCTTAAGTTTCGAGATTGCCTGTCCCACTAAAATGGGTTGAATCGCTCCTGCCACTGCCAAGGGCAACAAGAGACAAAAGACTATCCCAAGGGTTTGTCGATAGCGACGAGCATAGGGGAACACCCGTAAAATCAAGCGCCAATCGCCTCGAGGTGTCCGCTGGATGGTTGAAGACTGCATGATATTCGAAGAAAGGGGTATAGTTCAGTGTAGGACGCAATGCCACAGGCGTGTATCTTCGGCCTCCTAGACTTTAATAAGCCTCTAGCCTACAATTTCCTTTGTACTTGGTCCTGACCTACTGATTCAAATGAGCCGCCACAGATAACTTTTGATGCTCACAGTTAATCTCTCGGAGATCGGCACCATCGATTAGTTATCCCACTTGGCAGGAACATTACACCCGTAAGTTCTGTTTCTCAAATATCGCTAGCTTGTTCGTCGTGATCGCCACTATAAGCGTAAATATCACCTATTATATGTTTCCATATTACTCTAATACTTGTAGAAGTTAGAGAGTAACGGTGATAGATGGGTTACGAATTTAGAGTAATTGCAGAGAAAGTCACTGTCACTAGTCAAAATTTTGTTCATCGAGACCTTCTCAAAATCTATGATATTCAGCAACCCGCATCTATCCTAGATCTAGGGTTGCGTGATGAACCCTTTACAAAATTCCTCGATAGCGTCAAGTGATGTTTATGGCATGGTCAGCCAGATGATACTCTTCAAATGATTGCCCTGCTTCAAGACAATAGTGCATAGGAGAAGAAGCAATCCAAGCTCAAAGACTTGCATGACTAACTGAAAGATAACAGTGAGTATCTGGTCAACTATGAACAGCAAGATAAAGCAGGGTTAGTTTATACCAGCCAAGGGGTTAAACTTCATATTGAGACCATCATTAATCCTCAACACAAAAAAATGCAGAAGATGCAATGGACAAGAGAAAAGACTCATAATGTGTTGCAAATTAAAGCCAGTATGATCTGTGATAGGTGGCTTGATCTAGTTCTGCCTGTGGAAGAAAAAGTAGCTTAAAAACTAGCTCTCTAATACGATAGATTTACGCTTACATAGAAACATTCAAAAAGTTACTTTAATACAAAAAAACTCCCCTCCACAATCGCAGAGAGAAGATTTTTCGTAAATATTAACCTGGCACCGAGTTATCTTCCCAGGAGGCTACCCCCCAAGTATTTTCACCGCTGCATCGTTTCACAACCGAGTTCGGGATGGATCGGAGTGGTTCCATTGCGCAATAAGCACCAGGAAGACTATAGGATTCATAGTTTTGAATTCGAAGCTAAGACTTTAAGTCAACTTTCTAACTTTAAAATCTAGTATAAGTTCTGGAAGAAAACTCCGAACTACTAACTTTGAATTCCAAACTTTCTTCAGAACCCTGAAGACTGCATAGCTAA
>JAAUUW010000089.1 GCA_012030735.1 Acaryochloridaceae cyanobacterium SU_2_1
AGACCTGTTTGCCAGCTTTCTGAGTTTTTGTTTTGCCAGTTAATGGGTTGGTAAGTGGTGGGATAGACATGGGGGCCAAGCCACTCCCCGGCTTGGTTTTGCCAATAGATGCGGGTAGGCGGTAGTAGGGCACCATCCACTTGAGGCTGGCAGACCCGACGCAGGGTGGTGTCGTTATCGCAAGGAGCGTAGGGCGCAACAAAATCTGCCCCAATTACCAACAGATAGAGCACCATCAGGATGCTTGCTCCGAGGCGAGCTAAGCTGTTGTTGCGCAGTTGTCGCCACCAATTCATATCAGTATTTCCTTTGCAAGAGGCTGGCCCATTCGATCAAGACCCAGTGGGGCAATTCAGTCGTTTCTGCCATAACTTAATTCTTTGCCCAGTCTAATCTAGATCAGTCTAATCTAGAACTAGACTGGCTGAACCGACGCAAGCGGATCAAATGGTAGATTTTCTGTTAGTTATGGTTTTGGGGTTTGTGGGCAGCTTTAGCCATTGTGTGGGGATGTGTGGGCCCTTGGCTGTCAGCTTTGCCCTCATGCAGTCCCAGATTGAGTCCAAGCCCTGGCAACGATTATATTTTCATAGTCTCCTCAACCTCGGACGAATCATCAGTTATGGAGCGATGGGGGCAGTCATCGGTGCCCTTAGTTCCGTTCTGGGGGCCGGTGGGCAGCTTGCCGGTTTGGGTAGTGGCCTGCGAAGCATGATTACCTTGGTGATGGGAATCTTACTCATTTGGCTGGGGATCCTTCAACTGCAGCCCCGTTGGTTACCTCAGTTGCCTGTCTGGCAAATTTTCCGCGTAGGGGGATTGCATGATTATCTTCAGAGGGCGATGGGCCGCTTAGGTAGAAATCCTCATTGGTGGACTCCTGCGGCTTTGGGGATGCTCTGGGGACTGGTCCCCTGTGGTTTTTTATATGCAGCTCAGATTAAAGCAGCGGCAACGGGAGATCTTTGGCTAGGTAGTGCCACAATGCTTTGTTTTGGCTGGGGAACCTTCCCTCTCTTGTTAGGAATTGGTATGTCTACTGCCTTAATCAGTGCCGATCGACGCAGCCAGCTCTTTCGTCTGGGAGGCTGGCTGATGCTCAGTATTGGCCTATTGACGGTATTCCGTACAGGAGCGATGGCTGATTACAGTAGCCATGCAGCCTTGCTCTGTCTGATGTTAGCTCTGTTGGCCCGTCCAATCAGCAATCTTTGGGCTGTTCCCTTATGCTATCGACGCTGCTTAGGATTGGCCGCCTTTGTTCTCTCCCTCGTCCATGTTTTGTTTGTTTTGGAGCATACCTTTGCCTGGACCTTGATCGGTATTCCGTTTATGTTGCCCTCCCATCAATGGGGTCTATGGGCTGGAATGATTGCCCTGCTGCTGCTGGTACCCTTAGCTTTGACCAGCCACGATGGGATGATCAAACGGTTGGCAAGGGGGTGGCGGCGGTTACATTTATTGGCGGTACCAGCCCTAATGTTGGCAGGGATACATAGCATTTTGATTGGCTCTCATTATTTAGGGGGTTGGGCTTGGACTGGGGCAGATCAACTGCGAACGGGGGCGATCGCAAGCCTCATTGTTGCAATTTTGTTAGTGCGCTGTCGGTGGTTTTGGACCTTCCTCTGTCTTGGTAAATACTATGCCTCACCCCTTACCCCCTCCTCAGCTCCTCATTACAGCGCTGGCGCTGATCGTCTCAGCCTCTAAGATCGAGGCCCATACCTTAAAGACCACTGAGTCTATTGGCGTCACCTTTCACCTAGAGCCTGACCATACCCCTCGGGCTCGGGAAGCGGCTCAGGTTTGGTTTGCCCTCACCGAAAAGGGCGGCAGAGTTATTCCCCTCAGTCAATGTGACTGTCAACTGCGGATCTATTCCGAGTCATCCCTTAAATCCCAAGACTCTCTGCTGCAAGTTCCTCTCCAGGCCATCTCAGCCCAGCAATACCAGAACATTCCCGGTGCAACTGTGACATTTCCGACCTCCGGCCTCTACCGTCTCGAATTGCAAGGTCACCCCCAAGCCCAGGCCAAATTCAAACCTTTTAACTTTAGTTTTCTAGTCACAGTCCTTGGGGATAGTTCATCCCCAAGCTCCCCAGCTTCCAAGCCAATTCCCAAGCCAGTTACTAACCAGCCTACTCAATCAGTCGCTGGTATTGGGCATAACCCTGGACTGCTGCTCGGTGCTGTCCTGGGTATGGGTGGCACAGTTGCAGCTTTGACCCTGCTGGTCAGCAAGCAACTAAGAAAATAAGAGAAGGCCGTAAACTCTCTCAGTGCTCAGGATTCTGGGTGAGGGGCCATCAAGGTCAGCAATTCTTGCCAGAGAAATTGGGTGATTTTTCCTGGGCATTGAGGTAGGCGATAGTCATTAATTTGGTTGACAGGCATGAGCAATCGCACCGATGAACTTAAGAAAGCTTCCTCTGCCGACCACAGATCTGCCGGCTTCAGAATCACCTCTTCACAAGGAATTTGATGAGCTTGTAAAATTTGCCATAGAAAATGGCGGGTAATACCTACCAAGATACCCACCTCTGCTGGCGGCGTTTGCACAATCCCTGAGCGGACAATCCAAAGATTGCTCGTGGTTGCTTCGGTAATTTCTCCCTGGCTGTTGAGCAGTAGGGCGTCCTCAGCACCCTGCTGCTGAGCCTCTAGCAAGGCCAAAATATTGTTGAGATAATTGCCTGTTTTAGCCGCTGGTGTTAGGGCTCGTTGATCAGTGCGGCAGCGATCGCCAATCCTCAGCCTAATGCCCTGGCTTGACAGTTGGGGCTCGGGGGAGATTTCGGCAATCACAATGACCAAGTCTGGCCTCAGGCTGGGGCTAGGCTGCAAGCTAATCACCGACTCTGTGCCACGACTGATCACAATCCGAATATAAGACTCTGACCAAGTGGCTTGCGCGAGGGTGCGATCGATCTCGGCTTGAATATGATCGTCACTCCAAGGAATCTCAATGTAAAGATAGGCCGCAGACTGACGGAGACGATCCAAATGCTCTTGCAAACCGAAGGGACGCCCACCAAGGGTACGCACAACTTCGTAGATACTATCTCCATATAAAAACCCCCGATCTAAGACAGATACAGAGGCTTGGGGAGAGATAACCCCCGCCACATTGGTCAGTAGACTCATAGTTGTCTGGTGCAAACAGTATTGCCAATTTACCTGAATCTTAGATTTTGGCAACCATGAGTCTGGTCAACAATGGGAAGCTCCAGTATTTTTAGAGCGATTGCTACCCATAGGGATTAGCGTCTATGTCTTGCTTCATCCGCTCTAAGGTGCGGTTCATATTGTCAAACATTTGCTGAGGTGTAATGCCAAACTGCCCCAATTGAGTTTGCATCTGCTCAACGGTCATGCGGGCCATAAAATCGTCCGAGAGTTCAAAGCGCTTCATGAAAATCCGATAGCGCTCCATCATTCTTCCATTCTCTCGATGTACAAAACCTTGCCGTCGCGATCGAATTTGCCGTAGCTCCCCCCTAACTGAATGAGAGATTGATAATCCTCAAACAGTTGCTTTGCCTCCTGCTGCACAATTTCAGAATCAAAAAATCCCATGGTGAAGCGTATTGCCCTCAAAATATATGATTTACATTAATGGTAACGCCTTCTCTTGGGGGAACCTAGAGGGTTGAGATTAGGGGAAACCGTAATGGCGCGATGCTCGTGATTAAACCCAGTCAGGCAAAAAGTTTCAACCTGGGCTATTCAAGGCTTGAGGATCATTACAGCTAAGGCTATTCCACCCAGCCCTACCATGAAGCCTGCTGGCATTAGCTTGCCTGTTTTGAACCATCTAAGGCTAAAAATAACCAGCAGTAAGCCTGTGACCCCCATGGCTAGGGGAAGGCCCCAAGGGCTCCCCCGCCAAGCTGCTCCCGCTCCAGACAAGAGCAGCATCCCCGCCAAACAACCAGAGACTAGAGAAATTTGGCTCCGACTTTTGAGATAGCCAAAGATGCCTCCGGCGAGGGTAAACAGACCGTAAATAAAAGCAGCCAGGATACTTGAGGTCATAGTTAAGGAGGAGGGAAGCAAGGATCTGGCTCCACTGTCTCATAAGATTGCCCCCTCAGTGAGTCGGGCTAACCATTTAAGTTGAGACAGTTTTCGATTGGTAAATACCCCTGACAAGTTGTGCCATAACTAGCGAGCCTATTCATGCGATCGCGTTCTGAAGGGCATCGCTTGTCACAGTAAAGATGGCGTTAGACTGAGGAAGTGTGCTCATTCTTCCAAGATCGGACTCTCCATGACTAATCGTCTTGCCCAATCTGCTAGCCTTTATCTGCGTAAGCATGCTGAGAACCCCATTGACTGGTGGCCTTGGTGTGATCAGGCCTTAGCCTTGGCTGAGGCAGAGGATAAACCGATTTTCTTGTCTGTGGGCTATTCTAGCTGCCATTGGTGCACGGTGATGGAGGGAGAAGCCTTCTCCGATGAGCGATCGCAACCTATATGAACACTCATTTCATCCCCGTCAAAGTTGATCGCGAAGAACGCCCCGACCTCGATAGCATCTACATGCAAGCAGTGCAAGCTATGACAGGACAAGGGGGCTGGCCTCTGAATATTTTTTTGACCCCAGGAGATTTAGTGCCCTTTTATGGTGGCACCTATTTCCCTATCGACCCTCGCTATGGTCGACCGGGTTTTCTACAAGTCTTAGAAGCTCTGCACAGCTTTTATGCGGTCGAAAAACCCAAACTAGAGGTCCAAAAAGAAAAACTCCTGAGCTATCTGCACAGCACCACCGTCCTTACTCCTGTCACCCAGCTGACTCCTGAACTGCTTCACCAAGGCATCACCAAAAACTCAGTTGTGTTAACCCACAAAACTCCTGGCCCTAGTTTTCCGATGATTCCCTATGCTGCGATCGCACTCCAGGGATCGCGCTTAGACTCAGACAGCCCAGCAAAACAAGCCTGTCACCAAAGAGGGTTAGACCTCGCCCTAGGCGGAATATATGATCATGTGGGCGGTGGCTTTCATCGATATACCGTTGACCCCACCTGGACCGTTCCCCATTTCGAAAAAATGCTCTATGACAACGGTCAAATTGTTGAGTACTTAGCAAACCTATGGAGTGCAGGCAAGCAAGAGCCTGCCTTCGAGCGGGCCATCGTCGGCACTGTCCAGTGGCTACAACGAGAGATGACGGCACCCGAGGGCTATTTTTATGCCGCCCAAGATGCAGATAATTTTGTCACCCCCACCGATCCTGAACCGGAAGAAGGCCGTTTTTATACTTGGTCCTATTCCGAACTAGAAGAGCATCTCACCCCAGCAGAACTCACGGCCTTAAAAGCAGACTTTGATCTCGATCCTCAGGGTAACTTTGAGCAAGGGTTAATTGTCCTGCAACGACATCAACCCGGCCTCCTCTCTACCAGTGCCGAGCTTGCCCTAGGCAAGCTCTTTGCCCATCGCTATGGAGCCGCTGCCGATCTGCTCACTATTTTCCCCCCGGCAAGTAATAACCAAATGGCTAAAACCCATCCTTGGCCCAGTCGTATCCCCCCCGTCACTGATACCAAAATGATTGTGGCCTGGAATAGTTTAATGATTTCAGGCTTAGCGAGGGCCGCCGCTGTGTTTGAGAAACGCGACTACTTACAATTAGCCACCACCGCCGCGACCTTTATTCTCCATCACCAACGCCCAGAGGGGCAGTTACACCGAGTCAACTATGACGGTCAAATCGCAGTGCCCGGACAATCAGAGGACTATGCCCTTTTGATCAAAGCATGTTTAGAACTTCATCAAGCTTGGTTGCGATTTAGTCCCAGTCTTGAGGCGCAACCTTGGCTACAAGTAGCCCTTGAGTTGCAACAAGAATTTGATGACCAGCTATGGGCCCTGGAGGGGAGTGGATATTTCAATACCAATGGCCAGGCTGCCGATCAACTATTGATTCGTGAGCGCAGTTGGCTAGATAATGCCACCCCAGCAGCCAATGGTATTGCCCTCAGTAATTTAATTCGCCTCAGTCTATTAACAGATCAGCAAAACTATCTCGCCCAGGCAGAACAGGGGTTACAAGCCTTTGGTACCGTGATGGAAAATTCACCCCAAGCCTGTCCAAGTCTCTTTATGGCCCTAGATTGGTTTCAGCATGCCACCTTAGTCCGCACCAGAGCTGAGCCCTTAGAGACCTTGGTGCCCCAATATTCACCCACAACCCTCTATAGCCTAGCCACGGATTTGCCTCCAGATGCTCTGGGCTTGGTCTGTCAAGGGCAATCCTGTCGAGAACCTGCCCAAAGCTACGATCAACTGCAAACCCAAATTAGTCAGAGTTCGACTCGGAGTCTGCTTCCCAGTTGAGATCTGGATCGTCATGGATGCCATTATTGGGATCCGCAGCCAGGGCATTTTGGTCTGACTCTGGGGTTGAGAGTTCTGGGGTAGTTGGTTCTTGGATTGCTGACTGTTGGGCCTCGGGATCGACAGTTTGGATAATATAGGGCAAAAATGCACCTTTCAACCCTCGCTTGATCCGGTCTGAGGTATCGGCAAATAACACAAACAGGGGATACATTTTCTCTGCCCCATCGTTAAAAATATGTTGAAATCGCAGGGGCATTTCCCAGCTATAGCCTCGGCTGAGTAAAACCTGGGTCTGTCGCCATCGAGTAATCAAATCAGAGAGGTCTTCCTGAGGACGATGGATAAAGACAAAAATTTCAATGCCCGTTTTGATTTTCCATTCTGGATCACACATCAACAGTGATAGATCACAGGGTAGGGCAATCAGCTCATAAGGACTCTCAGAGGATTTGAGGTTAGCCAGTTGTTGTCTGACTTGCACCACTGGTAAGGGAATGGTGATGATACTGTCTCGGGAGCGTCGAATGCTCGGTATTTTCTCAAAGTAGGGACGATATTGTCTCAACAACTCCACTGCATGTTGGTGATTGCTATAGGTCGCTAAGAGTTCTTCGTAGTGGGATCGATAAACGGGCATGGTTCAGGGAGTAAATCAGGGCTGTTTTTTATTTCAGCAACCAAAAATATTGACGAGAAAGGGACTCTGATACTTGACCTATCATTCCCTGACCTAGAGGTCTATTCAACAAGGGTCCAGTAGTCTTCTGGCTCAGTCTTAGCAAATGAAGAAAGGGCAAGGGATTGAGATCACTGGTTGATGATCTGACGCATATAGTCTCCCCAGACAGTTGCAGCTTGGGCACTACTGCCTGAGGTAGGTTGGTTGTCATCATTGCCCAGCCAAATCCCCGTCAATAAACTGCGACTGGGGACAAATCCTACAAACCAAAGATCGCGGGCATCATTGGTGGTTCCTGTCTTGCCTGCTGCTGTCACATTTAAAGCAGCAGCTCGACCTGTTCCTGAGCGAACGACACCCTCCATCATTTGGATCATCACATCCGCAACGCCTTGATCTAACACCTGTGAAGCCTGCCTTTGGTTTTGGGCGCGATCGTAAATCACCCGGCAAGTGGCAATAGAGCGCGGATCTTTGCAATCTCCAGCGTCTAAAACTTGACGGATGGCTAGGGGTGGATTTTTTAGACCTCGATTGGCAACTACAGCGTAGGCTTGACTCAGCTCAAGGAGCGTGACTTCACTTTGGCCTAATACCAGGGCTGGCACCGCTTGCAGTTTGGATGTAATGCCTAAACGCTCAGCAGTTTGAATCACCCGATTTAGACCAGCATCTTGAGCGACTCGCAGGGCAACCACATTCTCTGAGAGGGCAAATCCCTGAAACATATTAATATTGCCACTCCCCCCATTCTGGCAGCCTGTATAGGTTTGACCTTGCCAAGTGAAGGGGGCGCAGGCATAGGTTTTATTGGGGGAGATATTGGCCTCAACAGCGGCGGTATACCCAAAAAGTTTAAAGGTAGATCCGGGTTGACGAAGGGCTTGAGTGACTCGGTTAAACTGACTTTTTTGATAGTCTGTGCCCCCGACCAAGGCAATGATTTCTCCAGCTCGGTAATCCATGGTTACTAAAGCACCTTGGGAATAATTGATGCTGGGGCCACTGGTGGCGATGGAATTTTTGAGTGTCTGTTCTGCCTGCTCTTGGGTGGCTAGGTCTAAGCTAGTGGTGACAATAAAGTTGCCCTCTTGGGCGAGGGAGGAGCCGAGGAGTTCCTTCAGTTCATCAAAGACATAGCTGTAATAGTAGGGGGCCTTAATGCTTTGCAGTTGTTGGCGAGCTTTAGGGCTGATGTCAATGCGCGATCGCCGCGCCCGATCTGCTTCTGATTGACTAATTCGACCCTGCTGAGCCATGCGAGTAATCACTCGATTCCGATAGTCTAAGGCAGCGTTATAGTCTTGGACTGGGTTAAAGGCATTCGGTGCCGGCAAAATGCCCACCAGTGTCGCAGCTTCGGCAATGTTGAGGTCTTTGGCGGGTTTATCAAAGTAAAACCGTGCCGCATCTTCAAACCCATTGGCATAGACGCCTAGGTAGACCTTGTTCAGGTAGAGCAACAGCAATAGATCTTTGCTGTAGTATGTTTCTAATTTCAGGGCCACGACGGCTTCTCGGAATTTGCGATCGAGGCTATCTTCGCTGCCTACATAGCTGCGAAACAAGCTGCGGGCTAACTGTTGAGTGATTGTGCTGGCTCCTTCCCTGAGGGTACCCCCTGTAAAGTTAGTGACCACTGCCCGAGCAATGCCAATGGGATCAACGCCGATATGCCAATAATAACGGCTGTCTTCTGAGGCGAGTAAGGCATCAGAGATATAGGGAGAAAAATCAGATAGTTTCTTTAATTCGCCATGAACAGCCTCTCGTCGTTGGGCTAAGGGGGTTTGATCCCGCGATAAAACCACAATTGGACCCTGACTAGAGGCTGGCAAGGGCTTGACTGTAAAATTTTGCCATTCTAGTGCGATCGCAGCTAAGGCAATGGCTACAACTCCGCCTGTGCCGTAGAGGCAAAAGCGCATCCCCCGCACATACCAAGGGGGTGGATCTCTATATTCAATGCTGACTGCTGATTCTAGCTCTCCAGGCCCCAAGGTAAAAGTATCTTTATGCTGCAGGAGCTGGGACTGAATGCGACGCTTCCTGCGGAAAATGCCATTGGTCGATTGCTCATCCCGGAGGACAAAGCGATGACGATGGCGCGGATCCCGTTGGATTGATGCATGAACCTGGCTAATGATTGGATTCCGAATCACAATGTCACAGGTACGGGCACTGCGACCAATAATATAGCGATCGCTAATCAGGGGATAAACCTGAGTCTCGCCGGTTGAGTGCACCTGTAGCTCAGGGACGCGGGCATTGCGCTTGAGAATGAGTTTCGAGAAATCAGCCTTAGCATGGATAGTCTTCACCGCCTGGGTCATACTACCGAGCAGCGTACGAGAAGAAGAGGGCTCCGGAATGGTCATGGCTTTATCTTAAGCATTGATATCGAGCAGCAGCATCGGCTTGATCAGTGGATCTGTCTTAAATTTGTGGATTCAGCAATCAGACGCCATGGGGAGTCCATGTTTGATTCTACAATTTGTGCTTAGCCCTGAAAGGATCATGATCCTGTTGATCACTGATGGCGCTCCCTTGCTCCAGATAGGCGAACTCCAGACGACCCTAACCCTAACCCAGAAAAACTGGCAATCTTGAAGGGGAAGACAGATATTTTGTTTACATAGCTTAATTTATTTCAGAGCAATTTTTACTGCCATTTCTTTTTCCGTTTAGATATATTAAGGGATCAGTTTTTAAGGGCATCGAACCTTGAGACATTAAGCCACATAGTGCTCGAATTATCGTTAAAAAAACTTGGAGCCAGACTCCACAAAAAAGCTTGTATTAATAGGGCAGAGGATCCTAAACATTTTATTGATGACAATATACGCCTAAATATTGCGATAGAATTTGAAATAATGACAAAGATAACGATATAAGTACATTTTCTATTAATTATCTTCTTTTTAATAAGTTTTTCCCTTTCAACAGCTTGAATCGAGGTTGACCCAATCCTCTGCAATCAGGTGACCATAAAAATTTACACCCGCAGGCTTGACTCCTTGAGGGTGTTTGGCGAAACTATGGAGAAATTATTTTTTAAGTATCTGCTCTTAGGAACAAGAACTTTTGTTATAATTTGTCCTAAATTAGTAACAGTTGATTACGAGAGAATGAGTCTGATTCAGTACTAAGTATTTGTACTGTACTTCCCTTGATCCTGATCTTTTTGGTGGTGCATCATGGAAACCCTTGAGTTTGTAATTTACCCCGATGGCCGGGTACAGGAGATGGTGACCGGTATAGTGGGTTCTTCCTGCTCAGAAGTTACCGCTGCTATCGAAGCTCAATTGGGTCAGGTTGTCAGTTATCAGCCCACCTCAGAATTTTTTGCTCAACAGACAGTCCTGCAACAGCAGGCATGGGCCTCTGCCTAAGTCGGTCATAGCCCTTGGATAAGTTCTTAGATTCTTGATTTATTGATTCAATTAGCCCATTTTTAGCCTTATTGTTCAGCTCAATCACATAATCTATAAATTAGCCGCCATGTCTCATTTTAGCCAAATTAAAACTCAAATCCGTAATCTGCCTGCTCTTCAATCTGCCCTCGAAGATCTGGGGTTGAACTGGAAATCTGGGCCTCACGCTATCCGTGGTTATCAAGGTCAAGCTCAAACCGCTGAGGTCGTCATTGAGCAGGACAACGGTTATGATATCGGCTTTCAATGGAACAGCCAGGAATATGAGCTGGTGGCTGATATGGATTTTTGGCAGCAAGCTTGGTCTGTAGAACGTTTCCTGGAGCAAGTTACTCAGCGCTACGCCTATCACACCGTGGTCAACACCAGTGCCGAGCAGGGTTTTCAAGTGACTCAGCAAACTCAAACTGAGGATGGCGCAATTCGCTTGGTGGTTCAACGCTGGCATGGATAATGACTAACTCTGATTTTGGGGATCTACCCCTGTCGCCAGGGCAGTCGCCATCACTTAATTCAGTGGATCTTCAGCCGCTGAAACTGCCTTCGGGTCTAGAGCCAGAGCTTGGAGGTGCTTGTCGCGATGCTGGGGAACGAACGGGTCTGGAACCAGAATTGGGTGGGGCTGTTCGTCAACAGGGAGTTTATGTGGATGAACCGACCTGTATTGGCTGTAAGCACTGTGCCCATGTGGCTCGCAATACCTTCTATATTGAGCCAGGCTATGGGCGGTCTCGAGTGTTTCGTCAAGATGGTGATGCCTTTGAGGTGATTCAAGAGGCAATTGACACCTGCCCTGTGGATTGTATTCATTGGATACAATATGCTGAGTTGCGGCAGCTAGAACAAGATCGCCATTATCAGCAGGTGAATATTCTGGGCTCTCAGATCCCGGTGGTCTATAAAAGACGAAAACGCCGCCAGCAATCTCAGTCCCCTCCTTCCCTTGGCACTCCCCTCAGCTCAGGCTAAATGGAAACTGCGCCGAAGGTTGGGCTGTGCTTAGAAAAGTACCAGCGTTTTGGAGTCCATTTAGGTCTAGAGCGTGTTTTTGCTGTTTTAGAGCTTTTAGGGAATCCCCAACGTCGAGTGCCGATCATTCATGTGGCGGGCACCAATGGTAAGGGGTCGGTTTGCGCTTATCTCTCTTCAGTGTTAAGGGTGGCCGGTTACCGGGTGGGTTGCTATACCTCCCCCCATTTGGTGGACTGGACCGAGCGGATTTGCCTTAATCAAGTTCCTATTCCGGCTGCTGTCTTAGAGAAATTGCTGTTAGATCTGGAGATCTCTCTGCAGCAAACAAATCTACAGCCGACTCAATTTGAGGTGCTGACAGCGCTTGCATGGCAGTACTTCGCTCAATCAGAAGTAGATCTGGCGGTCATTGAGGTGGGTTTAGGCGGTCGTTTAGATGCCACCAATGTTTGTGATCGCCCCCTCGTTAGTGTGATTACTTCCATCAGTCGCGAGCATTGGCAACGCTTAGGTCCCACCTTGGCTGATATTGCCACAGAAAAGGCGGGGTTTGCAAACCCAGTTGCCCCGTTCATCATCGGCCCCTTGCCCGCCGCCGCCGCCGAGGTTGTTCAACAGAAAATAACCCAACTAGATTGCCCTGCCCATTGGCCCCAGCCTGCTCAGCCCTTGCAGGATCTGCCGGTTGCGGCTCAAGCTATGCCTGAATATCAGTCGATGTCCTGGGTCTGTGCCGAGGGCTTGAGCTATCCTCTAGCCCTGCAGGCGAGATGCAGCGGATCAATTCTGCCTTGGCGATCGCAACTCTCCAGCAATTACGTCAACAAGGATGGTCTATTGAGGAGAAAGCCATCCAGCAAGGCATGGCTCAAACACGATGGCCCGGTCGCTTGCAATGGGTGGCATGGGATCAGCATTCTCTGTTAATTGACGGTGCCCATAATCCGGCAGCAGCGGTGGAATTGCGTCGCTATGTGGATAGCCTTAAACCTGGGCCAGTGCAGTGGTTGATGGGGATGTTGTCAACCAAGGATCATGGCGATATTTTGAAGGCATTATTGCGCCCCGGCGATCAGCTCTTCCTTATCCCGGTGCCCAATCATGACAGCGCCAATCCTCAAGATTTGGCCCATCTTGCCCACAAATTTGCCTGATTTATGTTTTTGTCATGT
>JAAUUW010000090.1 GCA_012030735.1 Acaryochloridaceae cyanobacterium SU_2_1
TGCTGGGTTTGAACCCGCAAGATTTGAGCTTCGCGTGTGAGGATGTCCATTCTCTGTTGGCCTGAATCTTTTATCCTCAGACCTTTTCACGCTTTGGTCTCTATGGCGAAAAACTCAAGACACTAACTAAAGCTCGCTGGGAAAATGTTAGTCTGCTCTACAGACCGCAACCTTAATCAGGTTCTGTAGACCCTCACCACCGATTGATTCATGGTTTTTTTTGAAAGTGATCCATCCTTGCAATTACAAGGTCAGCGAATTTTAGACCTGACCTGGGAGCAGTTCCCTTGGTTGGCTCCTAATCAATTGGCTTGGACTTGGTTGGTTTATGATCCACCCTTTCTAGTGAATACGGGGGGAGCTATTAATGCTCAATCCTTTTGGCAATATTCTGTGCGGGGATTTAGCTATCGCGGTGTGGAGTCTATTTATCCTGCCAGTGTAGTGAAGCTGTTTTATCTGGTGGCCTGTCATGAATGGTTAGAAACGGGAATGCTAACGCCCTCTGCTGAGCTGGAGCGGGCCATGGCGGATATGATTGTTGACTCGAGTAATGATGCCACGGGCTTGGTGGTGGATATGTTGACGGGTACGACAAGTGGCCCTGAGTTATCCCCGGAGCCCTTCGTGACTTGGCAATATCAACGCAATTTGGTCAACCGTTATTTTCAGACGCTGGGATGGCCTGAGTTGACAACGATCAATATCAATCAAAAAACCTGGGGAGATGGTCCCTACGGACGAGAACAGTTGTTTGTGGGGAAGCTGAGGGAAAACCGCAATCGATTGACCACAGAGGCGACAGCTCGACTGCTGCACAGTATTGTGGGTGGGGGTATCGGTATCGGGGGGTGCGATCGCAAGCCATGCTCAACCTCATGCAACGCTGCCTCGATCCTCAAGTGCTAGCATCCGATCCAGAAAATCAGGTCACCGGTTTTATCGGCGCAGGCGTTCCGCCCGACAGTTCTGTCTGGTCAAAGGCTGGATGGACGAGCACTGTCCGTCATGATGCTGCCTATATCGAAAGACCCAATCACCATCCCTATCTATTAGTAGTGTTTACCGAGGGTCAACAAGCTAGCCACAGTGAAGCCGTGATCCCATTTATTTCTGCCCAGGTTGCAGAGGTGATTCCCACCTGTTAACTCACTCACCAAGTGGGATCAGAGAATAAATTAATGGTGAGATGGCTATACCCCGCCGGAATAGATGAGATGCAAGAGCAAACCTCACCCAATTCTTCAACTTCAACTTCACAGGCATGACAAGATCCCATTAAGCAGCCCGTCGGAATGACAATACCAGCCCGCTCAGCCACCGTTAACAATGGTTCTCCCACATCAGCAGTCACTGTGATGTCATCGGGTAAAAAGCGAACAGAAAGAGTCACCCTAGCCTCACCCTGCATGGGCACTGATCTCCTTTAGAAAATATAGAGAATCAGGAATAAGAGCACCCAAATCACATCAACAAAATGCCAGTAAACCTCTGTGGCTTCAATGCCAAAATGATTGGTTTGGGAATAGTGACCGGGTCGGCGAGATCGCCATAACACAGCGGACATCAACAGGAGCCCCACAAATACATGAAGACCATGGAAACCCGTCAGCACATAAAAAGGTGCTGGCAAACAAGTTCGTGGTTAAGCCAAAGCCCAAATGCTGATATTCATAAACTTGACCCACCAAGAAGGTTGCTCCCATCGCCATTGTGACTAAAAACCATCCTCTGGCTGCCTTAACATCTCCCTTTTCCTTAATGGCTGTATCTGCCCGGTGAATCACAAAACTGCTAGATAGCAAAATGATGGTGTTGATGCCTGGCAAAATCAACTCTAGTTCAGGGGTTCCTGCGGGAGGCCAAAGAGGGGTCACCACCCGAAAGGCAAAATAAGCCACAAATAGGCCCAAAAAGAGCATGCTCTCTGAGACCAAAAACACAATAAATCCAAACAAGCGCAGATCAGGATGTTCGCTATGATGATCTGCGGCTGGGGTAGCAGTGGCAGAGTAATTGAGTTCCCCTTGGCTGGGATTAACGCTTGAGCCTTGCATAGATATCTACTTCATAGAGAAAAGGTCAAAAATGAGCAATATATGCTCAGGCAAGTTTTAGTTCAGATTGATTACCCTGCTTTTCTCAAGGGCTTGATCGACCCCGGTTCCGCAGGTCGAGGCCCTAGCCACCCTCCTTATCCTCAGCTTCTCTGCTGGGTAAGGGCTGAACTGTTTCAGCTTTAGAGTTAGGCTTGCCCATTAAGGAAGGATTAGCAGCGCTGGTCATGACTAGGGCCTCTGGACGACCATAATCATAGGGTCCGATCAATAGTACTGGTTCAACTTCAAAGTTTTCTACTGGCGGCGGTGAGGGGGTTGTCCACTCTAGGGTCAATCCTCGCCAAGGATTAGCGCTGGCTTGGGGACCGCCCAACCAACTCCAGATCGCATTGATTAAAAAGGGCAGCGTCGAGACGGCCAGAATATAGGAGCCTATGGTGCAAACCATATTTAAGGTGGCAAATTTTGGATCATATTCGGCAATGCGGCGATTCATCCCCTGTAACCCCAAAACATGCATGGGTAAAAAGCATAAATTGAAGCCCACAAAGGTGAGAACAAAATGAACCTTGCCCCAAAATTCATTGAGCATGCGACCAGTCATTTTGGGGAACCAATGGTAGAGACCCGCATAAATTCCAAAGACGCTGCCTCCAAACAACACGTAATGCAGGTGAGCCACCACAAAATAGGTGTCATGGACATGAATATCAAAGGGCACGGAGGCCACCATCACCCCACTGAGTCCTCCAATGACAAACATAGACACAAAAGCCATCCCAAATAACATGGCACTGCAGAGGTTGAGCTTGCCACCCCAAACCGTTGCCACCCAGCTAAATACCTTAATGCCGGTCGGTACAGCAATCACCATCGTGGCAATCATGAAAAACATGCGCAGCCAATCGGGAGTGCCACTGGTGAACATATGATGTGCCCAGACAATCAAACCCAGAAAACTAATGGCGATGCTGGAGTAAGCGATGGCCTGATAGCCAAAGATTGGTTTGCGGGCATGGACGGGAAGAATCTCAGAGATCAATCCAAAGGCTGGCAGAATCATGATGTAGACTGCCGGGTGGGAATAGAACCAGAACATGTGCTGATAAACGATCGGATCACCCCCTCCCGTCGGGTTAAAGAAGGCGGTGCCCACTAATAAATCAAAGCCCAAAAGCACCATCGCTCCAGTCAACACAGGGGTGGCAATTAGCTGCAGAGCTGAAGTTGCCATCATCGCCCAGCAAAATAGGGGCATTTGATTCAAGGACATACTCGGGATCCGCATTTTCAGGATCGTGACTAAGAAATTCAACCCAGCCATGATCGAAGAAGTCCCCAGTAAGATCACCCCAGCAATCCAGATCGCTTCTCCGGCTTTATTGGTAATTAAGCTTAAAGGTGGATAAGAGGTCCAACCTGCACTTGCTGGCCCGACGAAGAAGCTGAGCAACAATAACAAGCCAGTGGGGGGAATGAGCCAAAAGGCGATCGCATTCAATTTAGGGAAAGCCATGTCCCGCGCCCCAATCATCAGGGGCACCAAAAAATTTCCAAACCCACCCGTCAAACTGGGAATAATCCACAGAAAAATCATGATTGTGGCATGCATCGTGAACAACTCGTTATAAGTTTCACGAGGAACAAAATCGGACTGGGGGGTTGCCAATTCGGTTCTGACTAGCTCAGCAAGCACCCCACCAATCAGGTAAAACACAAAACTGGTAACTAGGTATTGAATCCCAATAACTTTATGGTCCGTACTAAAACTAAAATATTCTCGCCAAGGGGTAACCTCGACCTCTGAATGTAGCGCTGGAGCCTGGGTCATAAATCAATCCTTAACCTCTGGGGGTGGTCAGCAAAGTAGGGTGGGGAAATATCTGTTTAAACACTAAAAAGGGAGTGTCTAGTAGAAGTACTAGCGCAGGGCGCCTAATGCTCTTGCCTATCAGCAACTGAGGCTAGAGTCTCATGGCGGCCCGGGGCACCCAATGGTTCGAGGTTTATGGGTAGGTGATGGGCGATCGCCTGAGCTTGTAAAGGTGAAGGGGGTATGGGGTTCAAGGGTTTCATGGCTAAGGTTCGCGACTCTTGACTCGCCACCACTTGGCTATCAACCCAAGCCTGATAATCTGCCTCAGAATGAACAATGGCTCGGGTCTTCATCGCTCCATGATAGGCCCCACATAATTCAGCACAGATGACAGAATAGGTTCCCTCCCGACTGGGCTGAAAATTTAGATGGGTCTCTTGGCCAGGTACCGCATCTTGCTTAAGACGAAACTCTGGCACCCAAAAAGCGTGAATCACATCCCTAGCGTTAATGTCCAGAGTTACCGGTCGATTGTTCGGCAAGTGTAGCTCGCCAGCAATAATGCCAGTATCGGGATAGGTAAACAGCCAGGCATATTGCAAACCCTCTACCTTGATCACTAAGGGATCAACATCAGCCGAAGCAGCACCAGGCTTGGGCTTCCTTTGCCAGAGCGAATTACCTGGGACTTGGGCCCTGCTGCCATCAGTCTGAGCGGTCACCATCTGCATCTCAGTGGGTTGACCATGTTGATGGGCCATATGATTAGATCCCATGGTCCCTACACTGTCAATGCTCTGATAGACATCAAAACTATAGATGCCTAGCCACAGAACTAACATCGCTGGAACCGCGGTCCAGACAATTTCTAAGGAGACATTGCCATGCACTGGAATAGCATCAGTTTCATCATTAGCCTGTCGCCGAAAGGCAAACAGCGAGTATATCAAAGCTCCTTGCACAAGCAAGAATAGGCCGGTTGCGATCGCCATCATTGCAGCAAACAATCGGTCGATCTCAGTTGCTTCGGCGGCAGCGGCAATGGGCATTAAGCCATTATTTTGGCTCACCCACAGACTCGCCAGGGTAATGATAATCCCAATAATCAAGGTGAGAATTGCCGTTGGAACTTTCACAATAAAGTTTTGTTTCCTGTAGTGAACATGAGATCGAGGGTAGGCAGTCAATCAAGGAATTCTGTAGTCCTTAACCTAGTAATACAGAGATTTTCCCTTACCAAGGCTGACTATTTTCTCTGGGCATAAAGCACTCTTAGCAATAAAAGCCACTTAACTTAAGGTAGATCAGTCTCCCCAGCCAGGGAGGCGCTCTCTTAACAGTTTTAAGCTTTTCTTTGGAATTTGCTGCATCCTCATCTAAAACCATGGACCAGAGATAGGCGAGGCTTGCTCGTAAATTCAGCTATATTTCAGTGCAGATAAATCATTGAAGCGATTGTCAATTCCCTTAGCCTTACTCATTCTTGGTCCAAACTCTTAAAAAAAAGTAATAAAATGCCTCAACCCACAAACTAAAAAACCAAGGTATGGCAGCCCTTAATTCTTTGCTAACTCCCACAAACAATCATTAATGATTACAGTAGAAATGTCCTCTGCTGCTTGCGATCCTTATAGTATTGTTCAAAAGGCAACCAGATCGGGAGACAGCCAGTTCAATCCTCTATATCTTACTCTGTATCAGTTTTATGGGTTATGGCCCCAACTCCTCTCAATACTTTCGTAAAACCCACTTCCTTAGAGGCTTCTTGCTCCTATCGCTGGCTTAGCCGTTTATTTTTTGGCATAGCTGCACTCACTCTGTTTTTAATGGCTTTGGGTAGCGCCACACGAGTAATGAATGCTGGCCTCTCTTGCCCTGATTGGCCCCTTTGCTATGGTCAGTTAATCCCTAAAGAACAGATGAACCTGCAGGTTTTCCTGGAATGGTTTCATCGCCTGATAGCTTCCTCCATCGGCTTGATGATGCTCGCATTAACCGCACTAACCTGGCGATGGCGATCAAAACTAGCATTCTGGGTGCCAATGGCGACAACAGGTTGCCTTGGCTTAGTGATATTGCAAGGTGTTTTAGGGGGCCTAACAGTCACCGAACTCCTGCGGTTTGATATTGTCACCGCTCATTTAGCCACAGGTCTGTTATTTTTAGCAGCCTGCTAATGATGGGAAGTCGTTTGATCCCCTACCAAGGGACAGGGGTGGTGGGCCGCTTGCCCTGGCTTAGTTCAACCGCAGTGGGTTGCTTGTATTTACAGAATTTGCTAGGAGGACTAGTGGCTTCCCAAGGTTCTGCCCACCAATGTCTGGCAGTTGCTCAAGGTTGTCAGGTGATGTACAACCATTTCGGGGGTGCGATCCCAGCCATAATTACGGTAATAACGCTGGTGATTCTCAGTTGGCGCACACCGGCCTTACATCCTCGGTTAAGATTTTTAAGCCAGTGGGCTGCCATCCTTCTACTTTTGCAGCTCCTCTTGGGGGTTGCTACCCTCTATCTGAATTTGCAAGTGGTTTGGCTAACCGTTGCCCACCAAGGAATTGGCGCCAGTCTTCTGGGTGTTTTGGTTGTGTTTAGCGTGATCGCTTGGCGAGATCGCAGCCAAGCGACTCATATCCCACCCATCCGAACCATTCCCTCGACCATGACTGGCCTAGAGCCCTCTTGAACAATTCCCCCTGTCTCCAGTCCATTTAAATCCTTGATGACACAAAAGACTTGGCCTAGATCTGACAGTCAGCCTGGGGCTTACATTGACCCTGATTTTTCCCTTAACGCTCCTTAGAACTTATTCAGAGGCCATCATAGATGCAAAGAACCCTTTGGGCTGAAGTACCTTGGCTTCCTTCTGGTATCACTCAAGCTTGTGGCGATTACTATCAACTCACCAAACCCAGGCTAATTCTGCTGTTCTTAATCACCACTGCTGGTGCCATGTGGGTTGCTGCTGGCGGACCAGTAGAGAGTCAGCTATTTCTGGCCACTCTGATGGCAGGTGCCTGTGCGGCTGGCTCAGCCAATACTATCAATTGCATCTATGATCGAGATATTGATTATGTGATGGAGCGCACTCGCCATCGACCCCTGCCCTCGGGTCGAGTGCAGCCCTGGCAAGCTGTTTTTTTTGCCGCAGCTTTAGCAATTATTGCTTTTGTCTTATTATTGACGGTCGCCAATTTGTTGAGCGCCTGTTTGGCAATGGCTGGGATCGCAGTTTATATCGGGGTTTATACCTATTGGCTGAAGCGATCTTCCACCCAAAATATTGTGATTGGGGGTGCAGCGGGTGCCATCCCACCCTTAGTGGGTTGGGCGGCAGTGACTGGGGAGTTGAGCTGGGCTGCTTGGGCTTTGTTTGCGATTATTTTTGTCTGGACTCCCCCCCATTTTTGGCCCTTAGCGATGATGATCGATGAGGATTATACCAAGGTTGGCATACCCATGATGCCTGTCGTTAATGGCGCGGAGTCAACGGCGCGGCAGATTTTTTTATATACCTTGTTGTTACTTCCGGTCAGCTTGCTATTGGTATACCCTTTAGGAGTGTCTGGTGCTGTTTATGGTGTCATCGCTCTGGGGTTATGGGTAGAGTTTATCCGCAAGGTTTGGTCACTGGTGCAAACCCCCATGATAAGCAAGTGGCTCGATCGGTGTTTAAATTTTCTCTGCTGTATATGATGCTGCTTTGTGCCGGGATGGGTCTAGATACCTTGCCTTGGGCCGATCAGTTTCTGCACTATTCGACCCAGTGGTTTCAGGTTGCATTGATGGGCTGATTGATCCTCTGCTGGATCTAAACTCTCGAAAATTGGCAGCCAACTTGGCCTAGCATTGCTAAGACAGTAATAAAATAAGAGATAACTGCCTGTTGAGATTTGTGATTTTATGGCTCCTGCTGTTCTCATCCAAAACCTGAAAAAATGCTATGGCAAGGTTGAAGCAGTCAAAGATGTCTCCTTTCAAATTCAACCAGGAGAGATTTTTGGCTTATTAGGTCCAAACGGGGCTGGCAAAACCACGACCTTACGCTGTTTGTGCAGCTTGGCGACTCCTGATGAGGGTCGCATTGAAGTGAGTGAAGTGTCGGTTCGAGATCATCCTAAAGCGGCTCGGCAATTGCTGGGCTATATTGCTCAAGAAGTTGCTTTAGATAAGGTGCTGACGGGCCGCGAACTCCTGCAACTACAGGCTGCTTTGTATCATTTGCCAGGCAAAACGATTCCCCAGCAGATTGAACGGGTTTTAGATCTATTGGATTTACAAAGTTGGGCGGATAGCAAAACAGGCACCTATTCTGGTGGAATTCGTAAGCGCCTAGACCTAGCTGCTGGCTTACTACACAAACCTGCGGTGCTGGTTTTAGACGAACCGACAGTAGGTTTAGATATTGAAAGCCGGGTTGTGATTTGGAATTTTCTGAGACAATTGCGCGATCGCGGCACCACCCTCTTGCTAACCAGCCATTACCTAGAGGAAATTGATGCTCTTGCCGATCGCGTTGCCATTATTGATCAAGGTCTCGTGATTGCCGAAGGATCGCCCAGTGATCTCAAAAATCAAGTGGGTGGGGATCGAGTCACGCTCAAGATTCGAGAATTTACCCCTGATCAAGAAGCCCAACAAGCCCAGGCTATGACCACGGCTTTGCCCTTTGTTCAGGATGTGATTATTAATCCAGCCCAAGGTAATTCCTTGAATATGGTGGTTTCTAATTCAGGTGATGCCTTGGTTAATATTCAAACTGCCCTTAAGGAGGCTGGCCTGCCAATTTTTAGCATTGCTCAAGCCCGTCCCAGTTTGGATGATGTCTATTTGGCCGCTACAGGTCGCACCCTGCTAGACGCAGAAATGGCAGCAGCTGGATCCCGTGATCTCAAAAAAGAACGCAAGCAAAATATGCGTTAGCCACCGATTCTATGGGACGGTGGTGATTCTTGGCCTTATATCTTGTCATTCGTCTTTCAGTCTCTTGTCTCTGCTTAATCCCTTCAGTTTTTTGAATTTAATGCTAATTTTATCCATTCTGTTATGACCATAACCTCTGCCAATCCTAATCAGGTGGCCGGCTCTGCTAGCCAAGCCGATTTACTAACGACCCCTGGTATTGTCTCAAGGGAATTTATCCAAGAAACCTTGGCCTTGACTCGTCGCCTCTTTATTCAACTCCAACGTCGCCCAACCACTTTAATTGCCGGAATTATTCAGCCCCTGATGTGGCTGGTTCTGTTTGGAGCATTGTTTAAGAATGTGCCGGCAGGTTTGTTTGGTACTAGTCAAAGCTATGGACAGTTTTTGAGCGCTGGGGTGATTGTGTTTACGGCCTTTAGTGGTGCCTTGAATGCCGGATTGCCGGTGATGTTCGATCGAGAATTTGGGTTTCTCAATCGACTGTTGGTAGCTCCTTTGGCCTCCCGTTTTTCCATCGTTTTGGCTTCGGCAACCTTTATTACAACCTTGAGCCTGATCCAGACTCTGGCGATTATGGCACTCAGCTATGGAATGGGGGCAGGTCTGCCAAACGCTTTGGGATTGACGATTGTCGCTTTGATTGTCTTGTTATTGGTCCTCGGGGTGACAGCCTTGAGCTTGGGGCTTTCCTTTGCCTTACCAGGGCATATTGAGCTGATTGCTGTTATTTTTGTGACCAACTTGCCCTTGTTGTTCGCTAGCACAGCCTTAGTTCCGCTATCCTTCATGCCCACTTGGTTGCAGTTTGTGGCAAGCTTGAATCCCCTTAGTTTCGCTATTGAACCTATTCGCTATCTTTATCTTCATCACGATTGGAGTTTTACCAGTGTGGTTATGCATGCTCCCTGGGGACAGGTGAATCTGGGTGGATCGCTGGTGGCACTGTTTGGGTTTGATGCGATCGCACTTCTAGGTATTCAGCGTCTGCTCTACCGGCGCCTCAGCTAATCTGGCCCTTCTGTAGGCAGGAGTTCTTAGGCTTGAGACCCTAAAACAGCTCGATCTACCGCCCGATATAAATCAGCGAGGCTGCCACCATTCTCGATCACGATATGGGCGCGCCTCACCTTCTCCTTGAGGGGCATTTGGCTGTCAACTCTGGCTCTGGCCTCCTGATCAGACAGCTGATCCCGTCGCCTGAGCCTTTCAACTTGCTGGGCCAAAGAACAGGTCACCACCCAGATTTCTGTCACCAGATCCGTCATTTGAGCTTCAAAGAGCAAGGGAACCACCATCACAATGATTGGTGATGCAGTCAAGTCTCCTTGGCCAATACGAATACGATCACGCACATAGGGATGAATCTGTCTCTCTAGCCACCGGCGCTCTCTAGGATCATCAAAAATAATCCTCCCCAGTTGCCGACGATCTAACTCCCCCTCAGGGGCTAAAATCTGTGATCCGTAGCGAGCTGAAATCGCCGCTAGAATAGGTGAGCCAATTGCGACCGCTTCACGGGCAAACAGATCAGCATCTAAAATAGGCAACCCATACTGCTCGGCCAAATAGCGGGTAACCCTAGTTTTACCCGTTGCAATCCCGCCTGTCAGACCGATCTGGCGTTGGCTCATCCTCCTGCCAGACTCAACCGGCACCCTCAGACTTCGCCAAGTTAAAAAATCGAGTCAGTCGAGGCTCAAACAATAGCTTCACAGTCCCCACAGGGCCATTGCGATGCTTGGCAATATTCAGCTCACAGATACCCGATCAGGACTATCGGGATTATAGTATTCATCTCGATAGAGCAAAACAATTAAATCAGCATCCTGCTCAATGGAGCCAGACTCACGCAAATCTGACATCAAAGGTCGCTTATTCGTGCGCGATTCTACACCCCGACTCAACTGAGACAAAGCCACCACCGGTACATTTAGTTCACGAGCCAAGCCCTTTAGCGATCGCGTGATCTTAGAGATTTCTTGCACCCGTCCATCTTGAGCATCTCCACCCCCCATCAACTGCAAATAATCCAGCAAAATCATACCCAGCCCCTCTGGCCGTTCTGATTGCAGACGGCGGGCATTAGAGCGCAGCTCAGTCATACTCGGGTTCGGAGAGTCATCAATATAGATAGACAATTGCGACAAGGTACCGATAGCCCGACTCAGCGGTTCCCATTGGCCTTGATTAATGCGACCAGCCCGCAGATAGTTACTATCAATGCCCGACTCCGAAGCCAACAGTCGTTGAACTAATTGTTCCTTTGACATTTCTAAACTAAAAATCGCCACACCCAAATTATGAATCTCACAAATTTGGCGGGCAATCTGTAGGGCTAGGGCAGTCTTACCCATGGCTGGCCGTCCTGCCAGGATAATTAAATCAGATCGCTGAAAGCCCTGGGTCATGGCATCAAGATCATAGAAGTTGCAAGATAAACCTGGCAAAACCTGGCCTAAGGAACGCTGCTCAAGGTCAGCAAAGGTACTCGCCAAAATATCCTCTGTGGGGATTAGCCCCTGGCGCACCCGATCTTGCGTGACATTAAAGATTTGTTGTTCTGATTCGTCTAAAACTACTTCTAAGGTCTTGGCGGTATCATAAGCCAACTGTGTCACCGCTGTAGCCCCTTTGATCAATTGACGCCGGAGATATTTATCCTTAATCAGGGCGGCATATTGATCAATATTAATGGCACTCACAGTGCGGTCAACCAGCTGTGCTAACTTACCTTGGCCACCCACTCGATCTAACAACTCATGATCTTGGAGCCAAGCCGTCACACACATCAAATCTGTGGGGCTACCTTGGGCATGCAAAGCCAAGGCTGCTCGATAAATTTCTTGATGGGCACTCAAGTAAAAGGTATCAGGCCGCAATAAATCTGCCACTCGACCCACCGCTTCTGGATCAAGCAAAATACCTCCCAAGATTGACTCTTCCGCCTCCACATTTTGGGGCGGCAAGCGATCTTCGCTAGCAGGTTGAAAATCTAGCTGATAAACCATAAGTAAGCCAATCAGTGCCTTCTCTTCAGATCTTCAGAAAGAGATTCTCTTGCTCAGGGAACAGCTAGAACCCCAATCGTTATTCAGGAACAACCTCAACCTTGACCAGTGCAGTCACCTCAGGGTGAAGCTTAATTTCAACGGTATAAGTACCTAACTTACGAATATCGGGGACGTCAATACCCCGTTTATCGATTTCTATGCCGCTGATGTTAGCAATGATCTCGGCCATGTCAGGTGCTGTTACCCGACCAAATAGCATATCTTCTTCGCCCGCTTTTTGTTCGATGCGAAAGGTGCCAATCGTCTGGAGAGCCAATTTTTGCTTTTCTGCATCCTGCTTGATGGCTGCTAAGCGCTTCAGTTCCTCAGCTTGGCGATATTTAATTTGCTTGAGAATCCCTGGCGTAGACCGATAGGCCATCCCCTTTGGAATCAGGTAGTTGCGGGCATATCCCCGTGCAACTTCAACTAGCTCCCCAGCGTGACCCAGTTTTCTGATATCTTCGTTTAAAACTAGCTGAACCCGTTTTGCCATAGCCCTAAATGCATCTATGCTAATGAATAAATTTGTGGAGTGAAAGCACTTGATCATACCTAACTTAAGGTTGATTTGGCAATCGGGCAAGGGACCCGATTTGCGAATATCACCAGAAAAGTTGATCTCGTCACTCAAGTTGATCGTCGCCGATTGATTGAGGGCTGGGCTGGGTATGCTAGAATCTTAAGCTGTTGACAGTTAAGGGTCGGTGCCCGAGTGGTTAATGGGGGCGGACTGTAAATCCGCTGGCTAC
>JAAUUW010000091.1 GCA_012030735.1 Acaryochloridaceae cyanobacterium SU_2_1
ATATCTTGAGCATCGTCGCAACACACCGATTGGAATTCAAGTGCTCTGGAAAGGATGGGCTAAGTTAAATGACCTGATGGAGGGCTGGCTGTTGGCCACCCAGGAAACTTAGCGGGAAAAGTCAGGTCGTGAATGGCTGGTAACGAGAGAGAGGGCGATCCCCAGCATAGCCCAAGAGCCTTTCTAGCGTCATACTAGAGCTTGTCAAGCTCTGACATGGTTATAGTTGTTCCGACTTCTCAGATAGACTCCACTTTAGATTGAACCCATGGTGAATCAAGCCCCCGATGATTTTGGATATGGCGTTATAGAAGGCTTCTTTGGTCGACTCTGGCCTTGGGAGGCGCGGCAGAACTATGCTCGCTTCTTGCAAGAGAATGGCTATCAATATTATATTTATGCGCCTAAGAATGATCCCTGTTTGCGGACCCAATGGCCGGCGTTTTGGCCGCTAGAAACCTGGACTGCCCTGCATCAGTTAGGTGAGGTCTATCATCAGGCAGGGCTAGCCTGGGGCATTGGTCTCAATCTCTACGAGATTTATTTCAACTATGATCAACAGACTCGTCAACAGCTGATTGCCAAAATCAAATATTTAAATCAATTAAAGCCCGATATTTTGGCGATTTTGTTTGATGATATGCGTGGAGATTGCGATCGCATTGCCCAGCTTCAAGCCGAGATCACCCATCTCATTGCAGATTTGAGCATCGCCTCCACCCTTATTATCTGCCCCACCTACTACAGCAGTAGTCCCATACTAGATCGCCTCTTTGGAGAGCGTCCTCCCGATTACCTTGAAACCCTAGGCCAAAGCATTGATCCAGCGGTGCATATCTTTTGGACTGGGCCAGAAATCTGCTCAAACGCCTATCCCCTTGAGCATTTACAAGACATTGGCCAACAATTGGGCCGCAAACCCTTTATTTGGGACAACTACCCCGTCAACGATAGCGCCAGAATGTCTCCTTTCCTCCATCTGCGTGCCTTTGAAAATAGACCTTATCAAATGGCAGAATGGACGGCTGGCCATGCAGTCAATCCGATGAATCAAGCCTATCTTTCCCAAATTCCCCTGCAGACCTTGGCCTTAAGTTATCAACAACAAGGCGACTACCAGCCCAGTGAGGCTCTCCAGGCAGCAGCTCAGTCTCTTTGTGGCCCTGACTTAGCTCAGCGATTGATCGAAGATATCCCGTTGTTCCAAGATCAAGGGCTAAATCAGTTGAGTTCTGCCACCAAGGCAGAGCTGATTCAGCAATATCAGGCCTTTTCTAGCCCCTATGCTCAGGAAGTGTGTCATTGGCTACAAGGAGAATATCCCTTCGATCCTGACTGCCTGACAAATTAAACTCACCCAAAACCGGACTAAGGCAATAGTCGCAGCCAAGGTTTATCAATATGGCGGCGTTCCCGATTCATCTCTAGGCCAAAGGCGCGGAATTCGTCTTCCTGGCGGTATTGGCAAAACCGAGAGAAGGGAACGCGCGATCGCCCGTCTAGGGAATGCACTACAGAATTTGGATGATCAACATCGCCTCCCAGAGAGATAAAGGCTTCCTCTGGGGTCATCCAGGGCCTACTACTAACTCCCGCCTCTTTAGGAATAGCCTGCTCTAGTGAACTGAGGCGATCCGCCAGCCCTTTGACCATATTGCTTGGCTGTAGCCCCTTTTTCTGCTGAGATTGTCGCAATTGCCGCAGTCCTAATTGGATCATCGAGATCGCGTAGCGCACTGCCCGTTGCACAATTCGCCCGCAGACTTGCAATAATTGCATCAGTGCTGGCTGTGACTTAGAGGTTCCCTTGGCTCTAGTTGCCGACATCTTGGCACTAGACCAACCGCAATTGGCACAAACTTGACGCCCAGAGTTGAGAGGTGGACCTAATCGGCTAGTGCAACGGGGACAAGTTTCCAGCATTATGATCTTTCCTCTGGCAATGACGGATACTCAGGATGCATCTGTTTGATTTTATCTAGACTCGGTGGCAGCTGTTACCGGACCGAGATGATGAAGCAGTTCCAAGGGTAAACCATCGGCATCTGCTACAAAAGCGACTTGGTAAATTTGGCTGCCAATGATTTGGACCGTAGGATAAAGCAAGACCTTAAGGATGAGAGACTGCCTTGCGAGTTGCAACCGCCAGTCTGCTAACCAATCTGCCAAGGTGCAGCCTTCCTGCAATTCATCGGTCAAGTCTAAGGATAAATGGTAGTAGCCAATGTAATGCTCATCACCAAAGAGATCAGCAATCGGAGTAGGTTGGGGTATTTGGATTAACTCTAACCGTCCGGCAGGACCCTCTAACCAACAGGCTAAAGTATACCCAGTTGTAAACCGCTCGATAACATTAAACTGGAGAGTCTGATAAAAAGCGATCGCACGATGAATATCCGCTGTTCGGATTGACAGGTGAGTGTCCCTGCATAGCGACAATTCCTAAGCAGTCTTATTTGAGGAGATCATATAGGGATCAAAGCTTCAGGGCTTTAGGCAGATAGATTTCTCTTCTTTCAACATGGGCTAGCTTTGCAATAGAGATTGAGAGGGATGGATGGGGAAACCAGGTTCCTTCTCAAGGGCAAAGTTAATCACCTGCCAACGGCCATCATGCTCTGAATCGGCACTAAACTCGACGGGTAACCCATAGAGACAGACAGGCTCACTTCCCAAAATATCCCAAGGGCCGCCCCCGTTCTAAATAGGCGTTAATTAAGCCCCGATACCGCTGAGCAATGGTCACCTTAGTGACTCGATAGCCTTGGATATACAGAGAATCTAGGGCCTCATGAATTTCAAAGCGAATGCCGTCGGCATGAGTATGCTGGCGATACCATTTCTGCTCCCAGAGTCGCCAATGTCGGCCAGATTGCAGATGCACCAGATCGTCGGAGGCGGCATCAACCTCAAAGGCACCATGACGCTGACAAAGATAGGTATCCGTCAGAGTTAAGGCAGGCATTAGTTGTCGGCAGTGAGGACAGAAGGTTTCTGGTCCGTAAATCGGATAATAGATGCTGGCAAGGGTCATGAAGCAAGCCATCACTAGAGAGTTCTGTGGAGGATGCTTGTGGGGAACAGTTTTGTGGCTTCATTATAGCTTGAGTTTAGCGGAGCATTTTTACGATGCCGAGCTAGGAGTGACTGCTGTTCTATCCGCAGCCTGACCTTAAAATTACATCTCGAAACAGATATGATCCTGGGTCTATTTCCACAAGTGATATGAACTTGGCTTGGCAGATTAGATGTCCATCACCGGATCTAGAACAGGACCCCTGATCCTGGGGTTAACGACGATATTCGTCCCCACAATCACCAATAGCGGCAAATAGATCCTGGGCTTGACCAGAGACCTGCTCGATCTGTTGTTGGTCTTCTGCTGCAAGGCTAAAGTCAAAAACCTGAGCATTGTCAGCAATATGCTCAGCTAGACCCAAGCGGGCCCCGACGATTACTCCTGCCACAGCGGGCTGATCCAGAATAAACCGATCCGCAACATTGGCAATGCTGACATGATATTTCTGGGCAATTTCCTCTAAAACCTTAAGGAGGGTTTGAAATAAAGACCATCCTCCCCCAAGCATCCATCATCTGCTTGTATTTGCGTTGGCTAACGGTGCTGAGCTGAAAATTACGCGGCTCTCCCTTGTTTATATAGGCAGTAGAGAGCAATCCACCACAGAGGGTGCCGTAAGCTAATAGCTGGATGTTTGATGCTTGACAGAGGGGCGCCATTTTGACTTCGGGACGTCGATCAATTAAGGAGTATTGGACTTGATTGGAGAGGATTTCGATGCCATGATCGAGAATGATTTTAAGATGCTTTGTATCAAAGTTCGTCAGGGCAAGATGCTTAATCTTACCGGCTTTTTTTAAATCTGTAGATGATCGAGGGCAACGAGATATTGATCATTGCCATAGTCCCACCAATGAAATTGCAGAAGATCTAGGCAATCTGTATCCATACGCTGTAAAGAGCGATCGATATTTTCTTCCGCAATGGAGCGCGTCATGGGTCCGGGGCGTGGTACCCATTTAGTCAAAGCTTGCAGTTGGTTAAGGCGCATCTCCACGTAGGTTAGCCAATTGGCGACGAAATTCGCCGATAAAATCTTCGGCAGGGCCATAGTGATCCGCAAGGTCCCAGGTTGTAAAACCCGCATCGAAATAGGTGAGCATGCTCGCAATGGCTTGGCGGGGATTGATGCGGCCATGGCCCCCAGAAACCTGCCACATGCCATTGAGTACACGGCAAATCCTCAGATCAGGGCTCAGTTGAAAATGGCTAGAGGCGGTCAGAGTCATGATGATGATTTTGGCTAATCCTTCATGGTTATCATACTCAGTCTGGGAGCGTTGCGATGGTCCACCACCGTCCTGCTGCCAGTCCTCTAGTGATCACAATCACGGGGAACCTTGCTACCCATCACTTCGACAACAGAGATAGCGCCCCATACTCAAAGATCAGTTCATCCAGAAGTCCGCCAACTTAGATGGATATCCTTATGAACCCCCTGCAAAAACAATTGATATTGGTCAGCCATGCGATCGCAATTACCCTAGCCATTCCCTTACTAGGGGCCTCTGTACGCTGGACACGCAGTTTGCCAGTGAACTCCACTGGCGACTCGCCATCACTCTTGGCGCCGGCTAACCGACTGGACTCTCGCCCTGCTAAAAACTTGCAGGCATAACCTAATCGATCACAAACCAAGGATTAAAAGCCTGATTCCCTAGCCAAAGCGGCCAGAGACATAATCGCGGGTGTAGTCTTGCTGGGGACTGGTAAAAATATTAATGGTGTCATTAAACTCAACCAAATAGCCCATCTTTCCACCTTTGCCAGTGGCTTCAGCGTTAAAAAACGCCGTCTTGTCAGAGACTCGGGAGGCTTGCTGCATATTGTGAGTCACAATCACAATTGTGTATTGCTCCTTTAGCTCTTGCATCAACTCTTCAATTCGAAGGGTAGAGATTGGATCAAGGGCCGAGCAGGGTTCATCCATCAGAATCACTTCCGGTTGCACTGCGATCGCGCGAGCAATGCAAAGCCGCTGTTGCTGGCCTCCAGACAGCGATAAACCACTTTGTTTCAGCTTATCCTTTGCCTCATCCCAAAGGGCAGCTTTGCGCAGTGACCCCTCCACCAACTCATCCATATTGCCCCGGTATCCGTTGATACGAGCCCCAAAGGCAATATTTTCATAGATAGACTTAGGAAAGGGGTTCGGCTTTTGAAACACCATCCCAATCCGGCGCCTCACCTCTACAGGATCAACCTTCTTGCCATATAGATTGATCCCCTGGAAAAAACATTACCCGTAATTCGAGCACTCGGAATTAAGTCATTAGTACGGTTGAAGCATCGCAGCACCGTACTTTTCCCACATCCTGAAGGTCCAATAAATGCCGTAATTTGGTGGGAGGGAATCTCTAAAAATACCTCCCGCACTGCCAACATCGAGCCATAGGATACAGTAACCCCCTCCATTCTGAGCGCTGGTTCTAAAGTATGAGGTTGTGAGTTAGATTTCATAATTGGGGTAGAAAAATTAGTCATTGTAAAGGTTCCACAAGCTCAACATTAATGGAGCGCCAGAAGAATAATACAACCTAGCTCAAGCCAGTTGGGTTATCATCCGGTAAAGAAAATTATGTCCCTTAGTTGTAAATGGTTTAAAAGTCATACAGGGTTCCTATCCAGAGCCTAACAGCTCTTTAGAGGTATCCTTTCTGAAAGGTATTGCGGAGCAGTACAGCTAAGGTATTCATAGCCAACAACAACACCATAAGTACAATAATACCTGCTGCTGCATTGGTATGAAACTCTGGCTGAGCGCGAGATACCCAGTTATAGATCTGAATCGGCAAAACCGTAAAATCCGATTGCAACCCTTCCAGAGATAGGGGAGGCAAAAAAGCGATGAAGGTCAACGCACCAATTGTAATCAGAGGCGCAGTTTCCCCAATCGCCCGTGACAAAGCCAAAATAGTGCCGGTCAGAATCCCGGGCATTGCCTGAGGTAAAACCAACTCTCGAATGACTTGCCAGCGCGTAGCCCCCAGCGCGAGCCCTCCTTGCCGTAAACTCCCAGATACAGCTCGCAAGGCTTCTCGGGTGGCAACAATAATGATCGGCAAAATTAGTAACGCTAAGGTCATACCGCCTGTCAAAATGCTAGGCCCTCCTGTCAGTGGCCTTAGCAGTCGCGAGAAAACCTGCAGGCCAAGCAAACCATAAATAATTGAAGGAACAGCGGCAAGATTAGAAATATTGATTTCAATCAGATGAGTCCATATATTATCAGGGCAAACTCCTCCAAGAAAATACCCGAACCCACACCAATCGGAAACGCTAAAGCAGCCGTAATTACCAAAACCCAAATACTACCCACCAGGGCAGATAAAATGCCTGCCGAGAGGGGCCGTCGAGAAGGGAAACTAGTGATAAATTGCCAACTTAACCGACCAGCACCGCCACTCATCACGTCATACAACAACAAGAACAAAACAACTAAACCTGTTAAGGTCGCGATCCAGGTCAAGCTTGCAAACAGACAATCAAGGGCATAACGCCTCTTCAAGTGAGGCTGAAATTCACTCTCAACAGCATGGGGGTGCTTAGCTTCAGACTCTAGCGAAATCATTCATATTTCTCCTGAAAACGACGGACAAGCCAGAAGCTAAAAATATTGAGCACAAATGTAATCGAGAATAAGGTCATACCCACGGCAAAGATCGTCTTAAAGGCTAGAGAGTTAGCCGGTGCATCTCCTAAACTGACTCGGACAATAAATGCTGTCATTGTTTCCACTGGCACTCGCGGATCTAAAGTTAAGGTGGGATTCGCACCCGCTGCCACTGTCACAATCATGGTTTCTCCTACTGCTCGGGCCACCGCCAACACAAAAGCAGCCACAATCCCTGATAAAGCTGCGGGCAAAACAACGCCTGTAATTGTCTCTCGCTTAGTCGCTCCTAAGGCATAAGACCCTATGCGCAGGCTTTGGGGCACAGCATAGAGTGCATCTTCACTTAAGGAAGCAACCAGGGGCATGATCGCAATGCCCATCACCAATCCTGCACTTAAGGCATTAAAAGTACCCAAGTCAGGGATAAGGATTTGCAATTTAGGCGTCACAAACAACAAGGCGAAATAGCCATAAACAACCGTGGGTACTCCCGCCAGAATCTCTAAAATGGGTTTTAACCAGCCCCGGGTATGAGCTGAAGCATACTCACTCATGCAAATAGCGGCTAACAGACCGAGGGGTAAAGCAACCATTAGCGCAATCACAGAGGTCAAGAAGGTAGCACTGATCAGCACAATGATCCCAAATTCGGCGTTTTTACTAAACAATGGTGTCCATGCGGTTTCCGTTAAAAATCGCAGAATCGGCACCTCTGCAAAAAACTCAAAGGTTTCGAAGATTAAGGTTGAGATAATCCCCCCCCGTTGTCACCACTGAAATCAAGGCAAATGCAGCAAAGATAAATTTGACGATCTGCTCAGACCATTGATTCAACAGTCGTTTGGGTTGCCATAGTGGGTCATGTTTAAAGCGATTAGTTGTAGAAGACTCAGGGTTCATAGGGCTCTTATGACAAAGTAGCGATAAACAGTAGCTCCTAGGCGAGAAGAGCGTCGGTTGCTGAAATTGGTGAATTTGGCGCTATCTCTCCAGGAACCGATTTATAGCCACCATAGATTGAGGCTTATGGTCTCCGATTAAACCACTGTGATGCAGAAACCTCCCGAGCCCCTCTGCCTAGAGCAACATTTCTCGCTGAGGCCAAGGATCTACTCATCCTTCAAATCCTGACTATTTTGACCTCGGTAACAGGGATCTGAGCCTTGGTTTGAATTGTGTCGGCCCAAGGGAAAACTAATCCATCTTACGAAAGATATTCTTTCAAGGTTAAGAAGGGGCTAAAAAGACATCAAGAATACCCTTCCCTAGAGACTAAGAAACGGTTAACAATTCATCGCAAGCCCTTCAACAAGAGTATGGGCAATCCTTAGGGAGAAATCACCCTGTTTGGAAAGTGCCGCTAGAATAAGGTTATTTATCCAAGATGGCTGTTGATCTAAGGTGATTTCCATTAACTCATCAGAAGAAGGTAACAATCAGAAGAATAACTACCTATATCCCCGTAGCCGCTACCGGGGTAATTTTACCCCCGAAAATCTTGCTTTTAACGCGAATTTACAGGAATTTGGCCAAAAAATTAATTATATCTGTGCACTAGAAACCTCTGGAAAGATTTCTTCCATAGAAGCCTATAACCAAATCAAAGCGCTTTGGAGGCAGCTAAAGTCGAGCAAGAAGAGCCTGAAGATTGGCAAGGATATCCTTGGTATTGAAGAGTAGCTAAGCATCGCTACTTTTGAGTCTTTAAGCTTTTCGAGATAATTTTCCAGGCACCCACCTCCTCTGGCATGGGTTGCTCTAAGAGATTAAGGGATTGATCGACTTGCAAGTTGAGATCACTCTTGAGGGTGAGGGTTGCTGCTTCGCCATGACATTCGTAGGCACGGAGCACCCATTGATGGGGAGCATCTTCTGCTTGCTTGAGGGCCATGAGAATGAGGTTTTCAGCGCCTAAATCTAGACATTGACACTGACTGGGTAAGGTTCCTTGGTTGGGTGTATCTGGCGGTAAAATCCAAGTTTGCAGAGGGCGATTGAGCTCGTAGCCTCGATGGACTGTGTGGGCTGTTTGCCAAGATCCTTGATGGGGATAGAGTGCATAGGTGAACTGGTGAAGGGTGCGATCGCAGTCTGGATCTGGCCAACGGGGACTTCGCAACAGGGTCAGCCGCAGTTGATTAGGCTGAGCATCATAGCCATATTTGCAGTCATTTAGCAGACTCACTCCATAGGTTGGAGCGGATGGATCCTCCGCTTGGCTGAGATCGGCCCAATGGAGGGCTGGTACCTCCCATTTAGCGGTTTGGCTGGGGGTAAGGGGGTGGGGATGGGGTAAGGTGGGACGCTGAATGGCCCCACAGGGAATTTCATAGCTGGCGAACTCAGCACTTAGGGTGAGGGGAAAGGCAGTTTTGACTAACACTTGATCTGCTTGCCAATCTACGGTGACATTTATTTTTAAATAGGGTGCATCCCGATCTAAGACATACTCTTGGGTAAACTGCGACTCTGCCATCACTTGAATCACGCGTAGTCGGTATTGGAGGGGACCCCAACTCAGCCATTCAATGGATACCAATTCGGCATCTGGCAAGGCATGGCTTTCATAGTCTGGATCAATATTCCAAGCATCCCAATACTGACCTTGATCGGTAAAAAATTGCAGATGATTGCCTGGACCCGCTAGCAACTCTCGACGGGCAACTTTGTCAACAATTTGGCTTAATTCTCCCGTTTGAGGATTAACCTCTACTCTTAGCCAGTCATTTTCTAAGATCCAATCTGGGGGAGGGGATGTCTTGATTGCTTTGGGGAACGCTAAGGGTGTGAGCCAGTAGAGACAATAGCCAACGGAGGGGATGTCTGGCGCTGCAAACAAAAGGGCAGGGGGGTCTTGGTCAACCAAGAGTTGGCTGGGTAATACCTCGCCTGTGAGGGTGGTGACTTGCCAATGGGAATGAGTCTGGGGGAGTGAAACTTGGACGAGGTCTGAGCGCTGCCAGTTGAGGGCATTAAAAACCACTATCGGATAGCTATCGGGTTGAGGGGGTGGCGGTCGATGAATAGCCGTTGCAATCGCCCCTAAGGCTTGGTTTAAGCATTGCGATCCAAGCTGTTCTGCTGCCAACCAAGACTGGTTGGCATCCACAAAGACTTGTGGAATCGAGGAGCCGGGCAAAATATCATGAAATTGGTTGAATAAAACCTTCTTCCAAGCGGCCTCTAGTGACTCTTGGGGATAGGGTTGAGCGAGGGTGAGGGTTGCGATCGCACTCCATAGCTCTGCTTCGTAGAGTAAGCCTTCACACCGACGGTTGGCGCGCTTTTGGTCTGCATGGCTGGTGTAGCAGCCCCGATGCAACTCTAAATAGAGTTCGTCATTCCAAACTGGCAGTTGAGATAATTGAGACTCTACCTGCCGACAAAAGGCTACAGCTGTGGTGGGTTGCAGTTGGGGAAACAGGGGCGAATCTTGCCACCGCCGTGCCAGTTCTAGCATGTCACGGGTTGGCCCACCACCATGATCGCCTACCCCTGGCAACCATAAACAGGTCGCTAATCCCGTGGCAGCTTCCCAATCTTGAGCATAGGCTGCCATCTTTACGGCATCGATTTGCTCGCCAATGGGGGGCAACATCACACTGACGATTTCTGTGCCATCGGGAGATCGCCACCGGAATACCTCATGGGGAAAGATCGTGGTATCGTTCCAACGCAATTTTTGGGTTAGGAAATATTCAACCCCTCCTTGCTTCAGGATCTGAGGTAGTTGCCAACAGAAGCCAAAACTATCGGGTAGCCAAGCTGTGGCACTGATCTGGCCAAATTTTGCTTGAGTATAGCGCTGACCATAGAGAACCTGGCGCACCAAGGACTCACCACTAATTACGTTTAATTCTGGCTCTACCCATAGTCCCGCTGCGATTTCCCAAGTTCCTTGGGCAACCCGGGCCTGAATCTGGGCAAATAATGAGGGCCGATGAACCTCAAGCCAGGCAAATAAGGCGGGAGAGGAATGACAAAAAATCAGCTCAGGAAAGTCAGCTTGCAAGCTCAGGACCGACTCAAAGGTCCGCTGGGCGACCTCCCATGTCTCAGACACTGGCCATAACCAAGCTAGATCGAGATGGGCATGGCCCAGCCAATGAATCTGCCGCTGCCGCAACCTTTCTCCCCAAGGTGCAAGCTGTTGCCGCAATTGGTTCAGGCTCTGGTTGAAAAGCTTAGGCTGCTCTACCACTGACCAATCAATTTGGTGCACGGCACTGTTCAAGGCTTCCAGATCCTCAGGGGTAAACCGAGCGAGATAGCCTTGCAAAACCGTTAATTCATCAGCGATCTGGCTTGGACCGATGGCCTTGGGATCAGCCGGCTCGTAGAGAAGCTGCGATCGCACCAATGCGCCTCGATCATGGCTAGGGCTGACCAACCGAAGGGCTAGATTGATCGTCTCACTGGGTTGAACTGCTGCACTCAATTGCAGTCGAACCGAACAGTCAAATAAATCGCCCACTTGAAGGAGTTGACCGTTCACAAAAACTTCGGCGCTCTCTGCCCACCAAGTTAGGGCCAATCGCAGAGTTAAGCCCTCAAGAAGATAGTTGGCAAGGCTGTCTGGAACCAAAAGGGATTGGCCTAGCCACAGCAATTCTTGTCCTCCAGGCCAATCAATATGCTGTTTATCATTCAGATAGACTGCTGATCCCTGCTGCTGCCAAGTCTGAGGGTGGCTGGGCGCAGCCATCGCCTCTAGATTAGGTCCGATGAGCCATTTAGACTGTATATCAAGCTGGGTGAGCTGCCGAAGTTTTTGGATAGTGATATCAATAGAAGGATAAAGGGATCCAAGGGGGAAAGCAGTCATGCTTGAGGACATAGGGCAAGACAAACGAGTGCTTTGAGGCATATCGAACCGATCCTAGCAGGATCGGAACATTACCCAAGGATCATCAACCCAAGGATCTTAGGCAAAGCAATCTAACCAGCGTTGAACGTTGATCTTAAGCTGTTCACCCAACTGCAAGACTTGGCGCAACTGCAGCATGGAGAGGCTTGGGGCTGAGTGGGATGAATCACTGGCCGATAAGGCCAGATTCGCCTCAGCAGTTTCGCGAGAGTAAGCTGGCTCGGCTGGCTGGTGGTTCTGCCCATGGCGGCCACTTTGAGCTAATTCTTGCAGGCTGTGCAAATAGAGCTCTTGGGCTCGGTCAATGCGTAGATTGATGTGCAAGCGCTGGCCTAGGGTGAGCAATTGCTGCAAGCGCTTAATGCTCAAGCTGTATAGGTCTGGTTCAGGGCTATGGAACAATTGCCAGAGGAGTCGCAGAATCAGATCTTGCAAGGGTTGCTGGGCAGCCTTGAGGTTGAGATGACAGCCGAGTTGTTCTGCCTCGGTTGCGATCGCTGCGAGATCTAGCCAATCATGAGCTTCTAATTGCAAGGCTTCTGGACTGGCATTGCTCATATCCTGCTCTAGGCTCTGGAGACAAGTCATGGCTCGGTGGGTAAGGGTCACTTGGGCGGCCATTAACAATTCTGGTGGAATCTCCAAATTGTCATTTTGGAAGGCCATCAGGATCCCATAATTGTCTCGATACACCTGAGAATAGAGTTGATTGA
>JAAUUW010000008.1 GCA_012030735.1 Acaryochloridaceae cyanobacterium SU_2_1
AAGTTGAATTAGAAGATCCCCTCGAAAATGCCGGAGCGCAACTAATGCGCGAAGTGGCCTCGAAAACGAACGATGTAGCTGGGGATGGCACCACCACAGCGACTGTTCTGGCTCAGTCTCTGATTCGTGAAGGTCTCAAAAATGTTGCTGCTGGGGCAAACCCCGTGGCCTTACGCAAGGGAATCGATAAAACCATCGATGCCTTAGTAAAAGAAATTGCGGCCCTCGCTAAGCCTGTGACGGGAGACGCGATCGCACAAGTCGCCACCATCTCTGCCGGTAATGACCTCGAAGTGGGCAAAATGATTGCCGAAGCCATGGATAAAGTTGGCCAAGATGGGGTCATCACTGTGGAAGAATCTAAGTCCCTAGCCACTGAAATGGAAGTTGTGGAAGGGATGCAAATCGATCGCGGCTATATCTCACCTTACTTTGTTACAGATACAGAGCGAATGGTGGCTGAGATCGAAAATGTTCGCCTGTTAATTGTCAACAAAAAAATCAGCTCTCTCCAAGATTTAGTCGGTATTCTGGAGAAAGTGGCACGAGCAGGTCAACCCCTCTTGATCATCGCCGAAGACTTAGAAGGCGAAGCCCTTGCTACCCTCGTGGTCAACAAACTTCGGGGCGTGCTCAATGTTGTCGCCATTAAAGCTCCTGGCTTTGGTGAGCGTCGTCAAGCTATGCTCCAAGATATTGCCGTCCTCACAGGTGGACAGGTAATTTCTGAAGATGTGGGTCTATCCCTAGATAAAGTTGAGCTAGACATGCTCGGCGTTGCTCGGAAGATCACAATCAGCAAGGACAACACCACTATCGTCTCTGAATCAGGGAACAAAGCTGATGTGGATAAGCGAGTTGAGCAATTGCGTCGGCAATTAGCAGAAACAGATTCAGACTATGACAAAGAAAAGCTGCAAGAGCGCATTGCTAAGCTCGCCGGTGGCGTCGCTGTTATCAAGGTTGGTGCAGCTACAGAAACCGAACTCAAAGACCGTAAGCTGCGGATTGAGGATGCCCTGAATGCGACTAAAAGCCGCTGTGGCAGAAGGCATTGTTCCTGGTGGTGGCACAACTTTGATCCATCTCACAAAAAACATCGAGAGCATCAAGTCTCACCTTAAGGATGAAGAAAAAGTGGGAGCGGATCTAGTGGGTAAAGCCTTAGAATCACCCCTATGTCAAATTGCTGACAATGCCGGTGTCGAAGGTGCTGTTGTGGTTGAAAAAGTGCGGAATGCCGATCCTTCTATCGGCTATAACGCGATGACGAACACCTATGAAGATATGATTGCCGCTGGCATCGTTGATCCTGCTAAAGTAGTGCGTTCTGGCCTCCAAAATGCTGGGTCCATTGCGGGAATGATCTTAACAACAGAAGCTCTCGTTGTAGATAAGCCTGAACCTGCTGCTCCGGCAATGCCAGACATGGGTGGCATGGGCGGCATGGGTGGCATGGGCGGCATGGGCGGCATGGGCGGCATGGGTATGATGTAAGCCCACCTATTCTGCTTGGGCAGATAGGCCTATCTCGTGAATAAGCTGCCTGAGTAATGCTCAGTTGTCGACAGCCCGCTGCATTTCAGTGGGCTGTTGAAGGTTATGGTGGTATGCGAATGCAACCCTTCAATCGGCTGAGCAGTGTTCTATCCATCCTGACTAGCCCCAGGCAGCAGTAAGGGCAAAACATCCTTTAGGATAGACAATGGAGAGTCATGATAGGTGAGAGGGCGCTGTGGAGGTTAAGCCAGATTGGTTGAGGGTCAAAGCGCCTCAGTGGGAGCGAGTGGGGGCGGTTAAAGATATTCTGCGGGACTTGTCCCTGAACACCGTTTGTGAAGAAGCCTCTTGTCCTAATATTGGGGAATGTTTTCAGCAGGGCACCGCTACCTTTTTGATTATGGGGCCTGCCTGTACAAGGGCCTGTCCCTATTGTGATATTGATTTCGAGAAAAAACCCACAGCCCTTGATCCAACGGAACCAGAACGTTTGGCGGTAGCGGTGCGGCGGATGAATTTGAAGCATGTGGTGATTACCTCAGTCAATCGAGATGATTTACCTGATGGGGGGGCCTCTCAATTTGTTGAATGTATTCACAAGATTCGGGCCTGCTCTGCTCATACCACAATTGAGGTATTGATTCCTGATCTCTGTGGAAATTGGCCAGCCTTGGCCACTATTTTGCAAGCAGAACCTGAGGTGCTGAATCATAATACGGAGACAGTGCCTCGGTTATACCGACAGGTGCGCCCCCAAGGAAATTATGATCGGACTCTGGAATTGTTGTTGCGATCTCGCCAACTGGCTCCCTGGGTTTACACAAAATCCGGCATCATGGTGGGCCTAGGAGAAACCGACGCAGAAATTCAAGCCGTCATGGCCGACCTCCGCCAGGTTGACTGCGATATTCTCACTATTGGTCAATATCTCCAACCAACCGCCAAACATTTAGGGGTACAGACCTTTGTACACCCCAATCAGTTCGCCCGTTGGCAAGCCCTGGGAGAGGAGATGGGATTTTTGCAAATTGTATCTTCACCCCTAACGCGGAGTTCTTATCATGCAGAACAAGTGCAAGCCCTGATGGTGCAATATCCTCGTTCAAAGTCAGCAGCTCGTCAAACATCCTCTGAAAGCCTTGTTTGATGGTTTAAAACTAGAGTTTTATAGAAAGCTGATGATTTGATTTGAACCCATGGCCGCTCGATTGCGAATCGAGTTGCGAGAAACCCAAAAAGACTTTTCCAGGGACGAACTGGGCACTGTTGAAGAGGAAAGGCAAATGCCCTGCGTAACCAGCGTTGAACCTCATGCCATCTAAAGAACAACAAGGGCAAGCATCATTGAAGTCCTTGAGGTGCGCGTTGGAGCAATTCCTGCGTCGATCAAAGTACAGCTTGATTCAGATCCTAGATCAAGAGCTATTTCGGTAAATTCCAAACCTCGCTTGGTGTTCTACAGCCCTTTCCACATATGCTTTGTAAGACTTGCTGTGAAAAGTCAGCGTAGAAAGGGGGGTGCGGTAGAATCAAGATTGTCTGCTGCTCTACGCCTAGAGTGTCGGCCCTATCTATTTTATTCAGTCGGGTTTAATATCCATCGCCTGGCGATAAGAGAGAATTCGATGTCGCCCTGCTTGTTTAGCGGCATATAGAGCCTGGTCCGCTTGGGAAATGATCAGGTCTAAATTGTCCGAAATTTTAGGGATCAGGCTGGTTACTCCCATACTCAGCGTAATGACATTACTCACCTCAGAGGCTTGGTGTGGAATTTGTACGGTTGCGATCGCAGTTTCCATCGCCGTCGCCACCGTCAGTGCCCCTGCACTATCAGTATTACTCAGAATTACGGCAAATTCTTCGCCTCCATACCGAGCCACCAAATCTGTTGGGCGCTGCAGCACCTTAACGATCATCTGGGCAACTTGCACCAAGCAATCATCACCGCTTTGATGTCCATAAAAATCGTTGTATCCCTTGAAATAGTCAATATCAATCATAATTAAGGATAAAGGCTGCTGTTCTCGTTGATGGCGCGGCCATTCCAACGCTAAATAATGATCAAAACAGCGGCGATTAGCAATCTGAGTCAAACCATCTAAATTCACCAATGCTTCCAATTTCTGATTGACACTGACTAGCGCCTTCGTCCGTTCTTGGACCCGATTTTCTAAGGTTTGAAGGGCAGATTTCATCTGGCTTTCCATATAATTGAAGGTATCGGCAAGCCTTTCCAACTCAGCAATTCCCTTAACCTTGACCTCTTGATTCAAATTGCCTGGCAATCGCTTCACTGGCAGCATTTAAGTGCCGAATGGGAACCGCAATCCAATTAGAGGTAATCAGACCCAATCCTGTGGAGAGGATTAGGGTGACTAGACAAATTAAAATTGTGACGTCACGGTTAGCCTGGATTTCTGCTACAAAGTCAGATTTTGGGGTGACCATCACCACCAACCAATCCAAGCCATATTGATCTTGGTAAGGCATCACCTTAATAAAGAGATGTTGAGTGAGATCGGCATGGAAAAACTTCGCTATAGAGGGATTTTGAGCAAGATCAGCATGGAAAAACTTGGGTTGTTGGATCGCCTCTAAACGGCCAAACTGTTTGATTAAAGTCTGGGCTACAGTGCGAGTCATAGGTTCATTGCTCTGCAAAGCATTAACCCTGGTCGGCTTACCTTTGACAACCGGGGTTAGAGACTCTTGCCCAGAACTGGCAACCATCAGCCCAGAGCGCTCCATGATCAAAAGTCGTCCTGTGCCTTGGCTATCTAGTGTTTTCAAAAATTCGCTGATCTGTGAGAGCGCTAGATCGATCCCGAAGACACCCAGTAACTTCTTTTGCTGATCATAGACTGGTACACTCGCCGAGATACTGATCTGGGTATACGGCTCGGGCCAAATATAAATTGAACTCCAGATTTGTTTCCCTGCTTTAACTGCATCTTGATACCAAGCCAGCTCACTGACCCCTGGATTTTCTTGGGTTTTAAGGGCCAGTCGATTCCCCTGCTCATCAACAGCATAAGAAAGGAATTGGCTGGGCTTAGAGCTCGAAACTTCGGCAATTTCTAACTGATTACTTAGTTTATAGCCAGCCCCGATAAATCCCCCTGCTGAGCTGCCAAAATTGACATAGGTAAAATCGAAGGTCTTTAGCTGGCGATAAAAGTATTTGCCCAGGGATTGAAAATCTTTCAAATCTAAGACACCTGCCTTGAAGGCATCTAGATTTGTGTCATTAATGTCTTGGGCTTGTCCCAAATAACTATTGAGATGCTGCCTAAGGCGATTGCTCTTCTCCATCATTAAGTCATGGGCTAATTCTTCCACCGCTTTCTGCCCACTGCGATAGGACAGGTAGCCCACCAGTCCCACTATCCCTAAGGTTTGCAACAGAAAGGGAACAATCAACACAGCTCTGAGAGAAGGTCGCCAAGTTTTTTTATGATGTTGGGGAAATTGCCGGAGTTGATGGCGAGCCATGAGCGCAGCGGAGGGATAGAGGCCGATAGTGATAGTGCTGAACAGCCTTGTAGATATGGCGCTGGATCAAAGATTAGCACCAAATAAGTTCAGAGAAGATATCGATAGTCTGCACTGAGTCAAGGATAGCGAACCGCACAGGAGTCGCATCTATCACTGCGTCAATAATAATCCACGTTGCCAGGTGGTGGTGGCTGCGATCCTACCTAGAGTGATGAAAGAGCGCTAGATTACTCACTAGATCGGAGGAGGGTATGGAACGTTCCATTGCCAAGGTTTTGGGCAAAGAGACAGCTTCGTAAGTTTCTGCCATTAATGCTGCGGTTGTGGGTTCACTCCAGCGCACTAACCAAGTCGGGTGCAAGCCCAGTACGACAATCAGGGCTACCAGAACCAATGCTGGAATCCGTTCATTCCAATTGACCTTGGAGTAATAGGCAAGGTTATTGTCTAGCTTGCCAAAGCAGGTACGATTGAGCAAAATCACAAAATAAACTGCGGTTAGCCCCGTGCCCACAACGCTAATCAGAGTCTGAATCGGAAAGGCTATATAGCTACCCTGAAATACGAGAAACTCAGCAATAAAGCCCACCAGGCCAGGAATACCGGCGCTAGCCATCCCCCCCAGGACTAGAAGTGCGCTGATTAATGGTAGACCCCGAACAGGGTTCATTAGGCCATTTAAGACCTCTAAATCGCGAGTCCCTACCTTGGTTTCAACGATGCCGACCAAGTGAAATAAGAGTGCCAAAATTAGGCCATGGGCAAACATTTGAGCAATGGCTCCGATTATACTTAGCTCGGTCTGAGCGGCGGCAGCCAAGAGGATGTAACCCATATGACCAACAGAGCTATAGGCCACCATCCGTTTGATATCTTTTTGGGCAATGGCAGCTAAGGCTCCATATAAGACACTGAACACAGCCCAAGTGGCTAACCAAGGGGAAAGTTTGACCCAGGCATCGGGAAATAGTTGCATACAAAATCGGAAAATGCCGTAGGTACCAAGTTTAGCGAGCACCCCGCCTAATAGGATGGAAACGGGGGTAGAAGCGGTAACATAGGTGTCTGGGAGCCAGGTATGCAAGGGTACCAAGGGTGTTTTAATGCCAAATCCCAACAGCAGTAGCACTAACAGCAGATATTGGATATTAAGAGGCAAGGTCTGATTGAGGAGGGTTTCATAGGTAAAACTGGTGGTGTCGCTAAACCAAATGACCCCTAAAAAGCCTGCTAATATCAGACCTCCAGAGGTGGCGGTATAGAGCAAAAACTTGGTAGCGGCACTGCCTTGCTGAGTGCCGCCCCAAACGGAGATCAACAGATAGAAGGGGATGAGTTCTATTTCGTAGAACAGAAAGAACAATAATAGGTTCTGGGCTAGAAAGGCCCCAGCTACCCCACCACTGATCAACAAGATCAAGCTATAAAAGAGGCGGGGTCGTTCTGTATCGACGCGGCTACTATAGATGGCAATCCAGGTTAGTAGGGTATTGAGGAGTAATAGAGGTAGGGATAGACCATCTACTCCTAATTCATAGCTCAACCCCAGATAGGGCAACCAAGGCAAAGACTCGCGAAACTGAAAGCTGGGAGTACTCAGATTAAATTGACTCACCAGCCACAGCATCCATAGCAATGTTGCGCCTGACAGGAATAAGGACAGGAGGCGGACTCGATGGGCTGCAATTGCTTGGGGCAGCAAGGCGATGACCACAGCAGCAATACAGGGAAACCAAATCAGGACACTGAGCATGGCAGGATGATGGGGCTGAGCAACGGTAGGTGAGTAAGGAAAAAGGTGTGAGTCTAGAAAACAGACTGAAGGAGGGGCGCAATCAAGGGCCAAACCAACAATAAGATAATGATGAACACCCCAGACATAATAGTCAGCAGATAGAACTGGGCTTGGCCAATATTTCCATACTTGAGGGATTCACCACTAAAGAGAGAGGCTTGGCCAATGAGATTTACAATGCCATCAACAATGTTGCGATCGAACCAATCTGTCAAGCGTGAGAGCTGATCGACCCCGAGAACAACGCTGGAGCGATAGAGCTTTGGTGTATACATGTCAAAAGGCAAAAAAGTTTTTGCAGGGGTGCCCAGGGAATTTCTACAGGTTTAGGAATGCTGTTGCCTAGGTATACAAAGGAGCTGAGACTACAACCAAGCACCGTGACTGACCAACAGCCCCACTAAGGCATATTCAACTCAGAGAAAGAGGGGAGCTGACCAAGGCGTTGCAGAATAATCGGTAGGTGCAAGGTAGCACCAGCCAAAATAGTGGTGGGTAGGACAATTAACCACAAACCCTCTGGCGATCGCACTGTCATTTGTTGCGCCTTGCCTCCAAAAATCAAGCTAAACTCCCGCATCACGCTAAATCCTGTCAAGGCATTGACCACCACCAACAGACCCACCAACCCTGGATGGGTAACCCAAAGACCATCGGCTAGTTTCAGTAAGGCCCAAAAGCCACCTAGAGGAGGAAAGGCCATTAAACCTGCACCGCCCACTAAGTAGCTTAATCCCGAGATCGGGCGACGACTCCAGAGCCCTCCCATCTGGGTTAGGTCTTGGGTAATTGCATTGAGAACAATGGAACCAGTACTCATAATCAGTAGGGCCATGGCTAGGGCATAGGCTAGCATCAACCACAGAGCTGCTGCGGTTTGTTGGGTGCCCGTCGCAATGAAGATTAAGCCCATATACACACTCGTGGTGTAGGACAAGGCTCGCTTGACATCAATTTGGGCGATCGCAATCAAGATGCCTCCCACTGCTGTTACCCCCCCAATCACGATCATAGCCGTTAGGGTTAGGGGAGAGAGAGCCAGCACAGGCCCCAATTTAATTAAGACCCAAGCCCCGGTCGAGACAACCACCGAGTTACGCAACACTGTTCCGGGCATCGGTCCTTCCATGGCTTCATCTAACCAGAGATGCAAAGGGAATTGAGCGCATTTGCCCATGGGCCCCGCGATTAAGCTCAGTCCTAGTAAGGTCATCACCCTTGGATCAACCTCTGCTGTCTGTGCCCAAACTCCTAATTTCTGATAGTCCCAGGTCCCTGCTAGGGGGTAGATCGCTAACACCCCCATTAGCAAGAAGAGATCACCAATTCGCTTAGTTAGAAAGGCATCTCGGGCACCCGTCACCACCAAAGACTGATTGAACCAAGTGCCGACAATCAAATAGGTAGCTAAGGTGAGAATTTCTAGAAGGATGTAGCTAAAAAATAGTGAATTACACAGGGCCAGTGAGCACATCCCTGTTTCAAACAAAGCCAGCAAGGAAAAAAAACGTGCCCAGCCCCAGTCTGTCTCTAAATACCCTACTGCATAGAGTTGGGCCAGAAAGTTCAAGCCCGTCACTACCAAACAAACTGAGATTGTTGTCGTAGACACTTCTAGAGGCAAGTTCAGATTCAAGCCCGCGACCTCTAACCAAGGAAGCGCTAGGTATTCGGGAGGCTGATCCCAAAGGACAGGAAAGGTACCCAGCCCATGAATAAATGCCATGAGAGTCATGAGCAGGTTGACATACCCTGCGGGTCGAGGTCCTGTGCGGCGAATGATAGAGGGCGTCCAGAGCAGAGACACCACCATGCCCACTAAGGGATAGCAAGGAATAAGCCAAGCAGTCTGAGCGAGGAACTGGAACACGAGGATTTTATGCAGGATAAAGGACAGATATAGTTGCAAGTAGATAATTATCAACTTTTATTTATTCAAAAGTTGATTTATCTCAACTCAACATTGATGATACCGCAATAAAACTTCATTTTTTTGCTTGTTCTGATTGAAAAGGTTGAGTTATTTGTAGGTAATGTTATAAGAAAACTTATGATTTATCTGATCCTATCAGCTTTTTTGGGTCCTATCGCAAAGAGGCAAAGATGGAGTCTTGGCTGAGAGTTGACGATAATGGGAGAGAATATGCTTTATTTTTCATCTCATGGAAACCTCTGAATCTATGCCAAAGGGCGTCATCTTTAGTCTGAAATCATGGTGCTTAATGCCCGTAGTTATTGCTGCTATTTCCTCAGTTATCGAGACTTGGAAGCGATGAGGCTCGCAGAAGGGACCGAGGTTGATCACAGCCCCATTTATCATCGGATTCTCAAAGATTTACCTGAACTTGATAAGCCCATTCCTCGGCATCTCAAGCCCTTAACCAATTTCTAGAAAGTCGATGAAGCTTATGTCAAAATCCGGGGAGATGAGAAGGCCTTGTTGCAAGCGATTGACTCAGAGAGCAACATCCTCGATGGGCGATCAATGAGAATCATAATCCGACCTAACCTCTGGTCATCATGCAGCTATAGAAAGACGAACGCCACCCTGAAGGTAAGAAAAGACGGCGGGTAAAATACCTGTTGGCAGCATAGTCTTTGTCGAAGCTCGGAGGAGTTTTGTCCCCAAAGACATTGTTTGCGACGCAACCCCTTTCTCCCCCCCAGAAGATTTTGACCCAAACCATCTCTGTCGAAAACCGAGGCCGACTAACGGCTGCTGGCTTTATTGGACTTTATCTCCACGGTATTGTTGTAGCCATGCCCGGTGCCTTTTTGGGACAGTGGACTGACAGTTTTGGCAAGAGCGTTAATATTGGCCTGTTTTACACCTTATTTTTGGTGAGTAGTTTTGTGGGTCTGGCCTGGGTCTCTCGGCAAAAATATCGACACCCTCTTTTTGCCCTGGCCTTTGCCTCGATTGGCTTCGCCTTTATCATGGCTGGCCTTGCCCCTACCTTTAGATGGATTGCGGGTGCGGCCTTGTTGTTTGGCTTTGGAGATGGCATGCTCAACTTCCATGCCAATAATCTTGTAGGGGAGTTGCACCCCCGCCATCGAATTACGGTGTTGAATTGGGCAAATGCGACCTTTGGACTGGGGGCATTGAGTGCGCCTTTAATCAATGCTGCCTTGCCCTGGCGCGGGGCATTTTACCTGGTCGCAGGTGCAACTATCCTGGCAACTGCCTTAGCTTGGCAGGCGCCCCCAGTGCAAAACTTTCGGCCTAGCCAAGATCAAATACAGTGGCAACTAGCTCGCCCATTTCTCCTCTTGATCTTGCTCTATGTGGGTTTAGAAAGCTCAATTGGCACTTGGAGTGGTTCTTATCTCAACAGCTTGGGGTGGAATAAAGACTGGCAGAGTGCCTTGCTTGCGGCTTACTGGGGCGGTCTAACTTTAGGGCGAATGACGCTGAGCGCTTGGGTGGCGCCTCAGCCAGTGCAGCGATTGAAGGTTTTGCTGCTGATGGGGATGGGTGCGATCGCACTCACCTCTCTCCCTAGTTTTGGCTTCATATTTGCCATTGCCGCCTTTCTCTATGGCCCCACCTTCGCCACCCTCTTTGCCCTGCTGCAAGAGCGATGCGGCCATGTGGCCTTGGGCTATTTATTTTATGGGGCCTATCTAGGTAAAACTCTTATTCCGGCCGGCTTGGATCAAATCTCTAACCCGCTTGATCTGCGCTATGGCTTCTTAGGGCTAGCCTTACTCCTCTACCTCAGCAGCTTGTTGCTACCAAGAGCATCCGCACATCAGCATGGACCTTAAGTATTCCCAAAAAAGATCGAGTTGATCGCTTTTTGCGTTAGCCAGATTATTTTATGTTGCGCTAGCCAATCAGTTTGAAGGGTGCCGTAGCACTCTATAGCAAACAGGACCCTAGCTCTTTGAGCTGACGGTCTAAAGATTGACTCGCTGCCAATTTTTGACGACTCCAAATCGAAACCGCGCTGGCCAACCAATATATCTAAACAGATCGCTCATGCTGGACAAATCCTCAGGGACTGCAATGCCAGAGGTAGCGCCAGGGGTAATGGTCGTATCGTTAAGCGCCGTTGTAACGCCAAGGTAATTAGTATTGCGATTCGTGGCTGCATTTTTAGAGCTGAGAATTGCTTCAACCCAGACTACCCCTTCAATATTCGTATTTTGGCCCCCCGGACAGCCGGGACCAGAGGTAAGGAATCTGATTTCATCTATGCGAGACCATATAAAGGCTCCTTGAATACAACTTTGGTCAAACAGCGTGAATCCACCATTGCCTCGATTTAGAATTCGCAGATCACCGACTTGAGGTGGTTTATCATCGGTACGGATATTCAAGATTTTGGCATTATCGCGCAAGACGACATGTTGGGTGTCTGTAGCGTTGATCAAATTAATCTGGACAGGGCCACCCGTGGTGTCGATAGTCAAGACTTCATTGCCATCTAAGTCAATTTCTTCAATTTGGTATAGGGTCAGGACATCCCCCCCCCCACCCGTCAAGGTTTGGCTACTGTTGATCACACCAAGGTTAGTTCCTGTAATACCAGGAGGAATGACAGGGTTTAGTCGACAAGCAAACAATGTGCCGGTCATCGTGTCGCCTATGGCACCATCTTGAGCCGCAGAGGAATAAATAGCATTCAAATAGCTGGGGCGTGTGGCATCCTCTGGGGCCGAACTGCCTGTGAGGGAAGGATCGGCGGCACTTACGGGGGGATAGTAGACATTGGCTTTGCTACCCAGTAGGTGACGGCCCCTTAAGCCGAGAACGCCTGCCTTCCAGTTCGGATCGCCCGTTGGTTCAATCACCACAATACCTGGAAAGTCCTCAAAATCAGGCTTTACAGTGATGGTCATGACCACCGCAGAGGACCGACCGTTCTGGGTTGTCTCGATCAATATTGTTCCCTGCTGCTGCTCTGGGTGATATCGATAGGCCCTCAGGGCATAAGTGCCAGCACCGATGGTGCCGTTATAAACAAAGTTGGGAGCGCTCCAGCCTTCTGTTGATAGCAGGGCTGGGTACTAGGGTTATAGCTACTCCATTCATTAATGACAGCAGCTTCCTCGTCGCCATTGTTAGCAATGCCATCAGGACCAAGATAGGTTTTACCCGTTTTCGGGTTAATGGTGTCGTAGTTGCGGTTGAGTAAGACGGCATTGTTGGGATAGGTCAATTGGGCAAGGGTTCGGGCCATGCCTCCCTCGGTCAGGGCTAAGTTAACAGAAGATTCTTTGCGTTGCCAAGCGGTGATGCGATCGCTTTGGGCCACCATTATTGCTGTCATGCCTAACATCAGCATCACAAAGCCCATCCCCAGGGCAATGGGCAGAGCAAATCCTTTTTCTGGGCCTTCCTTGGGACCTTGAGGTGAAGGAGCCGCAGTTCTAGGGCGCAATAATAATTTAAGGGATAAAAACCGATGTTGAATACCCATGAACAAGAAACACCCAGCCACAACCTATGACCTTTAGTATTCCCAGAAAATGTCGAGTTAATAGCTTTTTGCTCTAGCCAGATTATTTTATGTTGCGCTAGCCAACCAGGAGGCAGTCCGCGTCTTCCTATAAATCATGCTGTGCAGTAGGTTTGGGCCTAGCTATCTGTACTAATCAGATGAAAAACCGTGACAGAAATAACAAAAACTGAAAAGATAAGTTACATAACTTCAACAGCAGCCCTCATTCGCAGGAAGGAACTTGAGCATGAAACAACAACTCTTACTGATAGGTTTTTTGCTATCAACCGTTGGCATCACCGCTCCAGCTCAAGCTGCTGGTAAAATTGCGGGCTTCCAATATGCCGTTTTTAATGATGGTGAAGCACCCCTAGAAGATAACGTGATTCACTATATTCCCTGTTATCCCCAAAACAAAGACTGTAATGAACTTGCCACTCAATTGACCACTGAGCTACGCCAAGCCCATGAAAACTTGCAACAGGCCCGCTTAACCCTAGAGAAACCGCAGGAAGCTTGGTCTGTCTTCACCCAACTCGATCAACAGTTTTCACCGTTGATTAGCAGCAAAAAGGCCATAAAACCACCATTACTCGTAAAAATGGAATTTTTTCTTTTAGTTGCCCGACCCAAAACTGCTTGGTCTATTCCTTTGGCACAGTGCGCGATCGCTTTAATTATTGGGTAACGGTGGCCACCAGCCGCAAACGCTGGGATCTAGGTCCCTCTAGAGGAATTATCGCTGACAAGCCCAATAAACTCAATTAAGATGCTCCCCAGCCCCCGCTTCCTTATTCTTCTTGCCAACTCTTAGAGAGCAAACTATGAAACTTTTGACCCTGACAATGGCAGCATGCCTCGGGGCGATCTTCTTCCCTCCCCTCGCCACTGCCGAACTACCTGAGCATAGTCAACAGCTCTTGAACTTGCGCAAATGCATTCGTTGCGACCTTGCTAGAGCCAATTTCAAAGGCAAAGATTTAAGCGTCACCAACCTACAGGGGCTAACTTAATCTCTTCTAACCTGCGTCAAGTCAACTTAAACGCCGCCAATCTCAGCGGGGCCAAATTGATCGAGGCCAAACTCACCGACGCTAATTTAGAAGCCACCAACCTGAGTGTGACGGATCTTACTCGGGCTAACTTAGTCGGCGCCAACCTGATTGGGGCTAATTTACGCAGCAGTAGAATGAGTGCCGTTAATTTGCAAGGTGCAAATCTCCAGGCTGCTAATTTGCAGGGCGCTAACTTAACAGAGGCCAACCTTCGCAACACCCAACTGCAGGGGGCTAATCTATTCGCCGCCAACCTCAGCTCAGCGGATTTGCGGGGGGCCGATCTCACTGGTGCTAACTTACAACGGGTGAACTTAAGCAATGCCAAACTAAAGGGGGCAATCCTAACCAAGGCCAATCTGACCGAGGCCATTCTTCCTCCTGGCAACCTGGGCAATTAATCAATGAGTCCAGCAATCCATAACCCCGCACCCATCAATCTAGCAGCTCATATAGCCTTGAACTCTTGGGGGAATTTCCGTTTGACAAACCCTAGCACCCCTAAAGTCTGCATTACTGAGCTTGGCATCTTTTAAATTAACTGCTGTCATCACCACCTTAGAGAGGTGGGCACTCCTTAAGTCTGCACCCTTAAGATTAACCGTCTTTAAAGAGGCCTTCCGTAAATCGGCATAGGCTAGGTTTGCCCCGGTGAGATTGGTGTTCTCAAGGTTAGCTTGCTTGAGACTGGCTCGGTTGAGATTAGCGCCACTCAGATTGGCATCCTTTAAGTTGACCTGGTTGAGCAGGGCATTCCGTAAATTACTGTTACTCAAGTTAGCGGCCTGTAAATCTCCCATAAAGGTCCGCCGCTTACCTGTAGGAGTTTCGATCACAGCAAGGCTAAAATCTGCATCCTCTAGATTGGCACCCACCAAATTTGCTTGCCTAAGATCGGCCCCCCTCAGCTTGGCCTTGATTAAGCTGGCTGCCGCTAAGTTGGCACTTTGCAAATTGGTGGCTTGGTGGACTACGGTCGTTAAACTAGCCCGACGTAGAGTGGCTCTATTTAAGTTCGCTGCTTGCAAATTAGCGCTTTCTAAGCTGGCATCATCTAGGTTCGCACCGCTCAAATTGGCTCCCCGCAAATCGGCTTCCCGCAAATTGGCCCCCTTCAGGTTTTGATTTTGCAAGCTAGCGCCGCGCAGATCACATTTCTGACAAACCTTAGTCGCTAATAGTCGCTGAAGATCCGCAGAATTAGGTTGGTATCCTGGCTGTTGTTGAGCCATCATTACCCCAGGCAAACTGACCATCATCATGGCTGCTAGCGAGAGCGTGAAAGTCGGAGGATTGGATTGAAACGGTCTCATGTTATATACCCTGGGCCGATCTAAACAGAATTAATAGAGACTGGAAATCAGAAATTGAGCCTCTTAATCACTCTACCTTTTTATGCCGTCACCACCAAAGCCCGATGGATAAGCAATCAAATAGATTACAATCTATAGGTGATTGGAGCCACCAATCGACTTGTCTATAGTTAACCTGGCGATCGCAATGCAACCAACTCTCCATCAACTGAAAGTATTTGAAACTGCGGCTCGCTACAAGAGTTTTACCCGAGCTGCTGAAGAACTCTTTCTCACCCAGCCTACGGTTTCTATTCAAATTAAGCAACTTTCTAAAACAGTTGGTTTTCCGTTATTTGAGCGATTAGGTAAGCAACTTTACCTCACCGATGTTGGGGAAGAATTATTTGCCACTTGCAAAGGCATCTTTGAGCAATTAGATCAGTTTGAGATGATGGTAACGGATTTGCAGGGCATGACACAGGGAAAATTACGCCTTGCCACAGTCACAACTTGTAAATACTTTGTGCCGCGTCTTTTGGGTGCTTTTTGTGAGCAATATCCTGGCATTGATATTTCTTTGAAAATCACCAACCATCACCAGCTTGAGCAACGGATGCTGATCAATCAAGATGACTTGTATATTCTTAGTCATCCTCCGCAAAGCTTAGAACTCCATGTGCAGCCTGTGGTTAAAAACCCCTTAGTGGTGGTGGCATCCTGTACCCATCCCCTCGCAGATCAAAAAAATATTCCTATTCAAGCCCTCAACCAAGAGCGATTTATCATGCGCGAAGCAGGCTCTGGAACCCGACAGGCCACCCAAACTCTTCTCAACCGACATAAAATTTCCGTGGAAATCAAGTTGGAATTGGGGAGTAATGAAGCCATTAAACAGGCAATTTCTGGGGGGTTAGGGATCTCGGTGTTATCTCGGCATTCTCTAAATGGTCGAGAGTACAGCGATTTGACTATCTTAGATATTGAGCATTTTCCGATCGAACAGCAATGGTCGGTGGCCTATCTGTCGGGCAAGCATCTCTCGGTTGTTGCCCAGACCTTTCTAGATTACCTATTGAGCATTCCTATGCAAGAAAAAATCCCTTGGAATAATTTCAGGGATTAGGGGCTCCCATTCTTGAGGATTGCCTTTTCTGTCCGGCGCTACCTAACGTTGTTAATCTGCTCGTTGATTGGCCTTGGCAATTATAGGCGTTGGCCACAGGCAGCACAGAAGCGATCTGTCGTTGCAACGGCAGTTCCACATTGGGGGCAAAACGCGCCTCTTGTGGGCGCGGCTGTGGGTCGGATCTCCAACATGACCTGCATATCTCCCCATTGCCCCTGCCGAGAGTTAAAATTCTTACCGTGCATCATCCCCATGATGGGCTGAATCGGCAGCATCGGTGGTACGGGGGTCGCTAAGACTTGTTGCAAGGGTAGGGGTTGCAGATGGGCGCTGGTGGGAATGCCATCGGTTTGGCAGATCTGGTTGTCAACAATTTGTAAATAATACTCGCCTTGAACCGTGCCCAATTTAATTCTGACATCCTGGGGAGTCCGAAATAATTCTGGCGATGTAACCCAAGGGCCTGTGGAGAAGATTTGACTGCTTTGCTGCTGTTGTCCAGGGCCAGACAAGATAGAGGTAACGATGGTTTGGTGATCTTGATTGTCAATATACAGGCTAGATCCAACCTCTAGCTCACAAACATACGCCATATCAAATGGCCCCTCCCGCTATATGTCGCTTAATCCATATGGAGTGATTCCCACAGGATTGTGATGGATCTGCAAATTGTTTAACGCAAATTGATATTGCTTGACCTACTTAATGTTCGGGATCACTTGCAGCTCACAGGCACTTCTCAAAGTATAGTACGTTGGTCTATGGATCGGCTTGTCTAGTCCAGGAATTGTGATCAAGAGTGAACAGCTCTATTGATCACAGGGTCAATCATTGAAGTGAGAATGGCGAATGACAATACAGTCCAAAACTGCGGCAGATTTGACAACAAAGGCTCTGGGTAGTCCTGAAGACCTGATGCTCCAAGTTCCTGATCCAACGGATCAAGGGATGTCTGAGTTTGAGTTTGAGCAGCAAGTGACCTCTGCCTGGTTGGTGTGCGATCGCTTTGATCTACAAACCGATATCTGGCGGGGTCGAATTCTCAGGGCAGTGCGCGATCGCGAAAAGCAAACCGGAGAAGGCCGCGGGGGAGGCTTCCTCACCTGGCTCCAAAACAATGAGATCAGTAAAAGTCAAGCTTACAGTTGGATTGAGCTAGCCAATAGTGCTGACACTCTCCTCAAGGCAGGCCAACTAGATACCACTGCCATCAACAATTTTAGTAAACGGGCCTTTATTAAAACCGCTCAATCAGCCCCAGAAGTTCAAGAACTCATCAGTGAATCAGCCCGTCAAGGCGATCGCATTACCAGCCAAAATGTTCAGCAACTGACAGACGAATGGACTGCTATGTCCTCAACCCTGATTCCAGCAGAGATCAAAGCCAAGGCAGCCAATCACACCATACCCCTTCGCCATATTACCCCCTTGGTTAAGGAGCTAGAGAAATTACCTGACAGTCATCAAGCCGCCCTCCATCAAGAATTAGTCGATAACCCCGATTTAGACACCCTCAAACAAGCCACTAGCGAAGCACGACAACTGGCTAAATATCTAGAGGCTTTTAACAATGTCCAAGCCTTAAATGCGCAATCCATCGATCTAGAAGCTAGCTTAGAAGAAGCCCTTCGCCTTGGCTGCCTTAACGTCACGGCTGATCTCGTCAACCAAGCTGCCCAGCTTGAACATAGCATTGCTAAGCTTTATACCACCTGGCGACGCCTCCGCCGACTCACGGATAAGCTCCAGACCGCCACGGGTGCTAGCACTCCCCATCTCCAGCATCTGTTGCAAGCCCTAGAACGGCTATACAGCGACATCTTAGAAATTGAGTTACCTGCCTCTGCTTCCCAAGACTCACAAACCATCAGCATTCAAATGCTCTCTGAAGCCCCGCCCTCTACTGCCAGTTGAGCAGATGGGGCGATCACAAGATCGGCTAGTCTAAGCTAGCATCAAGGGCTTAAACCCATGCTTGAGAGAGATCTCGCCAATTTTTTCCATTTTGGCAACCGTAATTTCGTTGCGTCCCCAAGAAAAGTTGGTATGGAGCTGCTCAAACTCTAGCAACATTGATTCTGCAAAGCAGGCAAATAATTGGCGATTCGGAATATTCATATTGACAATATGCATAATTTTCCAGTCAATATCGAGGGAATGCTCAACAATGCCACCATTGAGAACATGAACCTCTGGATGCTGGATTTTGGTGCCTAAATTCTTAGGATAACCACCATCAATCATCAAGCAAGGATGCTTTAAGCGGTCAACATCAATCTCGATGCCCCTAGGCATACTGGCTACCCAAACCACGATATCGGCCAGGGGTAGCGCCTCCTCAATGGGCAAGATCTTGCCACGGCCCAACTCTAATTGCAGGGCTTCTAGACGGCCTGGATGACGGGCCACTAGTAATAGCTCCGCTGTCTGAGTGTGGGTATCTAACCAGCGACATACTGCACTACCAATATCGCCTGTTGCCCCACAGACTGCGACGGTAGCCGTCGCCAAGTCAATCCCGAGGTCCCGAGCCCCTTGCTCAACTTGGCGGCAAATAATATAGGCCGTATGGGTGTTCCCTGTGGTAAACCGCTGTAAGTCAAGCTGAATATTGCGAATTTTCGTGATCCGCTGCAAATTGAAATTTTCAAAGATAATTGAAGAAAACCCACCTAAGGCCGTGATATTAATGCCATTCTTCTGGGCATGGGCCATGGCATTCAGAATTTTGCGGGTTGCAGCCTTAATTCGCTGAGAAGCTAGCATTTCTGGCAAAAAGCAAGACTCGACATATTTGCCATAGATGGTCTGGCCGGTAATGCTAGTAACGGTAATATCATCCACAATCTGTGGAGGGGCCATGCACCAAAAATCTAAATCTTGGTTAGCATACTCTGGGTATCCCAACTCACGGGCAACAGACTGGGCATGCTGCAAGCTGGTTAAATGGCCGATCAAACCAAACATAGATTTTAATCAAGGGGGATCAGCATTGCATGGAACAAGCTAGCTGAAATTGTGTTGATAAAAAGGCTGTTGTCATAATACACAACAATGCTACTTATACCAATGTAACCCTATATTCAGGGTTCAAGGTATAAATGGCTGATGGTTACCCAAAGCAGTTGCGGTGACTTACTGCATAGCTGCCTCGATTTTCTTTAGATTCAATAATGTTAGAGAACCTTCACGTTTGTGGTTATGGTGAATCAAGGCCAAGCTGGCTATAGCGTTCAATGGTTTGACCAAATGGCGCATATTCCTCAATCCGCTTGGGATGCCTTAGCCCTACCCCTCAAAACCCCTTTTTTAGAGTGGGATTGGCTGCATAATTTGGAAACCTCTGGCAGCGCGATCGCCCGCAAGGGATGGCTGCCCCAACACCTTACCCTCTGGCGAGATCAAAGCCTGATTGCAGCAGCTCCTCTCTACCTGAAGGGTCATAGCTATGGCGAGTTTGTCTTCGATCACCAATGGGCGAATCTGGCCATGCAGATGGGGATTGACTATTATCCCAAGCTCTTAGGGATGATTCCCTTTACTCCCGCCGAGGGCTATCGATTTTAATCGCACTAGGCGAGGATGAAGAACAGTTGACAGGGCTAATGGTGCAGGCGATTGATCGGTTTTGCGATCGCCACCAACTTTGTGGTTGTCATTTTCTATTTGTTGATCCAGACTGGCGACCGATGATTGAAGGACATGGATTTCAGGGCTGGCTCCACCATAGCTACATTTGGCAGAATGCAGGATTCACAAGCTTTTCTGATTATTTAGGCGGCTTTAATGCCAACCAACGTCGCAACATTAAGCGGGAACGCCAAGCTATCTCTAAAGCGGGTCTTCAGCTACAAACTTTAACAGGAGAAGAGAGTTCTGAAGCCTTGTTTAGTCAGATGTATGACTATTACAGCGACACCTGTGACAAATTCATGTGGGGCAGCAAATATTTAACTCAACGGTTTTTCACAACGCTCAAATCCACCTATGCACACCGAGTTTTATTTGTAGTGGCCCATGACAGAGATACCCCCAACAACCCCTAGGTATGTCCTTTTGTTTGTTCAAAGGCGATCAGCTCTATGGCCGCTATTGGGGATCGGATCAAACCTTTGACTGCCTACATTTTGAAGCCTGTTATTACGCCCCCATTGAATGGGCCATTGCCCATAACATGCAGCGATTTGACCCAGGAGCCGGGGGGCAACATAAAAAGCGGCGTGGATTTGCAGCGAGACCTAACCATAGTATGCATCGGTTTTATGCTTTCCGCCTGCAACAGATTTTTGATCATTACATCGATGAAATCAACCAAGCTGAGCAAGCTGAGATTGAATCCATTAACGCCGACCTACCCTTTAAACGGCTGGTTTAACAACTGAACCATATCGCTGAGGCTGGACAAACTTAAAGGACTTTATCTGTTTCAGAGGATGAGTCAGATTAGGGGTTTGCCTGGGGCAACCTAAAGATATGGGGGGACCCCAACCTGGGGACGGCATGAATGGTCTCATTCCCGTTCACTTGCAGCCTTAACAGATGGAAGCACTTTTCATGGTTCTTGCTGGATTGACCTTGGGTATTGTTTTTACCCTGGCAATTCTTTCTCTTTCACTGGTGGTCCTTATTTTAACGAAACAATCAACTTACTGGCAGGCACAACACTATCAATCAAACTCTATAAAACTTAAACCGGCATTTGCCTCTCAGGAACTCAATAACCTCCAAGCCCTAATGGAACGCAGACAACCTGCGCCCATTGAGACAGGATGTTGCGAACATTCTGAGTACCTGGCACTTCAGGCTGATATTCAATCTGATTTCCATATCTATCAACGGGTTCCTAGTCTATTCAGGAGATTAATGCCCCAAGGTTGGCAGAAAGTCTGGAAATACAGTGAATCCTTGACCTATGTGAATGATTCACTGCCAAAGATTCTGGCAGACTGGGATTGGCAGGAATTCTCGCGCCGATCGACGTCTACCTTAAAGCAGTCCTCTCCCAAGGATTCCTTGCAGCGGAATTTTGCAGATATGTTGAACCGCTGTGGCAAGATGACAACCTACCAAGGCATAAAATACTTTGCTGCAGCAGATCTACAGCAAGATTCTGGCTGGAAATTTGTGGCTCAAGCAGACTTTGAGCATGGCTGGGCAATCATTACTGGTCGAGTCGTTTGGCAAGGACAACGCTGTCTCTTAGATGGCTTCAGTGTTTCCAACACGATGTTAAAGGGCAGACAGTGAAGCTAGACCAGTGAATGGCTGTTTGCTAAGGCAGATGGGCAACTAGAGAGCTACTCCTCAACTTGAAGGCTACCAATGGCGCCATCCAAGTTGAGGAGTAGCTCTTTGTTGGTTGGTATGGGTTTGCAGCAGAGCTTGATAAGCAGGGCTATCGGACCATCGATCGATCTCTCGGGCCCGAAGAACGGGTAAGGGATGGGTCAATTCAGTATTGCGTAAGGCTTTGTAGACATTGCCAAGCTCGTGATTGACTTGGTCATAGGCTCGGGCTTGGCTGATAAAGGCGTCTAAGTTGAGCTGAGGAGCTAAGGTTGGCGATCCACCCGCGAGCTTCATGAGCACAGAGGCCATGATCTTGGCATCTTGACTGACCAATAGACCGGCGCGATCGCAAGTAAATTCAGCACAGCGGACCCAAGCCATCAACTGCATTTGCAAGCCCTGGGCAATCAACCCACCCCAAGGAGAAAGCTGACCCGCACAGAACACCAGCAAATTTGCCAAGGTTAGGTAAAGCCCATGTTCACATTTTAGGTGGCCCAATTCATGGGCTAACACAGCCTGAATTTCTGGTGGATCGAGCAACTCTAGCAAAGAGGTATGCACCACAATAAAAGGCTGTTGACCACGGAACGCCAAGGTATAGGCATTGGGGGAGGGATGCTGTCGTAGATATAAGGCTGGTCTCTCCACATCCAATATGTAGCAAGCTTCCTGCAAGAGCTGATCTAAATGGGGGAGCTGCTGATCGCTCACGAGCAGGCTAGAGCCAATATTCTCTAGATAAAAGATCTGCTCTGCCATCCCACCCAACACCGTTCTCACCAACCAGGGTAAGGCTGGTAGTTGCTGCAATGCTGCCGTTGCCTCTAAATCTAGGGGATGACGGAACTGCTCAGCCTGTAATCCTAACAAGGGAATTTTAGAGGTAGACATGGCTGTAGTGCATAAGTTAACAGAGCCTTTCCCCATTGTGCCATGACTCTTTGAGGTAGGGTAAAGACACCGAAGATGTAAGGATCTATAACGTATCTGTTAAGAGAATGGGTTTTGGGAGGCGAATCTGTTAGCTTTAAGGGAGAAATCGCACTCTCCTTTGTCCTTGCGATCCCTTCTCGTACGCTTGAATCCGATAAACTGCAATTTAATTAACCGAAAACAAAACGCCTGTGGCTCCAATAAAAAAGAAAGCTCAACAAAATCAACCGAATATTAACGACCGCATTCGCTTCCCTGAAATTCGAGTCGTTGATGCCGATGGCTCCCAACTTGGGATTATGGCACCGAGTGAAGCAATGGAAATTGCAGAAGATAGAAATCTAGACCTCGTGTTGGTTAGTGATAAAGCGGATCCACCCGTTTGCCGAGTCATGGACTATGGCAAGTTTAAATTCGAGCAAGAGAAAAAGGCCCGCGAAGCTCGCAAGAAACAACATACCTCTGACGTCAAAGAGGTGAAAATGCGTTATAAAATTGATACCCATGACTACAATGTCCGAGTCAATCATGCGCAGCGGTTCTTAAAGTCTGGCGACAAAGTCAAAGCAACGGTTACCTTTCGGGGCCGGGAAATTCAGCATTCCCATTTGGCTGAAGCACTGTTGAAAAAGATGGCCTTTGATTTGCAAGAATTTGCAGAAATTCAGCAAGCCCCCAAACGAGAGGGCCGCAATATGATCATGTATCTATCGCCCAAAAAGTAAGGGCCGATCCTTGATTACTCAGGGCTAAAGCGGTTCACCACTAACCTGAACCCATTCATGCAGGTCGTACTCTACACAGTGGTTGGCGATCAAGGGATCAGCTTCCACTAACTGGGTGGCTGCCTCTTTTGTCTCGGCACGAAAAAACAACATTCCACCAGGGCTATCGCGCCAGTATCCAGTTCTGGCTTGATGCCCCTGCTCGTTGAGCTGTTGTACATAGGCTTTATGGGCAGGAACATATTGATCAAAAATGGCTTTGTCAACAATGCCGCGCTCAATTTTAATAAACCAGGCCATCGGGTTACTGTTCCTAGATCAGGAGAAGAAAACAGGTGAGGGCTTGGGCATCGGAATGCCCCAGGGCTAAGCCTGAGCCCAGCAAATTAACCGGAATTGGGTTCCCCCAGCTTATAGGTATTTTTTGAGGAGCAGAGTCAGACTGTCCTTGGTGGCGTCTGGAATTTTATCAATGGGGGTTAAGATTGCATTTTTGAGAGCATGATGGGCCTTAGAGGGGGGCGGCGATTGACTGATCCGTCGGACGGCTTTTTGAATCACGGCCTGGGCATTTTTGGCATTGTGGTGCAGGTTGCTCAGAATCAGGTCGACGGTAACGCTGTCATGTTCAGGATGCCAGCAGTCGTAGTCTGTGACAAGGGCGAGGGTGGCGTAAGCCATTTCTGCTTCGCGGGCGAGTTTGGCTTCGGGAAGGTTAGTCATGCCGATCACGGTTCCCCCCCAACTACGATAAAGGTCCGATTCGGCTTTGGTGGAAAAGGCGGGTCCTTCCATGCAAACATAGGTGCCCTGGCGATGGAGGGTGACATCGGTAAGAGTAAGGGAGGAGATCGCATCGCAGAGCAGACCCGCCAAAGCACCACAAACCGGTTCACCAAAACCAATATGGGCCACAATTCCCTGACCAAAAAAAGTAGAGACTCGGTTGCGGGTGCGGTCGATAAATTGATCGGGGACCACCATGTCTAAGGGTTTTGCTTCTTCCTTGAGGGAGCCTACCGCAGAGGCAGAGATCAAATATTCAACCCCCAGGGATTTCATGGCATAGATATTGGCCCGAAGGGTAGCTCGCTTGGAATTAAATGGTGATGGCGGCCATGGCGGGCTAAAAAAGCGACGCGGGTTTCTGCTAAAGTGCCGACAATTAAGGCATCGGAGGGTGGGCCAAAGGGGGTATCAACTTGCACCTCTTCGATATCGGTGAGGGCATCCATTTGATAGAGACCACTGCCACCAATAATGCCAATTGTTGCTTGAGTCATAATATTTTAAGGTTGGATTGTTTGCAGTTCTTCCGTAGTGTACTGGTAAATTCAGCCTCTACAAACGGTTTCTAAGAGGAGGGACTGTTGATTTCAATGTCTGATGATCTGGGCTTGCAGTATGTCATGGTTTTTGTGACTATCGGGTCGCAAAAAGAGGCGATCGTCCTTTCTAAACACCTAGTTGAGCAGCAATTGGCTGCCTGTGTCAGCTTATTTCCTGTCACTTCAGTTTATGCTTGGCAGGGCAAAATTGAGCAGGAGCAAGAATGGCAGTTGGTGATCAAAACCCAACAACACCAATTTACGAACCTGGAAGCCACTGTCTGCCAATATCACATGTACCAAGTGCCCGAAATTATTGCAGTGCCGATCATCGCTGGGTCTCAACCCTATTTAAATTGGATCTCAACCCAAATGAGTTCTTGACCATTGCCTTCTAGGGAGATATCGGATGCAAAATACTCGATTGAATACTTTATTTACGGATCTGGGTCAGTTGATTAGCGTAGAGCTACGCAACCCCTGGCGGCGACTTTCTGTGTTAGCGATCGCGTTGCTCTTTGGCATATACGTCGGCATCTCCTTTGCCAGTGTTGCTGGGCAGCGCGCCTACTTAGATGTTGTGGTCGCTGCCTTCGCGGTAACGTTCTCAGAGATTGTCAGTTGGATCCATTATCGCAATCGTGGTAATGTTCGCAAAACCCTCTGGGGCGAAGCCCTTAACTTTTTTAAGATGGGGTTGACCTATGGTTTATTCGTGATCGCCTTCATGTTAGGCAGCTAAGCCAAGCAGGAGACGCGGCCCCTCGGCCAGAAGAGCCCCCCAAGATTTAGAAAGCTTGGGCAATGGGCAACAACAAGGTCATGAAATAGTAAACCAAGGGAGCTGTAAAGACATAGCTATCAGCCCTATCCAAGATACCTCCATGGCCTGGGATGAGCTGGCCTGAATCTTTGACCCCCGCATCTCGCTTCATCATTGACTCTGTTAAGTCCCCCAGTAAGCTGGCGATGCCAATTAATAATCCTAAAGCGATGCCCAGCGGTACACTAAAGGGCCATTGCAAAATCCAAGAGGCTAAAATTGCAACGGAAACACTGCCGACCACCCCAAAGACAGCACCCTCCACCGTTTTTTTGGGGCTAATATCCGAAAGGCGAGTCCGCCCAAATAATCGACCCACGGTATAGGCGCCAATATCAGCCGCCCAAATGCAACAAAAGGCAAAAAAAGTAATCGTCAAGCCTTTGGGCATTCGGATAACCTCCGACCATTGATCAGGCCAATACCCCCAAAGGGGCAAGCTGTGAAGATCGGCGCCAATCGATCGAAGCCTAATCCAGTAGCTGGGTAAATAGCCGCCGTAAAAAAGTCCCAAAATTGAGCTAGAGATATCAGAGATAGTCGCCAATTTAGGTTGAAAGAGAAGATAGAAACAAATAAAAGTGCCCGCTACAGGCAACACTGCATCGGCGAGTTCAGAGCTAATCGTAGCTGTCACCAATAAGAGTTGACTGACAATCATTGTGGTTTTGCCCGCCGGGCGATTGCCCTTAGCCCGGACGAGTTCAAAATATTCCACCTGCGCGAGATAAACGAGCAGACAAAAGCCTAGGGTGAAGTACCATCCACCTAAGAGGATGATGGCCAAGGCAATAACAATGGCAACTAGGCCACTAATGATTCGAGCCCAAGGCATATAAGCTAATATTTGATATCTCTGTCGGTCATTATCCTATGTCAATGGCTGTTCAGTAACCGTAGAGCTTGAAACAATCAGGGATAGGAGGATCGCTTTTGCCTTCACCTTAGCTTTTTCTTGAGCACAGGTCCATGGGAAAGTATGGCAACAGCCCTAGTTCTCTGGCTGAGTTGCGCCAGGAAGGATTAAAGAATTAGATGGCTCCCTGTTCCAAGACCTCAGCGGGTTAACAGATAAATGCAAAATCAAAGAGCCGCTTAAAATCAGAGTAGCAATCAAAACGCCAGTCATCAGCTTCACCTGGGATTGCAAGCGGCTAATTTCAAGGACTTGCCCATCAGCGATCGCAACAGAATCTAGCCCAGCCTCACGGCTTTGTTCCTGGTTATAAGCGATTTTGGCACCCGTCATAGACGCGATGGTTGAACTTGAGGGGGTGGAGAGGTCTACTTCCCCTTCACTCAGTGCAGTTTTCATGGCTTCAGGCGAATCGGGAGTAGAACGATTGATCAAGCCCTCGGCAGCGGATTGATCAAACTCAGGAGATTGGTCAAGATTAAGGGCTGGGTCGCTAGTTTGCTCAAGCTCAAAGGCTGGTTCATGGTCAGGTTGAGAGGTTTGAGTGGTTTCAGCACCTAAGGACATAGCTTCTGGAGACGATGTCATGGGTGAGTCAGTCTCAAGGTCTGGGGCCATCGGCGCTAGGGCCAAGGTCTGGGAAGGAGTTATGGCGGCATCAGGCGCTTGAGATGCTTGGGATACAGAAGGATTGACCGGTTCAGCTTCGGCCTGCTCCTTGAGATTTTCTCGGGCGGGTGCTGGAAAGGCTATCTTGCGTTGCAACCAATTAACAATGATGCGGGGGCAATTTTTTTTAAACCAATACAAACCATAGATCTTAAAAGCAGGCTTAGACAGCGAAGCCATGGACTTTACAAGCTGATTGACTGACGTATTAGAAAATTTTCGGTTGATGAAGTTGACGGCACCTACATCGTAGAGGCACTCAATGATCAATTTAATGGTGGTCTCTTCATTGTTAATCAGATGCTCTAGCAAGATTAAAACATCTTGCAACCGCTGTTCTTCCCGTTTCTGTTCCTCAGTGCTTTTTAAAACCGGCATAAACTTGGATAGGTTTCTGGGGATATCACCATTATGATTTGTAATAGGCAGGGGAGATCACTCTGTAGAAATCATGCTGAGCTTTTATGGGCTTAAGATACCCTAATTTAGGGAGGGTTTGATGCTATTGGAAATCTTTCCTCAGGAAGATATATCCCTGCAGCCAAAAGGTTAAGTATCTTCCGATTAAGCCCTAGATATAAAGATCTAATGAATCATGGAAGATCGATGGGAGAGGCAGGGTGAAAATCTACCCTACAGGGAAAAGTTATCATCAAACTCTTGACGGGTCATGGGCTGGGTTACTTCTAAGCCTTCTCCCCCTAAGACTGTGAGCGGCTCATTATCAATGGAAATCCAAACGGCTGCCTTTGGATTGAGGCTACTAGCAGTGTATATAATTTGGCCCAGGCGTGCTTGCATGGAGCTGCTCCCCCCTCCTTTGGTAAACTCCTTTGATAAATCGAGGCGCACGCCCTCTGCTGATATCTTGATCTTGTTTAATTTAGTGCCTTCGGGAATCGCATTGGCTTTATCGGCATTGGCTGGCCCTTGCAAAAGTCTTTCTAGGACGGCCTTGAGCTGTGTTTGAGGAGCATCCTGCTCATTGACAGGAAATGGGGTTGGATCCAATATCAATTTTTCGCCGCGATAGGCCAGCCAGTAGACTGAGGGTTCTATTTTGGCCTGAGGATCGGGGTCGGGGGTTGGGCTGGGGCTAGGGGAAGGTTCTGGTGAGGGAGAGGCCGTCGTAGGGCTAGGGCTACTAGGGGGCAGGGTGGAAGAGGGCGTTGGGGTATTGCTGGGCTCACAACCGAATAGCCCGAGTGCCAAAGACAAGCCAATCAGGCCAGCAATCAAGTTGGGGTGACGCTCTAGGTGAGTCATTGCTGCAATTTTCCTCGTAAGTCTTCCAAGCAAGATGAATAACAGTTGGGGTAAGTCAAGCCTACTTTAACAAATTGACTTTGGGATGATTGAGATCTATTGAGAGGTTTAAGGCTGCCTGCAGGTTTTGAAGACGCCTAGTCTTGTGGATTTGGTTCATGGACGGGATGGGGACAGGGCTGCTTCTAAGGTGGACATTACCTGATCTAAGCCAAGGAGTTGAGATTGATGTGTAGCCCGATCTACGAATTCGACCTTGCCCTCTTGTAAGGATCGTCCACAAACTATGCGATAGGGAATACCAATTAAATCAGCATCTTTGAATTTGACGCCGGCGCGTTCTGTCCGATCATCGAGTAGGGTTTCAATGCCAGCTTGGTTGAGATCTGTATAAAGCTGCTCCGCTGCTTTGACTTGGTCGCTGTCTTTGCTGTTGGGAATAATGATGATGGCCTGATAGGGTGCGATCGCAGCGGGCCAGATAATCCCATCTTGATCATAGGATTGTTCCACAGCCGCCTGGGCTAGCCGCGACACACCGACACCATAACATCCCATCACGAGAGGGTTTTCCTCACCCGCTTCGTTGGTATAGGTGGCCCCCATTTCCTGAGAATATTTGGTTCCCAATTGAAAGATATGACCAATCTCAATCCCCCTGGCGCTGCAGAGAATTTGCTGGGGGTCATGGACAGCGCGATCGCCCGCCTGCGCTAAGCGAAGATCGACCACTTGGGGCGGCAAGACAAAATCTTGCTGCCAATTAGCCCCAACAAAGTGATACTCCATCTGGTTGGCACCAGTGACAAAATTTTGTAGTTCGACAGCCGTTGGATCAACCAAACGCAGGAACTGCTGGGCAATTCCCTGTTTGTTTTGCAGATAGTCATCGGCAAGATCGGGGGCAATATATCCCATGGGTAAGGGTTTGCTGATCCATTTAGCCAGATCCTGGCTATCGGCAACCTGAAGAGCAATCAGTGTTTTACTTTGGTATTGATCGGCTACTTTTACCAACTCATTATGGAGCTTCACCTCATTGACATCCTGATCGCCGCGAATGCTCACTAAGACCAAGACCGTGAGGCCAGTATCATAGAGGGCTGCGTAAATTAGATTCTTGACCACCTGGGTAGGCCGGCAGTCCAGCAATTGGCAAGCCTGATCAATGGTGGCGGCATTGGGTGTTTCGCGTTTTTCTAGCTGGGAAAAGGGTGAAGGATCTGGGTCGGGGGGTAAGGAAACAGCTTTTTCAACGTTAGCGGCATATTGGCCATCCTCGCTATAGAGCACAGCATCCTCGCCGGCCTCGGCCAACACCATGAATTCTTGAGATCCTGAGCCACCAATCGCGCCCGAATCAGCATCCACCACTCGATAGGCCAAGCCACACCGTTGCAAAATACGGCAATAGGCCTCGTGCATTTTGTCGTAGGTGGCTCTTAAGTCTGCCTCCTCTGCAGCAAAGGAATAGGCATCTTTCATAATGAATTCTCGACCCCGCATCAGACCAAAGCGAGGTCGAATTTCATCTCTAAACTTTGTTTGAATCTGGTAAAGCGTCAGCGGTAGCTGTCGGTAGGAGCGCACCATATCGCGGGCGACAGCAGTAACCACCTCTTCATGGGTAGGTCCCAATCCTAACTCTCGATCTTGGCGATCGGTGAGGGCAAACATAATTCCCTCAGCTTGGGTATAGGTTTCCCATCGTCCCGACTCTCGCCAGAGTTCAGCGGGCTGCATTTGGGGCAATAAGCATTCCTGCGCTCCCGTTGCATCCATTTCTTCACGCACAATCTGAGTAATTTTCTGCAAGACCCGCCACATCAGTGGCAGATAAGCATAAATCCCACTCCCCACCCGCCGGATATATCCCGCTCGCAGAAGTAACTGATGACTGGGTATTTCTGCTTCTGCTGGAACTTCACGCAGTGTCACAAACAGCATTTGGGATAGCCGCATTCTGTCTTGATTTCCTCAAGTCTTGATTTAGGATTGCTATAGAGTATCCCACAGGATTTGGCAGGTAAAGACGCTCAATAGTGATGGATCTTCAAGAACTGATTCACCTGAATGGGTAATTTTGTCAGAATTTGCTAGATACTCTATAAGTCAAAGGGGAACATCATCTGAACCCTAGAACTCTATTGCCAGAAATGGCCATCCTGGCGATTAGGAATGGGGCTACAACCTGCCTCTAAAAATTCACAGGGAAGAGGACCAGGACCAGGTGGCGTAGGGCCGCCTCCATTGCAGGGTTCACTGGAGCGAACCGCATAGCGCGTTACCCTGCCCCATGTGGCACGTTGACCATTGCATAGGAGGATTCTTTCTCCCACTGCCTCTGTTTTACTACTGTCACTGAAGTAAGTTGTTGTCACCTCCTGGGCGGGTAGCGCTTTGACGATGGTGGCTGTGCCTAGATATAAGCCTGTTAAACTGATCCAGGGTAGGCATCCGAGACCAAGTTGTTTGAGCGTCAGATTCCTCATTTGTTGTCTCTCCTGAAAAACAATGATATTGAGATTTTGTGTGAACTCTACTTTCATTGTTTTGCAGGGCTATGCCAGTGATATGGATCAGCCTTTAAGGGTTATATCGTCACCCAATATGCCCAAAGTTAATTGTCTAAGTTGATTAATGGCAGCCCTGAGTCAAGACCGCCAGCCTTGGATTGCCCTGACGATCGGCAATTCCTGTTTGCATTGGTTTTATTACTTAGGTCCGCAATTGCAACAGACTTGGACTACTCAACACCTCAGCCTTAGTGATTCACAACTGCCCTCAGATACAAAATGGCAGCAATGGTCTCCGGCGCTTGGTTACCATCAATCCCAGGGAATAGAGCCACTGCTACCGAGCCTTTGGGTTGCTTCGGTGGTCCCTGCCCAAACACAGATCTGGCAGAACTATCCCCGAATCAAGATACTGACGGGGGCTGATATTCCTCTCCACCAGCCCTATATGAGTTTTGGCTTAGATCGAGCTTTAGCGGTCTGGACCGCTGGTTCGCTCTATGGTTGGCCGGTCTTGGTGGTGGATGGGGGTACTGCCCTAACCTTTACGGGAGCAGTCTCTGCCCAAGAATGTTTGGGGGGGTGTATTGTGCCGGGTTTAGGGTTACAGTTGCGATCGCTCTCCCTCTCAACGGCCAATTTACCCAAGGTCCCTGCACCAGAACATCTGCCCCCGCGCTGGGCAAGGGATACAACCACTGCGATTCAAAGTGGGGTTCTGTATGCCCTAACGGCGGGCCTCGCTGTGGGGATTGGGGATTGGATGCAGCGCTATCCCCATAGCCAGTTGGTCATCACCGGGGGGGAGGGCCAACGACTCAAACAATATCTCCAAGAATGGTATAAGCAGCAAAAACAGACTCCGGCTTGGTTGGATCAACTGCGCCTCGTGCCAACCCTCTTGGCCCAAGGGATGCAACGTCTGCGGCAACAGCAAGCAAAGATGGTTGAGTGATGACCGTAGTACCTTAGTGATTGCTGGTTAATTAATACTTGTTTTGCCGCAGTGATAGTCTTCTAAAATTTGGGTGTGATCATGGCTTAAGTTTTTTTGCGATGCCTCTTCTAGAGTGAAAAGCTGCACCTCAGAGAGTTCATGGATGTCCTTAATCAGGGGCTTGCCTTGAACATAGACTTCAATGGCGACACAAATAGAATGGAAGCGTGGATCTCGATTGGGTGCAGAATAGAGTCCGACCAAGCGGCCTCTACGTGTAATTGTGAGCCCAGTTTCCTCTGATAATTCTCTTTTCATCGCCTGATCAATGGTTTCTCCCCAGTCCACCATCCCTCCGGGTAGGCTCCAGCAACCATTGTCTCGCCGTTTGACTAGGGCAATCTGGCCTTCGGGTAAAATTGGAATCAGACAAACACCGAACATGGGATGTCGCAGGATCAATCCTATGGCTGTCTGAACCATATAGAAAAGGCGGTTCATGAGGGGTGATGGGGATGAATCTGGACGGAGGTCAAAGGAGATCATTTTCGCAACCTTAATCTACATAACCAGCAGAGACCATGCCAATAACAATCTCTCTGCTGACTTGAATCTGGACTTGATGCTGAAGATCAGTAATATCACCTAATATTAGATTTCAGGATGGGTAGAAAGAGGATATCCCCGATCATTTTGTTACGGAACTTAAGAGTTGGGGGCTTGCAGGGATGCCAAATCTACCAAAACCTGAGCAGCATGATCGGCAGGTTTAACTTTGCGGTAAATTTTAGCCATCGCACCTTCAGGATTAATCAGAAAGCTATGCCGATAAATCCCCTCATAGGTTTTACCCATAAATTTTTTGGGTCCATAGCTACCATAGGCAGTGGCCACAGCTGTATCGGGGTCGGTTAGCAGCAAAAAGGGCAGATCATGCTTGTGGATAAACTTTTGGTGAGACTTCGCATCATCGCCACTCACACCGATAATCACAGTCTGGAGCTGGTCATATTCGGTTTTGAGATCGCGAAAGCCTTGGGCTTCTTGAGTGCAGCCTGGGGTGTTATCCCGAGGATAAAAATAGAGCAGAACCCACTGACCGAGGAAATCAGAGAGTTGCACAGCCTTAGCCTGACTATCAAACAAGGTGAAATTGGGGGCGCGATCGCCCAGCTCAATCGCCATCGGTTTACCTCATTAATGCGCGCTCATTTCAATCATAAGGGCTGGATGTTTGACCTAATGCCAACATGGCCCGAGGGCTCATACGCTTGCTCTGGTTATCCTGATGCCGAGAGACTGTGACGATAACAGGGTTCGCAGAGGCCCTTCACTGTGACTTCATAGGTTTGGGCATGCAAACCAGGGGGTAAAGATTCTAAGGATAGTTCTGGGAGAGAATGCCAGGGAATATCTGTAATATCACCACAGCAATCACAGCGAAAATGATGATGCGGAGAGACATTAGCATCGTAGCGAGACACCCCCTCCTCTAATAAAACCTCGCGCACTAAGCCCACATCTCGCAATGCTTGTAAAGAGCTGTAGATGGTGGCTTGGGAAGAAATGGGTAAATCCTGGTTTAAATCCTTGAGGATCTGCTCAACTGTAGGATGGTCAGCTCGATTTCTTAAATTTGCATAGACAGCGTATCGTTGGGGTGTGACCCTCAAACCTTTTTCCTTAAGGGCTTTGACAATCACGTCGGTAGATTGTTTAAGCATGGATGGCACCCAAAACACTATCAAATCAATGCAAATTTAACCTCCATTATAGATGCTGTGGATGGGGAGAGGAGATAAAGCATAGCATTTCTTAAAAATAAGTATTTAGTACTATTGAATTTTTCCTAAATAAGAACTATTCTTATTTAGAGAGGTTCATTGGGTCGCAGCCCTTACCTCATCTGATGCGATGTTCACCCCAGCAAACGAGGCAAAATTATGTCAGTCTTTGTAACCAAGAAAGTTCCAGATGTTGTGTTCAAAACTCGAGTCCGGGATGAGTCTGTTTCTGGCCCTAACCCTTATCGTTGGCAAGATCTAACCACTCAAGAGATCTTTGGTGGCAAGCGAGTGGTTGTTTTTTCGCTACCAGGTGCCTTTACCCCCCACTTGCTCCTCCACCCATCTTCCTCGCTACGAAGAGCTATCAGAGGAGATCAAAGCTCAAGGCATCGATCAAATCCTTTGTATATCGGTCAATGATGCCTTTGTGATGTTCCAATGGGGTAAGCAGCAAGGTGCTAAAGAGGTTTTTCTGCTGCCCGATGGCAACGGTGAATTCACCCGCAAGATGGGAATGCTGGTGGATAAATCGAACCTAGGCTTTGGGATGCGGTCTTGGCGCTACTCGATGGTTGTCAATGATGGCCAAATTGAAAAAATGTTTATTGAGGCAGACTATAGTGACAACTGCCCGACCGATCCCTTTGAAGTATCCGATGCGGATACGATTCTCACCTATCTCAAGTCCGCCAGTTAATTCTGAGCGACTGTAAGAATCCGCTAGGATTGAAGGGGCAATCCTAGCTAGTGGATGGACGGCAGCCAAAGAGTAGACCCCATCAAGATCCTGCTGCTTGGCTGCCCTTGGCCAAAAGCCTTGGTATTGAGCAAGATCTGTGTTAAGGAGAGGCAAGGCCATGAGTTACGACTATGATTTATTTGTGATTGGGGCTGGATCGGGCGGAATTGCTGCCGCCCGTCGCGCTGCTGAATATGGTGCCAAGGTAGGCGTTGCTGAATCTGGTCGTTTAGGAGGAACCTGCGTCAATCGGGGCTGTGTTCCCAAGAAACTGATGGTCTATGCTTCCCACTTCCCAGCTCATTTTTCAGCAGCCCAAGGATATGGCTGGAGCGAAGTCCAGAGTCAGCTCAATTGGGAAACTATGATCAGGGCGGTCAATGGCGAAGTGACGCGACTCAATGGTATTTATCAGCAGATGCTAGAGAAATCTGAGGTTGATATTTGTGCCAACCATGCCAGTTTTGTTGATGCGCATACCCTACAAGTTGGCGAAGCTCAGCTCACGGCTGAGAAAATTTTGATTGCTGTCGGCGGTGTACCCGTTAAACCCCAATCGATTCCTGGTATTGAGCATGCGATCACCTCTGACGATATTTTTAATCTGCAAGAGCAGCCTCAGCATTTTGTGGTGCTAGGTGGGGGCTATATCGGTGTTGAGTTTGCCTGTATTCTGAGGGGCTTAGGGTCAGAGGTCACTGTGATTACCCGTGCCGATAAGATTCTGCGCGGCTTTGATCAGGATCTGCGGTCTGAAATTCAAGAGGCGATGCAGAAAAAAGGGATTCGGTTCCTCAACAATACCCAAGATATTGCCTTAGAGAAGAGAGACTCAGGTTTATGGATCACGGTCAAAAATGGGATTGCCGAGACTGTGACAGAAACGGTAATGGCCGATGCTGTTAGCTTGGCGGCGACGGGCCGCAGTCCTAATCTGGTGAATTTGGGATTAGATCAGACTCGGGTGGCGGTTAAGGAAGGGGCGATCGCAGTCGATGCCTTTAGTCAAACTGCTGAACCCAATATCTATGCTGTGGGCGATTGCACAGATCGAATTAACCTCACTCCCGTCGCCATCAATGAGGGGCGTGCCTTTGCTGATACTCACTTTGGCAACAAGTCTCGCCAAATGAGTTATGAAAATATACCCACAGCTATTTTTACTAGCCCAGAAGCTGCCACTGTGGGCCTCACCGAGGCTGAAGCTTGCGACCAATATGGGGATCAAAAATTAAGGTCTATCGCAGTCGATTTCGACCGATGTACTACACCCTGCCCAATCACGACGAGAAAACCCTAATGAAATTGGTTGTCCACACAGAAACAGACCAAGTGTTGGGTGCCCATATGGTAGGTGATCATGCCGCTGAGATCATTCAAGGGGTTGCGATCGCAGTCAAAATGGGCGCCACAAAGGCCCAATTCGACGCAACCGTAGGCATTCACCCCAGTTCAGCCGAAGAATTTGTAACAATGCGCTAAGCGACCCATCATATTTGCCCTACAACGGGGCATTCTAACCTCAGGAATCTGGTACACATGGATTCCTCCTCAGAGGATTTGACCCCTGGAAGCATACCAGGGGTTTCTTTATGGGCTTTATCAGGTCAGATTAAAGGGATCAACCTTGCTCAAGCCGATCAGAAATTTCAGCCCGCTTTTACCAGAACCGCATCCCCATCAATTTTTACCGTATAAGTGGCTAAGGGCGATGTCGCTGGGCCATTGACCACAGTTCCATCGGGCTTAAATTTAGATCCATGACAATCACAAACCAATTCGCCTTGATCCGCTTTCCATTCAACGGGACATTGTTTATGGGTGCATTCATTTTTAAACGCAACCAACTGACTATTGTCTTTGGGATTACGAATCACCAATAGAGGGGCCCCGGCAAAATTTTCTTTCACTAAGGCCTTATTATTCTCTAAATCCGTAACCTTGCCGACCTCCACGAAATCAATACTCTCAGGGGGTGGCGGTGGGACCTCTACACTAGAGGTCTGGCTAGCAGTATCAGTCGTCTCAGAGCAAGCCGCTAACACCAAAGGAAGGCTACTGGCAAGCCCCCCCACGCCAACCCAATTCAAAAAGTACGACGATCCATAGCATGTTCTCCTATTGCTTCAATTGATTCAGCGTTGAATTTTACAGCCTAATTAGCCTAGATTCAGGGGTGGCCTTCGTCCCCCAAACCACAGCAGTGGAGGATGCATGTTCACTCTTTCGCTGGGGTTATTTGATTAAAAACCAGCCAAGATAACCCTTACTAAGGATGAGCTATCTACAGTAGAGAAGGCAAGATTCCGCTAATTTTAGCTTTGAACAAGCATAAATAAATCGCTCAATACCTCTTGTATTGAGCGATTTGGCAAGTTGAAGCCTAGAGCAGGGAAATAACGATAACGATCATCAATCCTTTCCCTGGCCTTCAGAACCTTTAGGCAGTTACTGCCTTCTTGGTGGTCGCATCTAGCTCGCCCTTTTCATATTTAATCGCAAAGATATCAAGGCTTTGTTGCTTGATCTTGCTGGCATTACCCGCAGAACCAAAGGCGGTATAACGTTCCAGGCAAACTTGCTTCATGTACTTGATGGTGGGCTTCAGGAAGTGGCGGGGATCAAAATTGCTCGGATCCTTAACCGCTGCTTCCCGAATGCCGGCTGTGATAGCCAGACGATTATCCGTATCAATGTTCACCTTGCGAACGCCACTCTTAATCCCTTTTTGAATTTCTTCAATGGGAACCCCATAGGTTTCAGGAATTTGCCCGCCATACTGATTGATCATGTCAATCCATTCCTGGGGAACGGAGGAAGAGCCATGCATCACTAAGTGGGTATTGGGTAAGCGGTTATGAATTTCTTCAATACGGCTAATTGCCAACACTTCACCCGTGGGTTTACGGGAGAACTTATAGGCACCATGACTGGTGCCAATGGCTACAGCTAGGGCATCCACTTGGGTCTGTTCAACAAATTCAACGGCTTCATCGGGGTCTGTCAGCAGTTGATCGCGACTAAGAGTTCCCTCAAAGCCATGCCCATCTTCTTTGTCACCTTTGCCTGTTTCTAAGGAGCCTAAACAACCCAGTTCTCCTTCAACGCTGACGCCAATCGCATGGGCAACCTGAACCACTTGCCGAGTCACTTCTACGTTGTACTCAAAGCTAGCGGGGGTTTTGGCATCTGCCTCTAAGGAGCCATCCATCATCACGCTGGTAAAGCCATTTTTCATGGCTGAGTAGCAGGTGGTGGGGCTATTGCCATGATCTTGATGCATGGCGATGGGAATATGAGGATAGGACTCAACAGCAGCCATAATTAAATGGCGCAGAAAATGCTCACCGGCATAACTGCGAGCACCGCGAGAGGCTTGCAGGATAACAGGGCTATCCGCTTCATCCGCAGCCTGCATGATCGAAATAATCTGCTCCATATTGTTGACGTTATAGGCGGGAATGCCGTAGCCGTTTTCAGCAGCATGATCAAGCAAGAGCCGCATTGGTACGAGCGCCATAGATGAACCTCCTAGATGTTTTGTCGTCGAAAAAAAACGTTTAATGCGCCGAATTCTTACGCTAATCTTTAGATTATCCTACCTTGTCTGGAGTGTTCTCTGGTAGGGTAAGCATGACGAGATTCGGATTCGGTCTAGAGAAAAATGGGTCGCCCGGGATTCGAACCCGGAGCAAATCGGTTAAAAGCCGAGTACTCTACCGTTGAGTTAGCGACCCTCAAAAAGCCTGCACGGCTTAGCATAGATTACACTAACATAACCCAGCGCTTCCCTAACAACAAATTTGCAGAATAGACTGGGCAGCACTGCTCTCCCTCTCTGACTCCTAGCGCTAAGTCCAGTGAGAACAGCGAGCTTATGACATGGGTCTATGTATCGTCATTTTTTTGGATCTACGGTCTCTGTGCTGACTTCTGTCAGCTTGACCGACAAAAAGGGGAATTAGATAGGGGATAGGGGATAATTGGAGGGGCTATCGGCCGATTGCTTCATTGCCATCATGGTTTAAATAACTAAGAGGATCTGGCTTGACTGATCATCAAGACTCAAGGCCACAAGTTTTCTCTCGCCAAGAGTTGCGGGAATTGGTGCGATCGCAGTTATTCATGCTTTTAGAGCAGGGTAACCTGCCCGGCGCTAAGGCGCTGTTAGTCCCCGTTCAACCGGCTGATATTGCCGAGGCCATTGAACAGTTACCTGAAGCACAGCAAGCGATTGCCTTCCGTCTGCTCTCTAAGAATGAAGCTATCGAGGTCTATGAAAACCTCAACACCAGTGTGCAGCAATCTTTAATTGAGGATTTCAAACGACAGGATGTCTTAGATATTGTTGACAAAATGTCGCCCGATGATCGGGCACGGTTATTTGATGAGTTACCCGCCAAGGTGGTTAGCCAACTCTTAGCTCAACTGAGCCTGATTGAACGGCAATCAACAGCCTTATTGTTGGGCTATGAAGCAGGCACAGCTGGGCGAATTATGACGCCTGAATATGTCTCTCTCAAGGAAAACCTGACGGTTTTTCAGGCTTTAGAGAAAATTCGTAGTCTGGCTCAATTCACCGAAACAGTCTATTACCTCTATGTGGTGGATGTGGCCCGTCATTTGACAGGAATTATTTCCCTTAGAGATATCGTCACCGCGCAACCCGACCAGAAAATCGGCGAAATTATGACCCGAGATGTAGTTTCCGTGACGACGGATGCAGATCAAGAAGAGGTTGCCCGCATTATTCAACGCTACGATTTTTTAGCCATGCCCGTGGTGGATCGTGAACAACGCTTGGTGGGCATTGTCACCGTCGATGATGTGATCGATATTCTCGAAGAAGAAGCGACAGAAGATATCTACACCATGGGGGGGGTGCAATCTGGGGGAGATGACTATTTCCAGACCAACCTGATCACGGTAGCCCGTAGACGAGTCCTATGGTTGTTGGTGTTGCTATTGACCAATACTGGCACCACGGCATTGATCCATAGCCAGGAAGATCTGTTAGAAAAGGTAGTTGCCCTCTCTAGCTTTATTCCACTACTGATTGGAACTGGGGGGAATGTGGGCGCCCAATCTTCGACCGTCGTGATTCGGAGCTTGAATGTTGATCAAATGCGGGCCAAAAATCCCCTCTGGGTGATTCAACGGGAAGGACGAGCTGGTGCCCTTTTGGGCCTCATGCTGGGGAGTATTGTGGTGATTTGGGCCTATTTTTTGCAGGGGAATTGGGCGGTTGCGATCTCCGTTGGTCTGAGTTTAGTGGCCATCTCCACCTTAGCTTCTGTTGCTGGCTCAGGTCTGCCCTTTATTTTTCGGGCCATCGGTTTCGATCCAGCTCTGATGTCTGCTCCCTTTATTACCACTGCGGTGGATGTACTGGGCGTGTTTATCTATTTCACAGTTGCCCGGTTTGTGTTAGCTGGGTTCTAGCTGCTGACTTTGCTGCTCTGTTGTTAACCAGTAAGGAAAGAGTATGATGACCTCCTGTAGGTTTAGTAAAGTAAAAGAACTCGGGTGAAGATTTTAGTCGTTGGCAGTGGTGGGCGTGAACATGCCCTTGCTTGGAAGTTGTTGCAATCTGCTGCCGTACATCAGGTGTACTGTTTACCGGGTAATGGCGGGACTGCCAGTCTCGCCCATTGCCAGAATGTGCCCATTGCGGACCAAGATTTTGACGCCATTGGCCATTTCGTCCAGACCCAGGGCATTGATTTGGTGGTGGTTGGTCCAGAACTACCCCTAGCGATGGGGATTACTGATACTCTCCAAGCTCAAGGAATTCGGGTCTTCGGCCCCACTCAAGCGGGTGCCCAACTTGAAGCCAGCAAAACCTGGGCCAAAGACCTCATGACCGAAGCAGGGATTCCTACGGCCCGGGCTCAAGCCTTTACCGATGCCGCAGCGGCTCAGACCTATCTGCAAACCCAAAGACTACCTGTGGTCATCAAGGCAGATGGCTTGGCCGCTGGCAAGGGAGTTACGGTGGCTCCTAGCCTAGAAACTGCTCATCAGGCCATTGAAGAGGCCTTTGCTGGCAAATTTGGTATTGCTGGACAGCAAGTCTTAATTGAAGAGTTTCTGATGGGCCAAGAAGTTTCAGTATTGGCCTTAACCGATGGCTTGACTATTAAGCCCTTGCTGCCTGCTCAAGATCACAAGCCGATTGGGGAAGGTGATACGGGTGCCAATACGGGTGGAATGGGTGCGTATGCCCCAGTGCCCTGGGTTTCTACAGCCTTAATGAGTCGAATTCAGTCTGAAATTTTGGAGCCAACTTTACAGGCCTTGCAACGGGCGCAAATCGATTATCGAGGGGTAATCTATGCGGGGTTAATCATCACCCCCACAGGCGATCCTCAGGTGATTGAATTTAACTGCCGCTTTGGTGATCCAGAAACTCAAGTCCTGTTGGCCCTATTGGATAGTCCCTTAGAAGATCTATTATGGGCCTGTGTTAATCAACATCTTGCCCAGACCTCTGTGCGGTGGAAACCCGGCTTTGCCGCAGGGGTGGTCATCGCTGCAGGGGGGTATCCAGGGCCTTATCAAACGGGCCATCCCATTACTGGGATTGACCAAGCCGAAGTTCAAGGAGTAACAGTTTTTCACGCTGGTACTCGCCAAGAGGAACAACTGGTCACTAGCGGGGGCCGGGTTCTAGCGGTGACTGGCCGAGGTGAGACTTTACCCCTAGCCTTAAAGCAGGCCTATCGAGGGATTGCTGCGATTCAGTTTCAGGACTGCTATTGTCGGCAAGATATTGGCCAACGCAGCCTGAACCTAGTGCCTGTAGAGGAGGGGTAGGGTTTTAAAAAGGAATATCATCATAGTTTGGTTCAGCGTCAGGGCTGGTTGTGGGTTGTGAGGCAGGAACAGAGGGAGTCGTAGTGCCTGCACTACTTGTTTCACTGGCTAAGGGAGGGTTAGAACTCATGGTCATGTCGGGTGTATGAATCCGAGAAACCGTCAGTTCAGCTTGCTTTTCCTTAAAGCCTTCGGGTCGATCAACCGTGATCATACCTAAACGCCCTTCGATGATGACTTGATCGCCAATCTGGAACTGGTCTTGAATTTGTTGGGCCAGATTGCCCCAGCCGATCACTTTCAAGGTCTCCATCGGGTCCCCAGAGCGCAGGGGGGGAAACTGCACCCACATTTCTGAAATCGCTGTTTGCCCGTCTTGGGTATATCGTAGCTCTGGGCTTTGGTGATCTCTGCCATTAATACACAGCTATTCATGGGCTTCATTTTCCTTGATGAAGGGTGGTTCTTGAGAGTGAGCTTTTGGGAGGATTCTATCAACAAGAATAGGGTCTTAGAATCTTCAGGATCAAGGCTAGCATTCTAGACGTAGAATCAGGAAATCAGCGCGCCACGAATTCAAGATAGGCGCAGAACGCATCTAGGGCTTATTTTCATTCCCCTGCCAAGGGAGTTCTAGATTTTCTCTGACTCAGGGTCTAGGCTAGAATCAGGTTCTGTAAACTCTTGTACCCGTTGTCGATAGTCTCTAAGCGCAGTATCGACCCATTCGCGATCGCCACCGTTGGCATATATATGAACCAAGGGTTCACCCGCATCAGGCAAGATCAGAACCCAACTATCAGAGGATGAGTCCTTGATTTTTACCCCATCAACCAATTCTAGGGTTTCCGGGGAATGGGTCTCCACCAAATAGCGCATTAATGCCCCTTTGCGAGTCCAAGGACATCGTACCGTCTGAGAACGGTGATAAATTCGGGGTAAGTCCGCCTTTAGTTGGCCCAAGGATTTTTTCTGCAAAGTCAGCATCTCAATTAACTTAGCGATGGAGAACATGGCATCAAAGCCAGGGTGGAGTTGGGGGAAAATAAACCCTGTATCGGCATCTCCCCCTAACACCACCGTAGGATTTGTACGACAAGCTTCCATCAAAGCCGTGGGATTGGCCTTGGTGCGAACAACTGTGGCATCATGACGGCGGGCAATTTGCTCCACAGCGCTTGAGGCATGCACAGGCACCACCACTGTTCCCCGAGGATTAGCAGTGAGAATAATCTCCGCCATCAGGGCAGTCAGGGGTTCACCACGGATCACAGTACCCGCTTCATCCACTAAGATAAATTGTTCACCATTGGCTGAAACCTGCACTCCAAAATTGGCTTTTAGGGCTTCAACTACAGGCCCCAGTTGGGTCAATAATTCTTCTCTTTGCTCCGGTGATGTACCTTGATTTCGTAGGCTAGCATTGAGCACCACTGCATCACAGCCAAATTTGCTCAGGAGTTGGGGAAGGACTGCACCCGATACAGCATAAACATAGTCAATGACCACCTTAAAATTGCCTGAACGGACCACAGCGGTATCCAGCCATTTCTCAAAAATAGTGGCATAGTCATCTAAGAGTCCTGTGGGGTAACTCACCCCCCCAATCTCACCAAGGGGGGCACGGCGAAAGTCTTCTTTAAAGTAAGCACCTTCAATTTTTTCTCTTTGGCCTTCGAGATATTGATGCCTTTTTCATTAAAAAATTCAATCAGGATGTAATCAGAACGGTCTGGATGGATCCTGACATGAACACCCCCTACAGCATTGGTGGTGCGCGGCACACATCGAGCAATGGGGAAGGCGGTTGCCTCTAGATTTTGAACATCAATCCCCACGGACATAATGCCAGCGACCAGCGATCGCGACACCATCCGAGAAATACTGCGCTGATCCCGAGAGATTGTCACCTGAGCCATCGGTTTCAGTGTTGAGGCATAGGCTGCCCCCAACTTCACGGCAAACTCTGGCGTAATATCAATATTGGCTAACCCAGAGACCCCTCGCTGGCCAAATAAATTACGAGGTGCTGTGCTGCCCCAGATCAAATTGATATTGAGAGTAGCACCTGGTTCAATATGCTTACTGGGCCAGACTCTAACGTTAGGACTTACCTGTGCCTCTTCCCCCACCGTCGAAAGAGCGCCCACTACCGCTCCCTCTAAGACCCGGGCACGCCGATCCACCCGCGCTCCTCGGGCAATGGTGCAGGCCTGCAAATGTGTTTCTTCGCCCACTAATACCCCATTCCAGAGAATGGGCCGCTTGAGATCAGCATCAGCGCCAATGGTCACATTGTCGCCAATCACACTTCCAGATTCAATATTGGCCCTTGCTCCAATTCGGCAATTATCCCCAATTAACAGTGGAGGCTGTAGTTGAGCCTCTAACTCAACATGGACATTTTGCCCCATCCATATGCCGGGGGACATCTCTTGGTAAGCGAAGTCGAGCTTGACCTGCCCATGTAAAGCATCATATTGGGCCTCTCGATAGGAGTCTAGGCTCCCGACATCACACCAATATCCCTCGGCAACATAGCCAAAAATAGCTTCATTTTTCTCTAGTAGTAGCGGGAAT
>JAAUUW010000092.1 GCA_012030735.1 Acaryochloridaceae cyanobacterium SU_2_1
ACCTGAGAACTCGTATTCTGGGGTTTATCGAATACTTCAACCGTACGATGGCAAAGCCTTTTCAATGGACTTATAAGGGCAAGCCCTTAACCGCTTAAATAGTTGATGGACTTAAGCCAAGCTGTACTAGTCCCATGCTGAGAATTACCGATGGGATATCGATCCAGGAATCATCTGTACCGAGGTCCATTCACCTGACTGAGCAGTTGCTTGACGCAACTGGTCAACCTCAGCCGCCATATCCTCTGTATCTTTCTTCTCCAAGCGATTGAGGATCGTCAACTTCGTTTCCTCAAGAAAATCCGTCAGAAGGGTTTGAAGGTCTTCGAGGGTTTGTTGATCTTGTAATTCGAGGCGTAGGGCTCTAGAAAATGCTCACTGAGTTGGTCAACAATATCTTGGCCTTCCTGGTCATTGAGAACCTTAGTCAGAGTGCTTTGCATGGTTTGTGTTAATCCTTGGCTGACCTGCTGTGCTACCCCCTTGGGCAGAGCGGTCAGCCCTGGCAAGCTTTGAGCTTGCTGGTAGAAAGGAATCTCATGGAGCGCTTGGTAGAGGGCATGGTAGATCACCTGTTCTAGATCGGGCTGCAATTGCGGTAAAACCTTGTAAATGGTAATTCTGAGTGCCTGTAAAATCAATTCTTGCAACTCATTAACTTCATTGATTTCCACCGCCTGCGGTTGTGGACTCAACAACCATTGCTTAATCACACCTTGAGAGATTGCCTCCTGAGCCAGTCCCACAGACTGCACCAGTACAATCTCGGTCATATCACCCGCCAGACTCTCGGCCAGAAAGCGATTCATCTGAGTCTGCATGCGGCTTAAATTGATCCAGCGAACCTGGTGCAGTCGCAATGTTACAGGTAAGATGCGCAACCATTGCCAGAGGGGGAGGAAAAACAGTAAATCATACCATCGCCATAGGATAGTATCGCGCCATGTCACCCCAGAGCGACGTCGGCTCAAATAGAAGCTTCTGACCAAATAATCACAGCCAAACAGCAAAACAAAGGGAAGGTCAAGGATGATGAAAAAGTCGATAAAATCGCCACTTTCCCCCAAAGGGCGATAGTAATTGGTAGCAATTAAGGGGCGAATTCGATCATTGAAATAATCCAGTTCCTTAGTCCAAGGCCTTGTCCTCAGGTGATCAGCACTCCAGAACTGCCGAAATGAATCCTGCGCAGATTCATTACTCATATGCTCCCGCATCCGATTTTTGATTTTCTCTAAGGTGCCGGATTTCTTGGCTAGCTCAAAGGGATTTTCGTTGATGATCAGGATGCTTTGCTCGGTCAACTCCCCTAACAGACTTGTGATCTTAGGATTTTGCACTCCTCCTGCTGTCAACTGCTCCTCCAGTTGGTCTGCGAGCATCAAATAGCGTTGAGTCTCTCGATGAGGCTCAATGCCTTTGATTGGATCATATAGGCGAGTCAGGATTGGTAAATGTCTTAAATAGATATCCCGCAAGGGAATATAGCTGATATTAAACAAGACCAAGGTCAGGTTAGCCAAGGCAACCAAAGCCATCAACCGATCTAGCCCTAGTAGCCAGGGATTACGCCGGGATCGTCCCTTAGTATGAGGTGGGACTACTCTTGAGGGGAGGGGAGAGGTTGCCATGGCAGATATTAAAGCAAAAGATTATCGTAAGTTAAGTCTTACTCAGCGCCTAGCACTGACTGCAACCGACTTCTAAATTCACCCTTAGGATGTCCCCCCTTCACTTCGCCTAGGATCACAAATTCTGCCTCCGGTGAATCGCAGATAATATATGTGGGCCAACCCATTTCAGACTTGTCAGGATACTGGGTGAGCAGAATTTTGCGATATTTTTTGTAAGTGGCTGTGTCCTGCATCTGAATATCGATAAAGTCGAGTCCGAGTTCCTCGGCTACTTTTTGGTCATAAAATGACATTTTATGGCAGATTCCGCAGTCTGCCGATGAGAATTTGAGAAGTGCTTTGCCCATATTGAATCGTCCTTTAGAGAATGTATTGCTGCTATGGTTTATGCTATCAGGCGGTGGTGAGGCACTGGGGTAAGCAAAGTCTGGGGTAATCACCCTCTGAATCTAGATCCCTAGCTAACTGCCCCTCTCTTTGAGGGGGGCGGCAGTCGGCAAGGGAGTCTGGCCAATGCCTATCCATAACAATCTTTGGTATCGTACTAGATCTAACCCTAAGCTGGAATACGGGCAGCAGTATCCCTCAGTTAAAACCGATGAGTGAGTCTTATAAAATTGTTAGCGATAATCGACAAGCCCGCTTTCTGTATGAAATTTTAGAGGTTTACGAAGCAGGGTTAGAGTTGACCGGCACTGAGGTGAAATCGATCCGAGCGGGTAAAGTTAACCTCCGGGATGGATTTGCGCGCATTCGTAATGAAGAGGCCTTCTTGTTAAATGTGCATATTTCTCCCCATAACAATGCCAGTCAGTTTTTTAACCATGATCCCCGTCGAACTCGAAAGCTGCTGATGCATCGCCAAGAAATCCGCAAGCTTATTGGTAAAACCGAGCTTAAGGGATTGACCCTGGTCCCTCTGAAGCTCTATTTGCAAAGAGGTTGGATTAAGGTATCCATCGGTCTCGCTCGAGGTAAAAAGCTCCATGATAAGCGCGAGTCTCTGAAGAAGCGTCAAGATAGCCGAGAGATGGAGCGTGCGCTCAAGCGAAGTACTCATTAGCGCTTAGCTTCTGATCAGTTTTTGAACTCAAGCTGTTGCTGGCGATTTTGATCGCGACACCATCGCTATAAATATAGGCAAGAGGGGGGAGGTCTAGTTTGCCCTAAGGTTGGCTGAGAGAAGAAGGTTTTAGGATTTCCTAGCTGCGGGGTGGCATGATTTCAGAATAGCGACGAAATTCAGCCAAATATTGTTCTAAAATGACAAATTGGGTGAGATTTAAGCTGTAGTAAATCCAGCGCCCTTCATGGCGAGTATGGACTAATTCGGCGTCTTTTAAAACCTTTAAGTGAAAAGACAGCTTGGATTGATTGATATCCAAAGACTCGCATAACTCACCAACGCAAAGCTCTTGATGACGCAACAGCTCTAGCACTTGAGTGCGGTGCAAGTCAGAAAGGGCGTGGAAACCAGCAAAGATGAGTTCGGAGGAATCAGTACAGACGTTTTGCATCGATAAAGTTTGAGATAATGTGAGCGTTGCCAGCAGTACTGGGGGATGAATTCCACTCAAGGGTAAACAAACATTATTTATTGTAAATTATTCTTCACCATGGGATGGAAATCTATTGATTCTTTCCAATATTCAAGGGGTGTGTGGTCGTGGATTGGGGACTAGGTTGCCTCTAGTGGGGCTGTCTCTGGTCGATCTGCTCAGCAGCGGCCTACATGATAGTACATGATGCTGCGATCGCACAGTGTTTCTCAACACTCTCACTCCATCCCTAAAACTCCCTCTAATTCCGCCCAAAATTTTCCCTACCTTCTCTCTCCGAAGACCAAGCCATCGGCCTTCCCCTAAGCTGAATACAGAGAGATAGACAATACCCCTGTCCAAGAGACATGCCAGAATAACAATAGCTAGATCAATGGTTAGCTTCAATATTCGATTTGCTTCCATAAGCACTTTCCCTCATGTGTACACCCTCTCAGATTAGGACTGCCTCCATAAACTCTATTTAGAAATCCTGCTTAGGTTCTGTTGGCATGCAGCAACTGTTTGAAAAATTCAGAAAAATTATCATCAGTTGGTGGGCCGATTCCAATATCCAGACCCGGCTGATGGTTGCTGCGACCTTAATCGTTTCCTTACTCATGAGCACGCTCACCTTTTGGGCGGTTAACAGTATTCAACAGGACGCCCGCTTACAAGACAACCGCTTTGGTCGGGATTTGGGCTTATTGCTATCGGCAAATGTTGCCCCCTTAGTGGCAGATCATAACTATGCAGACGTCGCTAAATTTTCTCGAGAATTTTATAGCCGCACCTCTAGCATCCGCTACATGATTTATGCAGACGAAGAAGGCAGCATTTACTATGGCATTCCTTACTCTGAAACTCAGGTCAATAGCTCCTTAACCCTCAGTCGGTTAATGCAACTCCCTGATAATTTTTCACCCACCTCTGGATCAGTGATGGTCCGCGAACATGCGACCCCTGACGGAGAAGTGACCGATATCTTTGTGCCCCTTTTGCAAGAGGATCGCTATCTGGGCGTCTTAGCCATAGGCATTAACCCAAATCCCACAGTGGTAACCTCCTCCCACTTAACCCGAGATGTCACCATTGCTGTGTTCATTACAATTTGGGTGATGGTAATTTTAGGCGCGGTGTTTAATGCCTTTAATTATCACCAGTCCCATTAAAGAGCTAGTGGTGGGTGTCAGAAATATTGCTGGGGGAAACTTCAAACAGCGTGTTGATTTGCCCTTTGGGGGCGAATTAGGGCAATTAATTCTGAGCTTCAATGACATGGCTGAGCGCCTAGAAAGCTATCAAGAACAAAACATCGAAGAATTAACCGCCCAAACCGCTAAATTAGAAACCCTAGTCTCTACCATTGCCGATGGTGCAGTGCTACTCGATACCGATCTAAACGTAATATTAGCCAACCCCACCGCGCGGCGCTTATTTGGTTGGGAAGGCCAAGAAGTCTTAGGTAATAATGTTTTGCGTTATCTACCTGAGCCTGTGCAGATTGAACTGACTCGCCCCCTCTACGAAAGTGCTGCGGGTCTTGAAGCCAGTGAATTTCGAATTACTCTAACTGGACCTACTCCTAGAACAGTCAGGACTCTATTAACGACAGTCCTTGATCAGCAGCGCGAAAAAGTCAAAGGGATTGCGATCACGATCCAAGACATCACCCGAGAGGTAGAACTTAACGAAGCCAAGAGCCAATTCATCAGCAATATTTCCCACGAATTGCGAACCCCCTTGTTTAATATTAAGTCCTTCATCGAAACTCTTCATGATTATGGAGATGATCTCAGTGATAAAGATCGTCAAGAATTTCTAGAGACAGCTAATCGGGAAACAGATCGGCTGACTCGCCTAGTCAATGATGTATTAGATTTATCTCGTCTAGAATCTGGCAAGCAGTATCGCCTTGAGGCCGTTGACTTATTGCAACCTGTTGAGCAAACCTTACGGACTTATCAGCTCACTGCCCGTGAGCAAGCCATCGAACTTGGCTATGATATCCAACCTGATTTACCAGCTATTTGGGGAAACTATGATTTGTTGTTGCAGGTGCTCACCAATCTGCTGGGCAATGCTTTAAAGTTCACCCTTAAGGGCGGCAAGATTTTAATTCGGGCTTATCCGTTGCCCTCTAATATCTCAGATCCCTCTGCGGGTCAGATTCGAGTAGAGGTTGCAGACACAGGGATTGGAATTGACCCTGAAGATCAAGCTGCTATTTTTGACCGATTTTTATCGGGTAGAAAATCGAGTGCATACCTTAGAGGGAACTGGGTTAGGACTATCATTGTGCGCAATATTTTAGAGAAGCATCATGCTCAGGTCCATTTAGTGAGCGAGCCTGGTGTGGGCACCACCTTTTGGTTTAACCTGAATGTCTATCAAGAACAGTTGGTGGATTCGATGGGAAATCCTAAGGACAAGAATTTCTTGGATTTAACTGCAGAGCCTAACTTGGAAACTGATTTCCTCCGTCCCCTTTAAGGGCTATGGGTAAAGGATTACCAACCCCAACCAGAGGCTCTCAGATCAGGGTTGGTAGATGTGGCCTGCTCTAAGGATGCCTCTAGGATCGTTTTGGCAGGGGAATCGGAGCTACAGATTCGAGACTCAACGCAAAAGGAGGTGGTGGTGAATCCACCCAGCCGCTGTACGGTGCTTGTGCGGAGTCGAAGATTGGGGTTCGGGAACCAAAATCGCTCTACAGAGCGAACGGTTTCATATTCTGTTGTCAGCACTAGACCGCCTTGGGAATCAACTTGATAGTGGCCAATAATAGGAACATTCTCGGCATAACCTCGCTCGCGAAGAAGCTGGCCTGAGTGAGGATCTTGAGGGTGAGGAACAAGCACAAAAACTGTGGATCCTTGATGTTGCTCTTCTTCCCGATCCCAGGCCATGGAACCTTGCCAGCTCACAGAACAACCTCCCTCAGCTCTATGGGGTTGGATCTGATGTAATTGGCAGATTGCTAGAACTTGAGGGTCTGTTCCGGCCAACAACTTCACCTCAATTTCAGTATTCCCTGACTCCGAGCGACGCAGCAAAAGGTGATGGGTAATCCGATGAGATCGCCACCAACCTTCACTGTTCTGGAAAAATTTAAGGGCACTCATGGCACCTGAATCTAAGCCAAACTCAAACTTTCTAACCGCAGTTGCTAATAAAACGTCCTTAGGCATCCCCCTCAAGGTCTGTCTCTAAGTCTGCATCAGCAGCATTGGAGATTACCTTAGACAGTTTTGCCGGCGAACGCGAGGCAGAACTGTTTCCCCCTTTTTTCACCAACTCAGGCATCTCTACTTCATCATCATCACTGGCTTCACTCCCTCCGCCGATCACAATCAAATCAATTTGCTGGCGGTAGTAATCAACACTCTTGACCTCTACTTCAACGCGATCTCCTAAGCGATATTGACGGCGGTTTTTACGCCCCACCAGGGTTTGTTGACGAGATCGATATTCATACCAATCATCCTTGAGAGAGCTGACATGGACTAAACCTTCCACCATTAGATTTTCAATGCGCACAAAAGAACCCATAGGACTGAATGCCGGTAATAATGCCTTGAAGAATTTTACCGGTATGGGCTTGCATTTGCTTTGTTTTCTGCAGACCCACAAAATCTTGAGCGGCTTGTCGCGCTAAATCCACCTGCTCATTCAGATGGGGAATCGTCTCAGCAAGCATTGTTTCTAGATCTCGCTGCACCTCTGGAGGCAGGACATTCCAGCTAATGGCATCATGGCAAGAGCTATGGCGTAAATTGACACGTTCCTTTGCCCTAGAGGTGCGACGATCGCGGCCTTCAGTAAAGACTGCATGTAAAATACGCTGATTGATCAGATCGCTATAGCGATTGAGGGGAGATGTGAAATGCCCACAATGCTGCACTTGGGCTAAGCCAAAGTGGGGCCCAGGAACAGCACTATACTGGACAGGCTTGAGGGTCGCCCGCAGTAATTCAAATAAAACAGCAGATAAGTCAGAGGTTTGAAAAATCTGACTAAAGGTTTGGAAGTCTTGAGGCTGGGCTGTATCATCCTCTTGCAATGACAGAGACAACTCAATATTGGAGGCCAATTTGAGAATGTCTTGCAAATCTTGTACATCTGGTGGCGGTTGAATCTGATAGATGACAGGCAAGCCTAGCGCTTGTACATGGGACATCGCCAGTTGATTGGCTAAGGCTAACACATCCATGACCATCTGATGAACTTGAAGAGGAGCAGAGAGAACCACTGCCCCTAGATCTCCTTCATCGCCGATAACTTGGGGAAGTCTCTCGGAGGTATGGATATCAAAGCTGCCCCGTTGCCAACGTTGAGCCTGTAATTTTTGCGCGAGCTGTTGTAATTGGACTAAGGTGGGTTGCAAAGCCTTTAAGGCTTTCGGATCAATTTCAGTAGAGTCTTGAGCCGTTGGATCTAACAAAGCTTGGGCTTGGTCATAACTTAAATGATGGTCCACTCGAATCACCGTTGGCTGCAACTCAAATTCGAGGACTTCTCCCTCAGCACTGAGTGTCATCAATACTGAGATAGCCAATTGGTCAGCGCCCACCTTTAAGCTGCCGATTCGATCGATCGCAGTATCAGGAAACAAGGGGAGAACTGCATCACCTAGATAGATAGAGGCACCTCGCTGACTAGCCAGCCGATCTAAGGGAGAATTTGAATCAATGTAATAGACCAAGTCCGTAATATGTAGACCAAGACGCCAATGATTTTCCTTGGTCTGCTCTAGGGAAAAGGCATGGTCTAGCTGGATTGGATAGTTTTGGGAATCGCCGATGGTAAGGGTGAGCAAATCTTGCAAGACCAAGCGCTTTTTTTTGATCGGTTTTGCGGAGCTTTTTGGGCAATGCTTCTGCTGCTGCCTCTACCTCTGGCGGGAAAGTACGAGGTAAATCGTATTTGCAAAAGACCAGTTCTGTATCGGCTGCAGACTGTGCATCGCTACCCCAGTACTTGGGTGATATGGCCCAGGGGTGGGTTATCACCTAGGGGATATCGCAAAATATCCACATGAACTAACTGATCTACAGCTTCTTCTAAGGAAGCTCCCTCGTCTGGTTGTAGGACTAACTCAAAGAGCAACCGATCATCCAAGGGTACGGCTCGGTAGCCTCCCTCTTCTGTTTTTTTGACCCGGGCAATGACAGAGGGGTTGGAGCGCTCTAGGATTAACCGCACTTCTCCTTCTGGACTGCGGCGACGACGGCCTTCTTTGGTGACTTTTACAAGAACGCGATCGCCATTCCAAGCTGTATTGAGTTGACTTTCTCGAATGTAAATATCTTCAGTATCATCTTCGTCTTGGATGGCAAAACAAAAACCTTTACTAGAGCAACGAAGTTTGCCCTCCACAACACCTTCTTCCGTCACGCGTCGATATTTTCCGCGTTCCTTGGCTAAGATTCCGATTTTTTCAAGGGCATCTAAGACAATTTGAAGTTGACGGTCGTCAGTCAGCTCTTGGCAATCTAATTTTTTTTCTAGAGCCTTGGCCGCTAGCAACTTATCATCTGCAAAACTCTTCAGCAGCGTGCTAATCGAAAAATCCATGCAACTACTTAATCCTTATGATTCAGGGAGAATGGGGTCTTATGCCAAAGCCTCATCTAAACAATCGTCGCCAGATTAAAACCATCATGGTTGTCTAGCGCTGATCAAGCCAGTTAGATGGCGCAGAGCATTGACCCTGTGAGACAAATCAGAACTGCCCGTGCACCGATTTATTACCAAGCTTTCACCGGACTTTACGGACCCTCAAGGCACCTTCAGTATGAACTGATCGAACGGAAGGATGCTAGACATGCTGAGTAACAAAGTATCGATTCCTGTAGACTCAACATCAGAGCTTAGGCGCAGGTGAAAGAGTAATAGTTTCAGCAAGCACATTGAGAATTTAAGTTTCAAAAACTATAGCACTCTTGCAATGCTGTATGCCCTATTATCCCTATGTTTCCTCACGGAGGACCAACTGTCAAACTTCAGGTTTATTTTTAAGGGTAAACGGGGTTGGCAAAGATGGTGGGCCGCTAGAGCTTGGCTAGAAAATTAGCGTTGACCGGTGACGATAAAAGCAACACGCACGCCAATATTGGTAGCATGATCTGCCATTCTTTCTAAGGCACGGATGACCAGCATAGCCAATAACAAGGGTTCTACGGAGCTAGGTGGCACGGGCTGGTGGGCAAGGATTTCATAGAGTTCTGCATAGTTTCTGTCTACGGCATCATCTTCGATTTTGACTTGCAGCCCAGACTTAGCATCTAGATGGGTCAAGGCTGAGAGGCTGAGGACTAACATTTCTTGGCAGAGGGAGAACATTTGCTCAATCTCTGGCATATAGGCAGGCACTGGATAAGGGAATAACTTGACGGCAATTTCTCCTAAATCTTCGGCATAATCGCCAATACGCTCTAGATCCCGCACCAATTGCATGAGGGCACCAATCAAGCGTAGGTCATTGGCGACAGGAGACTGAAGGGCAATCAATTGCAAACAATGCACTTCGATTTTTCGATAATATTGATCGATTTGTTTGTCATGGGCGATGAGGGTGTTAACGGCAGATAGATCTTTACTAAACAGGGCAGTATGGGCTAAGCGGTAAGATTGCTCAACCAATGCCCCCATTCGGTAGACATCTCCTTGAATTTCTTGGACTTGTCGCTCGAAGTGACTTCTAATGGATTTAGTTTCTTGGGGTAGCATGGCTTTATGCAAAGTGTTACTTTGACGAGCGGTTGTTGAACAAGGTCAAGCATGAGGAGGCGATCACCTCGCTTAGCGAGTCTGCCTGTGGTGACGGGTGCCAGGATGATTGCCAATTTGCAAGACAGTGGCTTGTAAATCACGACTTCTTTAGCAAACAAGCCTAGATCCTTTAAGATATTAAGCCCAAGGTGAGAGTTGTATCCCTCTGCGCTGAACATTTAGTTTAGGTTAATCCAATTCAGCGAGGTCGGCCATCTTCAGGATTTAACCTCTGGCAAGATTGCCCCTTGTTTGCCTTACTTAGGGCAGGCTGTGGTTTAGATTTAATGACAATTGCTAAAGGATGTCCGTGAAGGTAAATTCAGTTGATTTTAATCATGAATTCTTTTTAGATCATTTTTCAGAGACAGGCCCATGTATGCGCAGTTCCGTACTCAATATCCCACGGGTAGTTTAACCTCTGAGTTGCTGCAAGTAGAGTCAGATCGATATATTGTGCGGGCTGAGGTTAGGGTCGGGGAGATAACCCTAGCCTCAGGATTTGCCGCTGCCGCTACGATTGAGGCGGCGGAGGATCGAGCGCGGCAGCGGGCTTTAGTGGTTTTAGGTGTTGAACCTGTTGCCTATGAAGCTCAAGCCCATTTATTATCCTCTACCCATGGACAGGGTTCTTCAGTGCCGGCGCGGTTACAGCCCTCAATGGGGATGGAGGATCTAGAGCAGCTCACTCTTGAGGAAACCCTATCACCAAGAGCATGGGATGCTTCAGAATTGCCTGAGTCGAAGGCCTTAGACCAGCAACAGCGGGATATAGACCCGTTATATCCAACGGCAACTCAGCCAGAGCGATCATCGAAGGCCCCGGCGACCAATGGTGATCTGCGCTCAAAAACCTCAGTCGCTGCCAAGAGTCGACAGTATCGATCTGGCCAAGCTAAAGCTTCGGCAGGGCAACCGGCTGTTCCTAAGGGTGTAGAGCCCTTGGATTTGTCAGAGATTCTTGCTCAGACGGATGTGGAGTTGAAGCGTCTGGGATGGAGCAATGCCCAGGGACGCAAATATTTACAGCAGACATACGATAAGCGATCGCGTCAACATCTGACGGATGATGAATTGTTAGAATTTCTGGATTTTTTACAAGCTCAAACCACTGAAGAGGAAGCACCGTTCTAGGCTAGAAATCTATGAAATTAAAGATTCAAGTTCCTTTGCTCGATCAGGAAGGGAAAGATTTTCAATCATGGCCTTCGGGTAAAAGATGCATAATGGGATGGACAGAGGGATTATTCCATCCAGACGGGTCGCCTGGGTTGGATGTTGCTCAAAAGACCACCGATTGTTGGGTTATGCTAAGTGGATAGGGCTATGGATGAACAGCGCATGAGTGAGCAAAATCCGTACGAAATTCTGGAAGTTCCAGAAAACGCATCCTTTGAGGATATCCAGATTGCCCGCGATCGCATCCTTTCTCTGCACCCAGAGGACGAAAAATCTCAGCGAATGGTAGAGGCTGCCTATGACTCTGTCCTCATGGATCGGCTACGCAAGCGCCAAGAAGGAAAAATTAAAGTTCCCGAAGGGATTCGTTTCGCAGAGCGGCTCACAGAGAAAAAACCGCCCAAGTTAAGTTTGCCCCAAATGAATACCTCGCCCAGTTGGCTACAGCGTTCTTGGGATCAGCCTAACCTTCAAGAAGCAACGATTGTCGGCAGTTGCTATGCCGCGCTTGGAGGATTTGCCTTCCTGTCTCAAGGCACAGATACCCTAGCCTTTTTACTGGCCTTAGGGGTTGGATTTAGCATCTATTGGCTCAACCGTAAGGAACAAAAACTGGGCCGCGCCTTTATCCTGACCCTACTTGCCTTGGGAGTGGGTGCCCTAATTGGCTCTGCCTTGCTGCAAACAGGCTTGCAAACTGACCCCTTGCAACCGGAAGTCATCCTCAGTTGCGTCATCTTTGTGATGTTGTGGGTCGTCAATAGTTTCTTTCGCTAGCCTCTTCGTCCATCGTCTCCCTTAAACTCACCCACAATAGCTTTTCATAGGCGCTATTCCTCTTTCTGAGTGTAAGGGTTGCTCAGCCTAGTTCTCTGTTGATTTTGTATCGATTAACCATAGAGGGCTACGGTGTACACACAAGTCTGAATTAGACTGTAAGGAAGCCGTATAGAGCATCATAAAGATATGGAAATCCCATTTTGATTCATGAAGACCTTATCGATGGCACGACCTTTGGTGACCTTCGTTTGTTCAAAAGGGGGCGACCTTATTCGATGCCATTCATCACAATCAGAGCGTTAGCATTCGTCAAATCAGCCAGGA
>JAAUUW010000093.1 GCA_012030735.1 Acaryochloridaceae cyanobacterium SU_2_1
CGAAGGTCACCAAAGGTCGTGCCATCGATAAGGTCTTCATGAATCAAAATGGGATTTTCCATATCTTTATGATGCTCTATACGGCTTCCTTACAGTCTAATTCAGACTTGTGTGTACACCGTAGCCTGTCTGCATCCTCATGTCCTCCAAGCTCAGGTTTCGCTCATCGTAGCTGAATATGGACTAACTGCTTAGAACCTCCATCTGGCAATGCCTCCATGACTTAACGTGAAAAGTCAGGTCCCGAACCTGCTCTTCAATCAAAATACTGCGCAGAGACCATCCGAGGGGCAAGCTCAAAAAAGTAAGGCCAGCAATCCCGCGATCAAACTTTTCTTCGCCCGCTTTAGGGAGCCATATTGTTGCAGATAAAGATAAGGGCACCGCTTCACACAATCCTCGTTAAATTCGTGGCCAACAACATACTAGCCCCGACAACAACGGTAGGATTCCAGCAGGCGATGCCAATCCCAATCACACTCAGGTTGAGGGCAGCAATATCGATCGACTGCAGCATAGCCCAATGGGTTCAGCCGCATCAGGCTATTTTTCTTGCAAAAAACTTAAAACTGTCTGGCTCTATGGACCAGAGAAGAATTTGACCCGCTATACTTATATGTCTGGTAGGAGAGCAGACCATCCTAATAAAATATCTTGTTTAGTAGCAGCTTGCATTCTGTAGATTCATATGTCTCTCGATCAATTAAAAGCTAATCTGCGTCGTTTTTTCTTGTATCAAATTGGGGCCAAAATCCTGCAGCAACTAGAAACCCTCATCCCTCAATACTCGCTAGTGGGAGATACGCCTTTTTTTGAGTCGTCTCAATTTGTCTGGACCCAAGAGCTAGAAGAGAATTGGGAAGTGATTCGGCAAGAATTGGACGGAATTTTAAAGCATCACCAGAGTTTGCCAAATTTTCAAGATATTTCCCCAGATCAAGCCAATGTTACAAGTACTGATGATCTGTGGAAGACCTATTTCTTATTTGGCTATGGGATAAAGGCGCAACAAAATTGCGATCGCTGCCCCCAAACGACTCAATTAGTCGAAAAAATTCCGGGGATGAAAACCGCTTTTTTCTCGATCATGCTCCCTGGCAAACATATCCCTCCCCATCGAGGCCCCTACAAAGGCGTAGTCCGCTGCTTACTTGGACTCAAAATTCCTGAACCCAAGACCGCTTGCCGAATTCGAGTTCTGGACGAAATTCGCCATTGGCAAGAGGGCAAAACAATGTTGTTTGATGATTCCTTTGAGCATGAAGCCTGGAATGATACGGATCAGCTCCGAGTGGTGTTGTTTTTAGATATTGTCAGGCCCTTGCGCTTTCCCCTTTCCTGGATTAATCAAGGGATTATTCGGCTAATAGCTTGGTCCCCTTATATTCAAGATGCTCAAGCCAACCAACAACAATGGGATCAACGGTTGGCTGCTATCTATGCTCAACCCCAAGACTCCGTTGAAGCGAACAGCTGATTCGGAGCGGTGAGGGAGAGTGCCGGTTGCTATCTAGGCCCAAGCCTAAGACACCGGTGAACCGGGCCAAGGCTAATACTTTAATACCTAGAGAGAGAATCTATGGCACTGGATGCGAGGATCCCAAATTGTCCCTTGGTTGATCAATGGACTCATTTCCAAGAACATCGCCAGTTAATTAGCCCAGCTAATAAGCGTCAGTATCAAATATTAGTGGTGGGCACTGGCTTGGCCGGAGCCTCTGCCGCTGCTAGCCTTGCAGAACAGGGCTATCAGGTCAAAAGTTTCTGCATTCAAGATTCCCCCCGCCGTGCCCATAGTATTGCAGCCCAAGGCGGCATCAACGCTGCCAAAAATTATGCCAATGATGGGGACTCAGTTTGGCGCTTGTTTTACGACACTCTGAAGGGCGGCGATTATCGTTCTCGGGAGGCAAATACCTATCGTCTGGCACAACTGAGCAATCATTTGATAGATCAGTGTGTGGCCCAAGGAGTGCCCTTTGCTCGCGAATATAGCGGCATGTTGGCCAATCGGTCCTTTGGCGGGGTACAGGTATCGCGGACTTTCTACGCCCGAGGCCAAACGGGGCAACAATTACTGTTGGGGGCTTACGGGGCAATGATGCGGATGGTTGAGGCGGGGCGAATTCAGCTATTGCCCTGCCGAGAGATGCTGGATTTGGTGGTCATTGAGGGGCGCGCGCGGGGCCTTATTGTCCGCAATCTTTGGACTGGAGAATTAGAGCGCCACAGTGGCGATGCGGTGCTGCTTTGTACGGGCGGTTATGGCAATGCCTTTTATCTGTCAACGAATGGCCGAAATTCTAATGTGTCTGCCGCTTGGCGTTGTCATAAAAAAGGAGCTTATTTTGCCAATCCTTGTTATGTACAGGTGCATCCTACCTGTATTCCGGCTTCGGGAGATTATCAGTCAAAACGCACCTTAATGAGTGAGAGTTTACGGAATGATGGCCGGATGTGGGTACCCAAGGGAGTGGGGGACCGACGCCCTCCTCAAGATATTCCTGAAGCTGAGCGGGATTATTACTTAGAGCGTAAATATCCTCGGTTTGGTAACTTAGTGCCTCGGGATCTCGCCTCTCGTAATGCCAAGGTGATGACGGATGAAGGGCGCGGGGTGGGTGAGACTGGCCTAGCGGTCTATTTAGATTTTGCAGAGGCCCTAGCCCGCTTGGGTAAACCTGAAATTGCTCGACGCTACGGCAACTTATTTGAGATTTATGAGCAGATTACTGGTGAAGACCCCTACCAACAACCGATGCGTATTTATCCGGCTGTCCATTATACGATGGGCGGGCTATGGGTTGATTACCATTTGATGAGTACGATTCCAGGGCTGTTTGTGTTGGGAGAAGCCAATTTTTCCGATCACGGAGCCAATCGTCTCGGGGCCAGTGCCTTGATGCAAGGGCTGGCCGATGGTTATTTTATCATTGGCGCTAGTTTGGGTAACTATCTGGCGGCGCAGCCCTTGCCAGCGGTTACCGTTGACCATTCTGCCTTTGAAGAAGCGGAGAACTTTGTCCAGTCTCGCCTGCATCAGCTGTTGAATATTCAAGGCGATCGCACGGTGATGGAGTTTCATCGAGACTTGGGTCAATTGCTCTGGGATTTTGTGGGAATTAGTCGCGATCGCACAGGTCTAGAATCGGTGATCACTCAACTGCAAGAACTCCGCCAAACCTTTTGGCAAACCTTGAAGATTCCTGGAGAGGTCAATACCTGTAACAAAAACCTAGAATGGGCGGGACGAGTGGCTGACTTCTTAGAGCTAGGTGAACTGATGGCTCGGGACGCCCTACAGCGCAATGAGTCCTGTGGTAGCCATTTTCGAGCAGAATACCAAACTGCCGAGGGCGAAGCTCAGCGCGATGATCAGCATTTTGCCTTTGTGGCCGCCTGGGAATATCAGGGCCCAGATCAGCCCCCCATCTTACATAAAGAAGACCTAGTGTTTGAGGCGGTCCCACTCAGCCAGCGGAGTTATCAATGAAGATCTATCTAAAAATCTGGCGACAAGCAACCCCAGATCAAAGCGGTCAGTTTGCGGACTATACCCTAAGCGAGGTGAGTCCTAGTATGTCTTTTTTAGAGATGCTGGATGTTCTCAATGAACAACTGATTCACCAAGGCGAAGACCCCATAGCCTTTGACCATGACTGTCGCGAGGGAATTTGCGGCAGTTGTAGCTTGATGATCAATGGTCAAGCCCATGGGCCAAAGCACCATACCACCAGTTGCCAACTCTATATGCGACATTTTGTGGATGGCCAGAGGGTTGTGATTGAGCCCTGGCGAGCCAAGGCTTTTCCGGTGGTCAAGGATTTAATGGTCGATCGCAGCGCCTTAGATCGCATTATCCAAGTGGGAGGATATATTTCTAACAAGACTGGCTCAGCGCCTGAGGCCAATGCCATTTTAGTGGCCCAAGAGAATGCTGAGCAGGCCTTTGACTATGCCACTTGCATTGGTTGTGGGGCCTGTGTTGCAGCTTGCCCAAATGCCTCTGCCTCACTCTTTACTGCCGCTAAAATTGCCCATTTATCGCTCTTGCCCCAGGGACAGATTGAAGGTCATCAACGGGTCTCCGTCATGACCAAGCAGATGGCTGCGGAAGGGTTTGGCGATTGCTCTAACCATGGAGAATGTGAGGCTGTTTGCCCTAAGGGGATTTCGATCGCTGCGATTGCTCGGATGAGAAGAGACTATTGGCAGGGATTGTTGTAATCTCTGAGCAGGTAAAGGGACTGATCAAGATTGTTGATATTCATCGGTTGCTCCCTTTTTGCTGGTAGAGTTTTTGCTTGTAGAGTGGTATCGGGTTGAGAACCAAACAGACAGAGATACTTCTGTGAACTAGGTTTTATCAATTCTGCTATTCTGGTTTGTTGGGAATTGCTCAAATCTAGGTCAAGGTCCCTGCTTCATCTCTTGACTGCGCCGGTTACCTGAGGGATGCGATGTCCCAAACTGCCTCATCCAGACAGCCTAAATTACCCTCTCAATCGAACCGTCGTCGAAAGCTCCTGATCGCCGCTAGTTTGTTGGCCCTCGGACTGGGGGGGAGTTGGCTGGCGGGCTATTGGTCTATATCCATCAAGAGCTAGGGCCGCAAGTGGCTCAGGCGCTCAGCAGCTCCCTTGATCGGCCCGTTAAGATTGGCAATTTGCAATCTTATTCATCTCTCTCATTTGCGATTTGGCCCCTCTGAGATACCTGCCTGTAGAGCGAATCTGCCGGGATGTGCGATCGCAGATGCTGATTCAGCCAGCATGAAAGCCCTCAAGATTGAGTTCAATCTTTGGCAACTGCTCTCCAGCCGCAACCTCGATCTCAAGATCACCTTAGTACAGCCCCAACTGTTCTTAGACCAAAATGCTGAAGGGCAATGGCTGATCACAAAAACCCAGAAGAAAGACTCCCCTAGCTGGCTCAAAATCAGACTAGACCAGCTCCATTGGCAGGCCGGAGAAGTTCGCCTACAACCCTGGAAAGTCCCCTCCCGTCACCTCACTCAATTTGAGGGCAATCTTGATGTTACCGACCTCAAAAACTTAAATTTTGGCGCTCAAGGCCAAATCGACAGCGGTGGACAGATCACCGTATCTGGAGATTGGCAAAATACTGAACGCCGCTTAACCCTGAAGGGCAATGCTCAAGACTTGAGGGCAGCTCCCTTGATGGGTTTTTTACCCCAGTTACCCTTCAACGTTTACCAGGGTCGCTTGCAGGGTGATTTTCAAATTCAATATCAGCCCCAACATCCCCTAGGGATCAATCTCGATGCCACCCTAGCCAATGCTGATCTGTGGATTCCTAAACAGGCCATTCGTGTGCGATCCAAGGCCATTAAGGCTGATGTGCAACTCCAATCTCAGCCCGGTCAACCCCTAGGGATTAAGGGCGATGCTTGGCTGTCGACTAGCCAGGCAGACATTCCCGAAGACCTCATTCTCAAGAACAATCGCCAAAGATCCCAGCGCCTCACCCAACTGCGAGGTACCCTAAATTTTTAGGGCAACAACAACGGTTTCGCTTCAATCTAACTGGATCCTTAGGTCAGACCGGTCGTCTGCGCGCCAAGGGGCTGGCCTCCTTTTGGGAAGAACAAGCCAACTTTCAACTCCAATTGCAACGGATTTCAGCCCCACTGCTGGATCAAGCCTATTCTTTGCCAATCAAGGTAAAAGCAGGGCAAGTAAACGCAAATTTGCAAGTGAAATTGCAACGCCGCCAACCCCCTGACCTGCGAGGCATTGCTGAGGTAAAGAGAGTAAACATGCGGGTGGCTAGCGTCCCCCAAGCCTTTGAGCAAGTGACAGGATACCTTCGTTTTCGTGGTCTTGCCGTTTATCTGGATGGCTTGGTCGGGGACTATAGTGAGATCCCTCTACAAGCGCGAGGTTGGATAGACCCCAATCAAGGCTACAGTCTAGCAGGAGAATCATCCTGGGTAACTGCACCCAGGGCTTTAAAAACTTTACAGGTCAGTAACCTCCCCTTTCCGGTCACCGGTCAGATCAAAGGCCAAAATTTGCAGGTCATAGGTCCTTTGAATCAGCCTCGCTTGCGTGGTTCAATCTTAACGGCGGGTCAGCCCAGCCTAGATCGGGTCCCCTTTTCCCGATTATCTGCTCAGTTCCAATTGGCAGATTCTGTTCTAAAGGTGATGGAGATTGAAGGACAGCCACTTGTGGGTGGGTTGTTCACTGGCACAGCGCAACTCAATCTGGCGGAGAAAGGGTATTTAGAAGTTAATTTACAGAGCAAATATATTCCTGGGAATGCGATCGCCCAGCTTTACAAAGCCGATCCAGGTTTTGTCCTTGGTCCCGTCTCTGGTCTCATCACCCTCAGAGGCCCTGCCGACGATATTCGCACCACCGTTAAATTTGAGGCTCCCCAATCTGCCTTTCCCACCACTGGAACCGTGATTGTTTATCGGCAAATTGCCCAACTGCAAGATATTCTCAGCCAAGTGCCGGGGGGAACCCTCGGAATTAAGGGCAAAATACAAGACAACTTAGTACAGGCATTCGTGACCACAACCGGTGTGACCCTCAAAGCCTATGCCCCCGAAAATCGAGGCTTGATGACAGGCCAATTAGAGATTGTCGGTCCCTTTAATGCCTTTAGTCCTAAAACAGCAAGAGCTAAAGGTAACTTGCGTTTTTCCCAGGGGATTGCCTTAATTACGCAACCCATTAACGCCCAAGTCAACTGGGATGGCCGTCAAATTATTGTGGATTCTGCCACAGCCCCTGGTTTTTGGTCTAGGGGCGTTGTGGGGCTTGACTTTGCCACGGCCTCAGGCCCCCAATTAACAACCCTAAACCTAGCCGTTGAAGCACAACAATATGCTTTAAACCACTTGCCACCTCTGGGGCCGACGCAAATCAGCCTCGCGGGAGCCGCTGACTTGTCAGGAACCTTGCGGGGTCAAGTCTCTAATCCAGTCTTGACTTCCAAGCTCAGAATTCAGCGCTTAGGCATCGGACCCGTCGCCTTTGAGCCTCTGCTCAGTGGCAATTTAGATTATGGCCCTCAAGCCCAGTTAGATTTGCGACTGGCAGGTGAGCGAGATCGGATCGACCTCCTATTAGATCGCAACAGCCAACCCCAAAGTTTTGATATCCGACGAGATCAAGCGATCGCCCAAGGGCAGATGCAGGCGGGTGATCTGCAGGTGGCTTTTCAGAAAGTTCCCTTAGAGATCTTTAACTGGCAGCCAATTCAGGTGAATGGGATCGGCAAATTAGCAGGCATCGCCTCCGGTCAGTATCGGTTGCAACCGAGCAATTGGTCAGGACGGGGAGAAATCATGATTGAACGCCCCAGTCTCGGCTCCTTAGTCGCAGACAATTTTCGGGGTCTGCTCAGTTATCAACAGGGCAGCTTTTATCTCCAACAAGGCGAATTATACCAGCGCCAGAACGAGTATCGAATTGAAGCCAAGGCGATTCTAGGTAATATTCTTCAATATTCAGGAACAATCCAAATTAAACAAGCGGAAATAGCGGATTTATTAGCCGCCGCCCAAAGTGTCAACTGGGGCCAAGCCCCCCTGCCGCCACCCAGTTATGGCAAAGCAGCAGACGTGCAGACCGAGTCTGTCGGCTCAAGCAATCGGCCACTCTTAGATCAACTGCGCCGCCTCGCCGAACTCGATCAGCTGCGATTTCAACAAACTCTATCCGAATCTCCTCCTCTCATCCCTGCCCTTGAGGACCTAACTGGACAGATTAGGGGACAGCTCCAATTTGCTGGTTCCTCCAGCACAGGCGTAAACTCCAGCTTCAACCTCAACAGCCAAAACATTAAATGGGGAACCTATCAGTTAGATCAAGCGCAAGCCATCGGAGAATGGCGTCAAGATCAGTTGTCGCTCTTCCCTTTAAAATTAACCAAGGGCAATCAGGGACTGGAATTCAAAGGAAACTTGAGTAGGCAGGAACAGAGCGGCGCCCTCAGCTTCAACAATATCCCCATCGCTGAACTCAACCAATTCCTTGACTTACCCGTTCAAGTCGCTGGGCTAGCCCAAGGCACCGCCACCCTTGCGGGTAGCTGGGATAATCCACGCTGGCAAGGCAATTTAGCCCTGACAGAAGCCCGTCTTGACCAAACAATCTTGAACCAAGCCTCCACCTCCTTTATTTATCAGCAGGGACGTTTAGCCTTTGAGGGTAAGGCAGCATCCACTCCCATTGAATTTTTGGGCAATATTCCCTACCCTCTGCCTTGGTCAACAGTCCAGCCCACCAGTCAGGCGATCGATATCCGTTTAAAGCTGCGGGATGAAGGATTGGCAGTTTTAAACAGCCTCGGCGATCAACTGAGTTGGGTCAAGGGTCAAGGGACTGTCGATTTGCAGGTAGGGGCACCCTAACAAGTCCCAAGGTCAAGGGCCAAATCCAGTTGACTGAAGCCACCTTCGCCTCTAGTCTCTTGTTAGAACCCCTCACCAATGTGAGCGGAACAATTAAGCTTGATCGAGATCGCATCCGCATTGATGATCCTCTCACAGGCCGATTCAGCGCTGGTCAATTAGACATCACAGGGAGCCTACCCATCCTGGCAACGGATTCTGATCCTGCCACAGATTCTCTCAAAATTGCCCTAATAGCCCTTCAACTCAATGTTAAAGGCTTATACCAAGGGCAAATGGATGGCACCTTAGATCTGCAAGGATCGCTATTATCCCCCCGTCTTGGAGGCATCCTTGAGCTTACCCAAGGTCAAGTTGTCCTAGCAGATGTAGGCAACACCAGCCCAAACCCTAGTTTAGGCCCAGGGAGCATCAATAGCTTAAACACAAGAACGCCCCTTCAATTTAACCAACTGCAAGTCATCCTGAAGGACAATGTGCGTGTCACCCAGCCTCCCTTACTCAGCTTTGTCGCTGGGGGTAATCTGATCGTTAATGGCACTGTAGATCAGCCTCGACCGGAGGGCGTGATTCAATTTCGTCAAGGCTCTGTCAACTTATTTACTAGCCGCTTTCGGATTGACTCACGTCGTGATAACTATGCTGAATTTGACCCCAGCTTTGGCCTCGACCCCTACTTAAATATTGGCATGGTGACCACCGTTACCGACAATGTGGGTCAACGGACAAGACTCAATGAATTTGCTGACTCCTCTGCTGGCAGCATTGGTGCTGTTGAATCCATTCGCATTCGGGCGACGGTAACCGGTCGTGCTAGTGATTTAGTGGAAGACTTCGATCAAGTCATCAAACTCACCAGCACTCCAGATCGGACAAAAACCGAAATTTTGGCCCTCCTGGGTGGAAATATTCCTAACAACTTAGAGCAAGGTAATACAGAATTGGCCCTCGCCAACCTAGCTAGTTCCGCTTTTCTCACAGGGTTTGGAGGTCTATTTGATGAAGCCTTAGGGAATCGCGCCAGCTTTCGAGTCTTTCCCGTTCTCATCCCCAGCCAGGATCAGAATCAATCTGTCTTAGCCTTTGGTGCAGAACTGGGGTACGACATAACGGATCGTTTTTCGGTCTCTGCTCTTCAGATCCTCTCAGAGCTAGATGAGGCTACTTTATTTAATGTGAGCTTTGACATCAACAGTCAGCTCCGTCTTCGTGGGGCGATCAGTACTGATGGTGAAGGGGTAGGTATATTAGAGTATCGCCTTCGCTTCTAAAAGCGTTAATATCCTATATTAACAAGCTCATGCTTAGGCGACTTTTTCTTCCACAGGCAGAACTAGATCAAGCCATTTTTTATGCCATTCACCACTGATCATGCTGGCTCTAATTTGCAACACATTATGAGCCCCTTCTCTTGTCCATTGCATCTTCTGCTTCTTTTTGTGTCGAGCATTAATGATGGTCTCAATATGAGATTCTGCCCCTTGGCTGGTATAAGCTAGCCCTGCTTTATCTCGCTGATCATAGTTGACCAGATACTCACTGTTATTCTTCAGGTAGTCGTGCAAGTCTTTGAGCTTGGATTGCTTCTTCTCCTCTGCGCTATTGTCTCGAAGCAGGGCAATCTCTTGTAGAGCATCCTCTGACTGGCCATGCCATAAACAACCCTTGGCGTTATCGAGGGATTCTGTAAAGGGTTCACCCAATGCATTGCTGACCTTTTGAAATGTCTTATCGATATGAAACCAGTCCAAGATTAACTCTAAGGTTTTGCAATGAGGCCCAAGAGATGAGAGGACTGACCAGCTGTTGCTAGACCCATCGGCCAAGGCAGTGACCTCTGTCTCTGTTGTCATTCCTTGTTTGAGGGCCGCATGATGCAGGTAGGTCTTGATGCTTTGTAATTCATCCTCTAAGGCGGAGATGACACAGGTTTTGTCAGTCATCTGGCGATGGTCTTTATCGACCACTTCAATCGCACTGGGACGATAGACTATGCCAGATAGGGCTTCAAAACTGTGTTTTCCTTTATCTTTAGTCGGGATGTGGCCGCTATCAACTTGAATAATGAGTTCTGCGGCAGGGGTAGGTAACTCCTCTTGAGCAGGAGGGGTATTGTTTGCTTGAGATAAGCGTTCACCGACTTGATTGGTAACCTTTTTGATTTGGACATGATTATTGACTGTCCGACGCTGAGCGTTCAGCCGTTCCAGATTATCCTGGGCTTCTCGATAGCTATGCATGGCTCCCTTCTCAGAGTGCAGTTGCACTAAGTCAGGATGGGTATCTGTGCCAAAGACACTGATCGTCGTTGGAGTACTTTGCCAACGACACTCTGGATTCTTACACCGATGCTTTTGGATACGGAGCTTATGATCGCTGAAGACAGCATGGAAAGTTGAGGCCATAAAGCCAAGCTTACTTAATTTCTCACCACATTTGATACATTGCTTAATTCCTGTATCAATGAGGGTGGATTGTTCAGCTAACAAAGCGCTTTGGACCTTGGAGAGAAGTGAGATTTGTTCTTTATGGCGCAACCCTAGATCTAGGATAGATTCGGGTTGCTTAATATCATAGATTTTGAGCGTGTCTCGCTTAACGACTTCCTGGCTGGTGACAGAGACTTTCTCTACAATTACTCTAAATTCGTAATCCATCTGTCAGCGTCACTCTCTAACTTCTACAAGAGATAGAGTAACATCGAAAATTTGGATAATGCAAAATATTAACGCTTATCGTGCTGATCGGTTTACCGTATTCGGTCAGGTCGGTGTATTTTCACACTTTTGTTTTGGGATATCTACACCTGACTTTTACTTTGGAGTTTGTGATGATAAAGCCATTGGTGAACAGGAACCTCCATGAAACAAACATCTCTTTTCAAAGCCCTTGAGCAAGTCTATCGTTCTGGTGTTCGGAATCCAAAATATCGCTGGTTCGTTATTGTTGGGACCCTCGTTTATCTCGCTAGTCCTTTGGATATCTCGCCAGATGTCTTGCCAGGAATAGGGTGGATCGACGATGGCCTTTTAGCAACTTTGCTGTTCTCTGAAGTCTGTCAACTAGTAGTTGAACAAAGAAAGGTAAAAACAGATGACTCAAAAATGAAAGATTCTTGGGCTAGTGCTGTCGCCATCGATATCGAAGCCGTTCCCCTGCCGTAAGTCATTGACCTGTAAGCATTTTTACAATTAAGGATATCGAACATGGAATCTAGTAATTTTCAATCCGTTGCCCAGAACTTTCAGCAAATCAAAACCGAAAGCGGTACCCGTGTTGACCGGATTAGGACGATTTGGCAGTCTGCTTTTAGCCAAGTCTCTCAGGAATTCAAGGCAGGCTATGCAACGGTCCGGCCTTTGGCAACGGAACTTTCTAGCACCGTTGTTGAAGAATTGAAACACAAAACAAGTCAGACCTCGTCTCAAATGCGGGATGCTTGGCAAGAGGAGTCTAAAGAAAGCAACAATTGGAGACGCTGGAGACGGGTGATCTCAGTTATGGGGACAACTCTAACTAAAGTTGTCGGGCCGCCTCTCAAACAACAAGTCCATCGGGTTGATACCAACTTTACAGAATGGTATGGCAATCCTATCAAAGGGTAAAACAGAGCCTTCAGCCCCTAGGGAACTGGTGCTATAACCAACTTGTCA
>JAAUUW010000009.1 GCA_012030735.1 Acaryochloridaceae cyanobacterium SU_2_1
GAAATTGGTGGCGTCTACCCGATGGCTGGCCTTAGGTCCCTTTCCGATCCAACCCTCAGAATTAATCAAACCCTTTTTAATTTTGCAAGGGGCGCATGTTTTCTCCTCCTGGGAACGACTTACGAAGGGTGAAAGGCTTGGCTGGCTAGTCTTATTTTCCTTAGCCCTAGTAGGGATTTTGATCCAGCCCAATTTAAGTACAACAGCCCTATGTGGCATGGCTCTCTGGTTTATTGCCCTGTCTGCGGGCTTGAGATACAAGAGCTTATTAACGGTCGCCATGGTTGGGGTAGGGTTAGCCGCCCTTAGTGTGCTCCGCAACCCCTATCAACAAAACCGAATTTTGTCTTTTCTCAACCCCTGGCAACAACCCCTAGGAGATGGCTATCAGTTGTCGCAAAGCCTATTAGGTGTCGGATCGGGCGGTCTTATTGGCGCTGGCTATGGTGAGTCCCAGCTTAAATTATCCTATTTGCCCATTCAGCATACTGATTTTATCTTTTCTGTGTTTGCTGAAGAGTTTGGGTTGCTCGGTGGTCTGTTTCTTCTGACTTTCTTAGCGATTTTTAGCAGTCTGGCTTGGCGAGTCGCCATTAAAACGAGCAATACCGAACATCGGCTGATTGCTGTGGGAGCTCTGATTCTATTGGTTGGTCAATCCTTAATCAATATTGGTGTTGTGGTTGGGGTATTACCCACCACGGGTCTACCCTTGCCTTTTTTTAGCTATGGGGGTAATTCGATGATTTCTAGCCTATTTATTGCGGGCTTGTTGATCCGTGTGGCTAGGGAGAGTCAAAATGCTGAGGTTCTAGTCTTACCTCATGCTGGCAACGGTCAGCCAGCTTTGATTCGCTTAGTGGGAGACAATAACTCAGTACCAACGGCTAGGACGCGAAGGACTAAGACCGAAGCAAATCAGACTCCCCACAGGGTCTTTCTGCCCAGGGAGGTCCAGAAACCAGGGGCAAATTCTCCTGCTTCGCTGCGTCGTCATCGCCGTCGATCCTTGATTCAACGTATTTTTGGCCAATCAAATGTTCGCAGCTCGACTTCCCAAGGCAAACCCCAGCCTAGTCATTCTGTAGAGGAGGCCCGTCATTTGCGAATTCAAGCCTTGAAAAAACGCCGACAGCACAGACTTCGCTAAGATCAAGGTTAGGTTAATCTTGATCTGCTGCGATGAGGCGGCTTATCGCTATGTTAGAAACACTCAATCTTCAGCTGTATTATCTTGAACAATTTGCCAATGGCTTAGTGGCTGCTCAGCTGAGTCACTTAACAGGTTTCAGTGTCAGTATCATTTTTTTGGCAGGCTTATTAACGAGCCTGACACCCTGTACCCTCTCGATGCTGCCCATTACCATTGGGTACATTGGTGGCTACGAAGCTGAAAATCGATGGCAGGCTGTCATACAATCCCTATGGTTTTGCCTAGGTCTGTCCCTGACCTTAGCGGGTTTAGGTGTTGGAGCGGCATTTCTGGGTCTTGTCTATGGCCAAGTTGGGGTGGGATTAGCGATCGCAGTCAGCCTCCTCGCCATCCTGATGGGTCTATCCCTCCTAGAAGCCTTGCCCCTGCGCTTACCCAGTTTTTCTGGCATAGAACTCATTTCTGACCAACTCCCGCGCAGTCTCCGCTCCTTTCTCTTGGGTCTCACCTTTGGTTTAGTCGCCTCCCCCTGTAGCACTCCTGTCCTTGCCACCCTCCTCGCTTGGATTGCCACCACCCAAAATCCTCTGCTTGGGGGTAGCTTATTATTGGCATACACTGCAGGCTATACTGCGCCCTTAGTGATTGCAGGCACCTTTACCGCCACTTTGAAACGTCTCCTTTCCCTACGACGATGGTCAGCATGGATCACGCCAGCCAGTGGCGTATTGCTGGTGGGGTTTGGGGTGTTTTCCCTCTTAACTCATCTGCTACCCAGCCCCTGGGGGCGTCTTTTCTCCTAAATCCATTCACCCAAACCCATGACCTCAAGCCCTTCATCACCCCGTAGTTGGTTTAAGCAAGTTCTGTTACCTCTGCTAGCTGATCTGCGCTTAGCGATCGTGCTGTTATTAGCGATCGCACTCTTTAGCATCTGTGGCACCGTCATCGAGCAAGGCCAATCCCTAGAATTCTATCAAGCCAACTATCCCCAAGACCCAGCTCTGTTCGGCTTCTTAACCTGGAACGTCTTACTTGCCCTGGGCCTAGATCATGTCTATGGCACTTGGTGGTTTCTCTCCATCTTGATCTTATTTGGCACCAGCCTGACAGCTTGCACCTTTACCCGCCAATTACCCGCCCTCAAAGCCGCCCGCAGTTGGAAATTCTATCGCCAACCCCGCCAATTTGAAAAACTCGCCCTCAGTACCACCCTCCCCCTTGGCACCCTCCCCCAAGTCCGCACTGGCCTGCAAAAACAACGCTACAAACTCTTTGAAGAAGAGAATAGCCTATACGCCCGTAAAGGCATCATGGGACGCATTGGCCCCATCCTCGTCCATGCCAGTATGATTTTAATTCTGCTCGGGTCAATCTGGGGATCCCTAACAGGATTTATGGCCCAGGAAATGATTCCCAGCGGTAGCACCGCTAAAGTAGCCAACATCGTCCGCTCCGGTCCTTGGTCTAGCCCCCAAATCCCCAAAAACTGGGCCATCCATGTGAATCGTTTTTGGATTGATTACACCCCAGAAGGCCAAATTGACCAATTCTACTCTGACCTATCAATTCTTGACGATCAAAGCACAGAGGTAGATCGGCAAACAATTCATGTCAACAAACCCCTCAAACATAAAGGCGTAGCCCTCTACCAAGCAGATTGGTCCATTGCCGCTGTCCAAGTGCGCTTAAACAATAGCCCCGTTTTACAACTGCCCATGACTCCCTTACAGGCTAATAAGGGTGGACGCATATGGGGAACCTGGGTACCCACCAAGCCAGACCTCAGTAGCGGTATCACCCTCCTAGCCCCCGATCTGCAAGGCACCGTTGTGCTCTACGATGGCGACGGCAAATTGGTTTCCACGGTTCGTGCTGGAATGTCCGCAGAGGTGAATGGGGTGACCCTCAGAGTTGTTGATCTCGTGGGCAGTACTGGCCTTCAGATCAAATCCGATCCCGGCATTCCCTGGATTTATAGTGGCTTTGGCTGCTTGATGGTGGGGGTAATCATGAGCTATGTGTCTCATTCTCAAATCTGGGTCTTAGTCGAACAAGACCAGATCTACATCGGCGGTCGTACCAATCGCGCCCAGCTCACCTTTGAGCGCGACTTAATCGAATTGATCGACCAAGTCAGCCCAGGTGAAGCCAGTCCCGCCCTCGCCTTTGAAACTGTCGAAAAGCTGAGCACCTGAGATCAGAGATTTATGTAATTCAGGACGCACAACCGACCTGGGTCATAGAAGAAGTCTGGATCTGGCGCCTAGAGCTTGAGAATAGTGTGTTCATAGCGAGTTACCCCTCCCCTCACTCAAAGACAGACAAAGGAATGTTTAGTGGTATAGCTGCATCACTTCAGTAATCGGCAACCTCGACGCTGCACCTAGGGTGAGAGACGAAGTATGGCCTCGCTCTAAATGTTCAGCCCCAGCACAGGCAATCATGGCCGCATTATCTGTACAGAGGGCTAGGGGAGGAAATAAAACCTGCAGATCATGCTGAGCTGCCGCTGAGTCACGAGGCAAATAGGGGACCGGAGAGCAGTATTGGCTGCCACACCTCCACCGATAGCAATGGTTGAAAGTTGATGCGCTAAGGCACAATTGATGGTGCGATAAGTCAGAGCTCGCGCCACCGTCTCTTGAAAGCTAGCTGCCAAATCAGCAACAGGAAGAGATTGTTCAGCTTGGTGATAAGACTCCACCAAGCGCAGTACCGCCGTTTTTAGACCACTAAAACTAGAGTCATAGGGATGATACCCCCCCTCCGGCAGAGAAATCTTGCCCTCAGGCAAAGCAAAAGCCTTGGAGTTTCCAGATTGAGCCATCTTGTCAATGGCTGGTCCCCCTGGGTACTCTAGCCCTAGCAGACGGGCGACTTTATCGAAGGCTTCACCCGCTGCATCGTCACGGGTCTGGCCCAAGGTCTCATACTGCCCACAATCAGTCACCTTGATCAGGCTGGTATGGCCACCAGAGACCAATAGACAGAGGAAAGGAGGTTGTAATGTAGGATTTTGTAAATAAGAGGCATAGATATGGCCCTCTAAATGATGTACACCAATCAGAGGCTTCTGATAGAGCATTGCAAGGGTTAGTCAGCAGTCAATCCCACCAGTAACGCGCCCACCAATCCGGGAGCACAGGTAACAGCGATGCCATCTAACTGCTGCCAGCTCAGTTGAGCCGTAGTCAGGGCTTCGGTAATAACCTGGTTGACAGTCTCAACATGCTGGCGAGAAGCAACCTCGGGAACCACTCCCCCAAAGGGACGATGGACCGCAATTTGGGAAGCGACAATATTACTAAGAATGTGACGTTTTCTTACAACTGCAGCCGCAGTTTCGTCACAACTCGTTTCAATTGCTAAAACCGTTGCCATAAGCTGGTAACTTTTGGTAGGAGTCTGTGTTGAATAGACAGTCTGCACTCTTTACCAAGCAATGGTCAAAAGAGTATGATTGCTCCTAAGTCTATGCGTCTCTAACAGAAAGTCAATCCTTTTTGTTATTTAAAATTTTTTGTTTCGTTATAAGGGAAACAATTCTATGCGTCGATTGTTTGCTGTCCTGCTCATGCTAACCCTATGCCTGGGTGTGGTTCCTCCCGCCTATGCTGACATCGGTGGGCTAGTCACTTGCAGTGAGTCTCCGAGATTCCAAGAGCGGGCTGCCAAGGCTCGCAATACTACTGGTGATCCTGAATCAGGCCGAAAGCGCTTTGAAATGTATAGCACAGCTTTATGTGGTGCTAACGATGGCCTACCTCGTATTATTGCTGGTGGTCCAATTAGCCGTGCGGGTGATTTTCTGATTCCTGGTGTTTTATTCATCTATATTGCTGGTGGCATTGGTAATGCTAGCCGCAATTATCAAATTGCAAACCGGAAAAAGAACCCCAAAAATCCACAGATGGGTGAGATCATCATTGATGTGCCCTTAGCTGTCTCCTCGGTGCTCGCTGCCTTCACTTGGCCTCTAACAGCCTGGAAAGGACTAACAGTTCCAGATTCTGACATTACTATCTCACCGCGATGAGTAACGGGGTCCTTGGCCCACATTAATTGATTCGGAGAAAGTTTTTATGAAATTTTTTAGTACAGCGCCTGTGATTGCGTTGATATGGTTCACCCTCACAGCAGGTTTCTTGGTAGAGCTGAATCGGTTTTTCCCTGACATCCTTTTCTTCCCTTTTTAAGGCGACCGGATTCGGGACAAGAACGAGCAAACAATTCTGCCAATACTCAATACAAGTAAGGGTTGCTGAGTCTCTCTAGGGATTCAGATTGGGTCTTTCCACTCTTGAGCGAGAGATGCCATCTAAAAATTTAAATCAACTGAGAGAACGCCAAGCCCTCATTCAGCAAGCTGTGGTAAATGCAGGGCAGATGCAAGAGATTGAGGTGCGTCTATTTGGGGCAGGGATGCCGTAGCGGCTCTTATGGAAAAGGTAGGGGGTCTGATTGCGCGTCGCATTCAGGCCCTTTATCCTTTGGCAGATTTTTCCCAAGTAGGGGTGCTGGTCGGGCCAGGACATAACGGTGGCGATGCGTTGGTGGTGGCTCGTGAGCTTTACCATCAGGGCTATCAGGTCAGAGTTTGTTGCCCCTTGAGTCAGAGCAAGCCTTTGACTACTGAACATGCTCAATATGTCCAATCTCTGGGGATACCCATTTCTGATCAAGTTGATGGTTTGGTGGGGTGCGACCTGTTGGTTGATGGGCTATTTGGGTTTGGGTTAGAGCGAACTGTGACAGGGGCGATCTCAGATCTGATTCACCAAGTCAACCAATGGCCACTACCGGTGGTTAGTATTGATCTACCCTCAGGACTGCATACAGACTGCGGAGCCGTTTTAGGGGCTGCCATCCAGGCCACCCATACCTTCTGTTTAGGACTATGGAAATTAGGACTACTTCAAGATCAAGGCTTAGGTTATATCGGTCAAGTAGAACTTTTGGACTTTGATATTCCCCAGACTGATATCACGGCTGTGCTAGGATCTGTACCCCCAATTCAAAGGATCACAGCCTCTAGCGCCCTATTCCCTTTGCCCCTAGATCGTCACCCCAATACTCATAAATACCGTCAGGGACAATGCTTACTCATTGGTGGCTCCCAACGCTATCCAGGCAGCATTCTGCTAGCAGCTTTGGGGGCAAGGGCATCGGGCATCGGCCTATTATCTGTTGCTCTGCCCGCTTCCTTGAAGCCACTTCTCTTGCAAGCTGTGCCAGAGGCAATTGTCTATGGCTGTCCCGAAACAACAACAGGTGCTATTCAATGTCTCCCCCCTGACTTAGCCTTAGATCGCTTTGATACCCTTGCCTATGGCCCTGGTGTCACCACTGAAACAACACTGGTATTAGAACAAGTTTTGGCCTGTGACTGTCCCTTAGTCCTAGATGCAGATGGTCTGAACCTGTTGGCCCAACAAGATGTTCCTCTTGCCCTCCAATCAAGATCTGCTGCGACGGTACTAACCCCTCATCCAGGAGAATTTCAGCGCTTGTTTCCACCGAGTAATGCAGCGGAGTATGGGCCCGATCACTCCCCTGTACAACAAGCCCAAGCCGCCGCCCAGCGATCAGGAGCGGTGGTGGTGCTGAAGGGGGCACGGACAATTATCGCGGAGCCTGGGGGGAAGATCTGGATTAATCCCGAGAGCAGTGCTGCTCTAGCCCGAGGCGGGAGTGGTGATGTGCTGACAGGCTTGCTAGGGGGACTGATTGCTCAAGGCCATCCACTAGATTTTGATGGTCTAGCGGCCAAGGCTTGTAGTGCCGTTTGGTGGCATGCCCAAGCAGGATTGCGAGCTGCCCAATCTCAAACCGAACTAGGGGTTGATCCCTTCACCTTGAGTCAGGGGCTAGTGCCGACGCTGGCGCTGCTTGCTCCTCAAGCAGATTAGTCCATTGGCAAAGAGACCATAAAAACCATCCCTCACTTGGGGGTAAGGGATGGTAGGAAAGCAAATTTCGGATTGCCCTCAAGGCCAGGGCAATCTATAACACTCCGGTGGTTAACCGCCGAACATCCCTAATAAATAGGGGGTTTGGCATAGAATACCCGCGAGAACGGCACCGCCGCAGCCACCGAGCAAAAATCCACTACTCACAGCGCTCCAGCCTTCTTTGGTACCAAAGTCAGCCGGGGGATTGGGTGTGGTGACCGTAGCCACAGGCTTGGGCACTTGAACACTGATGTACAGGGAGATGGCCACTGTCAGCACACAAATAACGCCAACAGCGGACAAGACCCCAGATATTGCTCCCAATTCCGTTCCGCGGGCCGGTCCTGAAGTGGAAAAAGGTCCATAGAGATAATAGCCATGGGCCATCCCAATTTCTAGACCTCGATTATTGGCAGATAATCCTTGCCGATAAGCAGGTAGATTATTAATCCAGGCTTTTACAATACCTGATGCATTCACAGGAGTGGCTAGATTCCCGATTTGGGGATCGCCACCGTCTTTTACCATTTCCATTGTCATTGATATTGATCTCCTCTCAAATCTTGCGGCGCCTATGACGGCCTCAAAGTTAGGGATATTTAGAATATATGAAAAGATAATGCTGGGACTCATCATCTCATACAACAGAAATGTTTCTTCGGATTTGCAACGAAATTCACAAATAGCTAAGACCCAGACGAGGAAAGCGCTTAACAAAAAGAAAATAAGCGTTTCTTTTGTTTACATCATCCCTTGAGTGAGGCCAGGGATGCGGCCCAGTTAAACTGTTGAAGATGTCCACTGATTCGCCTCAGGTCTATCTTGATATCGGTCTAGGTGCTTGATATCGGTCTAGGTGAAGTCATGGTAGAAATACCAGTGAACAATTGAAGGGCTGTTAAAGGCCGAAGGAGCTGGACTTGAAGGAAACTAAGGACTCAGGGCTTATCTTCAGTTTTAATAATGATCTTGAGGCTTTAGAGGCTGCTGAGACTGGGGTTGCCTCTGCGATGCGCAGCCATTGGGGCCGCCTAGAATTTCAAGATCAAGATCGGCTCGCATTTTTGCACAACCAAAGCACGAATGCCTTTAAAACGCTTCAGCCCGGTCAAGGCTGTGAGACAGTATTTGTCACTGCTACGGCCCGCACCATTGATCTGGCCACTGCCTATATAACTGAGGATTCGGTGCTGGTGGTGGTTTCTCCTCACCGCCGTCAGCAATTGCTGGATTGGTGCGATCGCTATATTTTCTTTGGAGACAAGGTAAAAATTACAGATGTTACCACTAGCACCGCAACTTTTAGTCTCATTGGGCCTCAGAGTGCTGCCTTGCTCAATCGTTTGGGCCTAGCAACCCTACCCGAGATGCCCCATAGCCACCAGCTTGCCTTGATCAATGACCAACCCCTGCGTCTGGCCCAAGGCAGTGGCCTGGTCACCCCCGGTTTTACCCTGATCCTCGATCAGGCCCATGCCGCCGATCTTTGGCAAACCCTCACTGAACAGGGGGCCTGTCCTCTGGGAGAACAAGTCTGGCAGCAACTGCGCATCCGTCAAGGTCGCCCCCAGCCCGAGTCTGAACTCACCGAGGACTATAACCCCCTAGAGGTGGGTCTATGGCAATCGATTTCCTTTGATAAGGGCTGTTACATTGGCCAAGAGACCATCGCTCGGCTCAACACCTATCAAGGGGTTAAACAGCGCCTCTGGGGAGTTCAACTGAGTCAAGGTGTCGATCCGGGGACTGTGATGAGGGTTGCCGATCAGAAAGTGGGTCTGCTTACCAGTTGTGTGGCTACCCCTCAAGGTTGGTTCGGCTTAGGCTATGTCAAAACTAAAGCGGGTGGAGCCGGAACCGAAGTCAGCCTCGCGGATCAAAGGGGCCAGTTGCTCGATCTGCCCTTTGTGACACACCCCTTACCCAGTCCCTAAGCAGGCGCGACTGCGGGTAAGGCCCAAAAAACTGCCCTAGGACAGGCCAAAAAGCTCTCTAGAACAGGCTAAATTCAGTTAAAGTCAAGGGGATATCTTTGCTATTAGTGGACTTGTGAACCAAACCTATCAAGCCAAAATTTACGTTACTCTCAGACCTTCGGTCTTAGATCCGGCAGGGACAGCTGTGCAAAAAGGGCTGCAACAGCTTGGCTATACCACTGTGGACCGCATTCGCATTGGTAAATATATTGAACTATCTCTCAAGGCCGAGGATGAATCGATGGCCAGCCAACAAGTCCATCGCATCTGTGATCAGTTACTGGCCAATCCGGTAATTGAAACCTATCGCTTTGATCTCGAGCAGCTGCCTGTTGCTGTCTTAGGAGAAGGGCAATGAACTTTGGTGTGCTAGTTTTTCCTGGATCAAATTGCGATCGCGATGTGGCGATGGTGACCCGTGACCTACTCCAGCAACCCACGCGGATGGTTTGGCATCAAGAGAGTGACCTCACCGATCTAGATGTGGTGATTATTCCTGGGGGATTTAGCTATGGCGATTATCTACGCTGTGGCGCCATTGCCCGCTTTTCTCCTGCCCTACAAGCAACCTTAGTTCATGCTCAACAGGGCAAAATGGTCTTGGGAATTTGTAATGGGTTTCAAGTGTTAACTGAGGCGGGTCTGTTGCCGGGAGCCTTGGTTCGCAACCGAGATTTGCATTTTATTTGCGATCGCTGTTACCTCAAAGTTGAGCGCACCGACTTAGCCTGGACTCAAGCCTATCAACCCCAACAAGTCATTACCCTACCCATTGCCCATGGCGAGGGCTGCTACTACGCTGAGCCCAATACCCTCAAACAACTAGAAGCCAATCGTCAAATTCTGTTTCGCTACTGCGACGCCCAAGGCAATGCAGATATTGCCGCTAACCCCAATGGATCCGTCGGTAACATTGCCGGCATTTGCAATCACCAAGGCAATGTCCTGGGAATGATGCCTCACCCTGAGCGCGCCTCCGATCCAGCCCTCGGTTATCTCGATGGTCTCCAACTTTTTCAAGGCTTACTCGATCCAGCCCGACAGGTTGCTACCATCGGTTCTTAGGCCCAGCATCAACATCCTCGAACCAGCTTCAACCTGCAAGATTAGAAAATACCGATCAAATCACCTCCTCTAGAACCAAAGGCTGCCAGACCTGAGTAAATCCTTTACAGTAAGGGTACCTTCTCTGAATCCTAAACCCCTGATTCAACACCAATTCCCTGTCGATTCGCCTCTACCGACTCTCTTGTTGTTTCAATCCTTGAGAAATCATGAGTTCTGAACCTGCTATCACTGACGATCAACGCCTTGAAACGCCAGATGCAACCCATACCCCGATTGCTGCTCCTCCAGAGGAGCACCTCAACCCAGCGGCAGCGGCAGCTATACCAAATATGCGATGCGGAATATGGTTCGCAAGCCTCGACAATCTTTGATTGAATATGGGTTGACCGTTGTGGGAGTCCTAGCGCTATTAATCGGCTTATCCTATTTGACCCGCTAAGAGACTCCCTAACAGAAACTGAGAATAACATGGCAAGTCCAGAGCAAACCTGAGGTCATTGATTAACCCAAAGCATGGACGTTACTCCCCATCTCCAATGGCATCTGGAAGATTTGATCACCCCCACGATGCCTGCGGCTGAACAACTAGCAGCTGCAAGCCTCAAGGCGGCGGTGCTGGAAATTAGCCATGCCCCCTGGCCAGATTGGTTTAATCAGTGGTTTGTTTACCTCGGACCAGATCTTTCCCCCATGCAGGCCTATGAGCTTAGCCTGCGCTTCACCAACGATGCAGAAATTCGCAGCTTAAACGCCCTCTATCGGCACCAGGATCGGCCCACCGATGTCCTTGCCTTTGCCTGCCTAGATCTAGAAACACCCTTAATACTAGAAACAGAAGAGCCTTTAGAATTGGGTGATATTGTCATTTCCGTCGAAACGGCAGCGAGACAAGCGACCCAACATCAACATTCCCTTAGCCAAGAACTGGTCTGGCTGGCTAGCCATGGCCTATTACACCTGCTGGGATGGGATCATCCGGACCAAGCCCAACTTGATCGGATGTTGGCGCAACAAGACCAATTACTGCAGCAGATAGGCTTCGTCGCTATGAGCTCTGGAACTCCATCCAGTTCCTCTGGCTAGTCCCAAAGATATCTTTTGGCCATTTCAGGGCAAACTCTATTAACGACTGATCAACAGTCGCAAAAAGAACAGATCATCCTTCCCTAGAAATGCTATTAAACATTGAACCCAGGCTGACTTGACAGGTTATTTCCATCAAGACTGATCCAGCTTTTACAAGCCAGACAATGTTAAAATCGTTGGAAAATATTAAAGTTATGTCAAATAAATCATTAATTTCTCCGCAAGGTGATACAGAAGCTCGTTCAGTACAAGGGCGACGTAGCTTATCCTTTCGAGTCGCACCCAATTTATTTGCCAGCTTTAGATATGCCGGGGCAGGCTTAAGCTATACCTTTTCGACGCAGCGAAATTTTCGCATTCATACCCTGATCGGTAGCATTGGCCTGAGCTTAGGTCTGCTGCTGCACCTGCAATCCGTTGAGCTAGCGGTGATTGCCTTAACCAGCGGTTTGGTCTTGGTGATGGAGCTCTTGAATACCGCCTTAGAGGCCGTGGTTGATCTCACGGTAGAGCGCACGTATCATGAATTAGCCAAAATCGCCAAGGACTGCGCGGCAGCAGCGGTGTTGGTGTCTGCGATCGCCGCCTTAGTGATTGCTTCATTTTTACTACTGCCACCCTTGTTTCAAGCTTTATCTCTATAAGCATGACCGTTAGCAGCGAAGAAATTTAAGGCCCATGACTACAAAAATAGCCAAACAAGATAAGTTGTAGGAATAGTTTTTTTGATCCACAGGAGCAAAACCCTTGATCCTGGTTGTTGATAACTACGACAGCTTCACGTATAACTTAGTCCAATACTTGGGAGAGCTAGGGTCTGAATTTGCCGTTGCTCAAGATATCCAGGTCTATCGAAACGATCAGATCTCCTTAGCAGAAATTAAGGCTCTCCAGCCTGATGCCATCGTCATTTCCCCTGGGCCTGGTCGACCTACAGATGCAGGTATCTCTCTTGAGATCATTGCAACCATGGGCATCAACACACCAGTTTTGGGTGTCTGCTTAGGGCATCAAAGCATTGGCCAAGTCTTCGGGGGTACCATTGTCTCGGCGACAACCCTGATGCATGGCAAAACCTCACCCATCCTCCATGCCGGCCAAGGTGTTTTTGCAGGTTTAGAAAATCCTTTTACCGCGACTCGGTATCATAGTCTGGTCATTGACAAACAAACCTGTCCTCAAGACTTGGAAATTACTGCCTGGACTGAAGATGGCACAATTATGGGGGTGCGCCATCGGAACTATCCTCATATTGAAGGCGTCCAATTTCATCCAGAGAGCATTCTCACGGGGGCGGGGAAGCAGTTACTCAAAAATTTTTTGAACCAACTGCAGCGCCCAACCTAAAGCAATTTATTATTAAATGACTCTAAATCAGACCTATTACAGAGCAAGGAGACTATGAAGCGCCGTCGGTTCATGCATTACGCACAAGCGGGATTAATCGCAGGTTTAGGAGCTGGTATCACAGCCCATTGGCAATCCCAACCAGTCCAGGCAGCAGGCTCACTCAATATTCGATGGCTAGGACATACTTGCTTCTTGTTTTCCGGTAGCGGAGTACAAGTATTGGTAAACCCCTTTCGACCCAGCGGTTGCACCGCTAAATATCGGGCACCCTTAGTGAGCAGCGACCTAGTCTTAATCAGCAGTCGCCTTTTAGATGAGGGGGTTGTTGAGGGCTTGCCAGGCAACCCAAGCTCCTCTTCGAAGCCGGAGCATACCAGACCAATGGACTCGAATTACAAGGTATTCGCAGCTTTCATGACCGGGTGAATGGCTATCGTTTTGGGACCAATGTCGCTTGGAAATGGATCCAAGGGGGTATGAATATCGTTCACCTAGGTGGCATCGCCTCTCCGATCACAACCGATCAGAGCATTCTTATGGGTCGTCCTGATATCCTGCTTATTCCTGTGGGGGGCGGTGCCAAAGCTTATACAGCAGCAGAAGCCAAGACTGCCATTGATACGCTGAACCCGAAGTTAGTGATTCCAACCCATTACCTCACCACCGCTGCCAATAGCGAAGCTTGTGATTTGTCGCCCCTCGATAATTTTCTTGCTTTGATGCAGGCGCAAAAATTCGTCGGAGTGGCAGAAGTGAGATTGCCCTAAGGTCGGATAGCTTCTTGAGCAAGGGACGGATCGTTGAAGTTCTGAATCTTACCTAGAGCTTGCTGAAAAAGCGTAAGCTATCGTTGCTTTAGTGATTATGAGAGCAACCGGGGTTCAAAAGTGCATGCAAAAAGAGCAGAAAGTGAAGAAATGACCTTACCCCCAAACAGCGGACAGGTCAGTGGAGCTGTCTTGGGGTGATCTAGAGTGCTCCAACTCCAACGATTTTCTTCAAGTTGAATAGGGGTTAGATATCCTCTGTCGCTTGTAGAACTGCTAATTTTGGAGTGCACAAAAAGGTTCAGACTCTGATCTGAAGCAACCATATCTATGAATGGATGATTGAAGCAGCGAGTGGATCTACCAATTCAGGCCTTTTTTGGCGTCTAGGGGTTCTCCTGTGAGGCTAAAGGGCCTGACTTCAGTGATTTTAACGGGAATGGTTTGGCCCCGTAGATGATGAATGTCACTGGCAAAAAAGGTGAGGCGATTGCCTCGTGTTCGACCCATTACTTGAGTTGGGTCTTTGGGGTTTTGGTCTTCGACTAAAATCTCTTCGATCCGATGGGCATAGCGTTGCGATCGCGCTGCTGCCCCTTGATTAGCCAAATGATTTAACCGCTGTAAACGATCAGCTTTAACGGTTTCACTCAGTTGATTGTCCCAACTGGCCGCCGGTGTTCCTGGACGGGGTGAATAGGCTGCTGTATTGAGTTGATCAAATTCAATATCCTCAACCAATTTCAGGGTTTGGGCAAATTGAGCCTCTGTTTCGCCAGGAAAACCAACAATCGCATCAGCAGTAATAGAGGCATCGGGCATGCGATCGCGAATCTTATCAATAATTCGGCGATATTTCGCTTGGGTATAACCCCGTGCCATCGCCTTCAGCAACTCGTCATCTCCCGATTGAAAGGGAATATGAAAATGCTCACAGACCTTGGGTAGCTCCGCGCAGGCATGAATCAGACGCTCTGTAAAATAGCGCGGATGGCTAGTAGCAAAGCGAATTCGCTCAATTCCAGGCACATCATGGACAAAATAGAGCAAATCCGTCAAGGTATGTTCATACCGTCCTCCGGCAGTCACACCGGGCAAGTCACGACCATAGGCATCGATATTCTGGCCGAGAAGCGTGATCTCCTTATAGCCCTGCTCACCCAGTCGGACCATCTCCTCACGAATGACCTCTGGCGAACGAGACTGCTCCACACCCCGCACATTGGGCACTACACAATAAGTACAGCGCTCATTGCAGCCATAAATCACATTGACCCAAGCGGTGACCTGGCTATCCCGACGTGGCTTCGTAATGTCCTCAACAATCTGAATCTGCTCCGTCGCCACAATTTGTTGACCCGCCGCCACCTGCTCAAGCAGATCTTGCAAGCGATTGGCATGTTGTGGGCCCAGGACTAAATCTAACTCCGGTACACGCCGTAAAAGCGCATCTCCCTCCTGTTGAGCTACACAGCCTGCTACAACCAGCGTTAAATCCGGCTCAGTTTGTTTCCGCTTCGCCTGACGCCCCAGATAAGAATAGACTTTTTGCTCTGCATTGTCTCGAATCGTGCAGGTATTATAGAGAACCAATTGGGCTTGATCGGGAGTCTCTGTCCACACAAACCCCATATCTTCTAGCACCCCAGCCATCCGTTCAGAATCAGCCTTGTTCATCTGACAACCAAAGGTAATGATGTGATAACGGCGCGAACCTGGATTCATACTCAAAATCTACGACAGTGATCAGGACAAGAGGAGCCTCTGGAAGCAAGACTCTCCCCATGGTAAGTCACCTAGCATCAGTTAGTGGTCCAGAGTCCCTTCCCTCAGATCAAAAACCCTAAAAAGCTGCCGGACCAAAATTCTTTAATGATCTGCTCCAGGATGAACTTTGGTCGCCGTACCTATCACTCGCTATGTAACAGGATGAAAATAAAAGGCCAGCGCTAACACAACATAAGCCGCCAACAGCAAAGTACCTTCTAGCCAGTTGGATTGGCCATCTGAGCTAATCGAGTTAGCAATTAAAACAGCAACAGCAACAGCAACCAGTTCAAAGGGATTGAAATCTAGATCCATCGGTTGGCCAATCAAGCAACCCACCAACACTAGCGCTGGGGCGACAAAGAGAGCTATTTGCAAACTAGAACCCACGGCAACAGAAACCGATAGATCCATTTTGTTTTTCATGGCCACGGTCACTGCTGTTGTATGTTCAGCAGCATTACCAATAATGGGCAATAAAATCACACCTGTAAATAGAGGGGTAAGGCCGATTTGCTCAGTTGCTGCCTCTAAACTACCGACTAAAAATTCAGATTCTACAGCGACAGCAAGGGTAGCCGCCAGCAGAATACCGATCCAAAAGCTGAGTTTTTTATTGCCATGGCCCTCTTGGTCTGATTCCTTTGCCAAATTAGAATCTGGCTCAATTTCAGCGATCCCAACATCGTAGAGATAACTATGAGTCTTCATCGAAAAAAGCAATGTTAGACCGTAGACAAAAATTAAAACCACGGCCACGGCAATGGACAGCTTTTGCAGTATCTGAGCATCAAGCCCCTCGGAAGAAAACTGCACCGCAGTAGGCAAAAGTATGGCAATGACTGCCAAATTCATTGAGGACGCATTTACACGGGCCACGACGGGCTGAAAGGTCTGTTCCTTAAAGCGTAAACCACCCAAGAGCATGGCCAACCCCATCACTAAGAGCAGATTGCCAATGATCGAACCAGTAATACTGGCTTTGACCACATCCACCAACCCCGCCTTCAGGGCAATGAAGGCAATGATTAGTTCCGTTGCATTACCAAAGGTAGCATTGAGTAGCCCCCCCGCTGAAGGGCCAATGACCACAGCAATTTCTTCTGTGGCGGTGCCCATCCAAGCGGCGAGCGGCACAATGGCTAAGCTTGAGGCCGCAAAAATAGCAAGGGGTCCCCATTCCAGTTTTTCTGCAACAATAGAGATGGGGATAAACAAGAGTAAGACAATGAAGATCTGGTTTTTAAGAGTCATAGGAAGACCATGGCGCAATGAAAGTATAAATAATTGCTCAACATAGAGAAAATAGGGATTTGACCGGATTCAAAGCAGCAGTAATCGCTTGAAAAGCGGAGAGACCCTGACGCTTTCCGGCATTGATAAACGAACATCAGCAAATAGATCCCGCCTCCAGTCGGTGCAGAAGCCATTAGTAACCTTGCGAAAAATGACATTCAACCGTAACTGGTAATCCCATAACTATGGTAGGGACTATCCCGCTAATTCCCAGAGAGCCGAAAAGAGGCTGGGGCCACTACCAAATAAATAGGTCGAAGACGTTCAGTCAAGCTATATTTTAAGGGAAATAAGACCCCTTGACGACCGGACTTGATCGCTTCAATCATGATTTCTAGCAGTTAATTAAGTCCTTTTTTGACCAGAACCTGCGCCCAAGAACATTAGGTCACTATGAGCGATACAAGCGAATAGAGGCTTGCTGGTGCAGTCACAGGCGAGTATGCCGAGAGCAGACTCTAATGGATAAAGCCTTCTTTGGTAGCGATGCAGTCTAACGCTTCATGTAGTAGTATCCCTTAGATTTCTCACAAGTCTTCCTGAAGATACCCAGTTTTTTTGTAGCGCATAAACTTGACTTTGGCCATCTAGACTGCATGACAGAGTAGGTCGCCCCAGCCTTATCAGCACTCAAACAGAACTTCTTGAGATGTGTTGTTTTGAGTAAACATCTCAAGAAGTCTAGTCGACCACAGGGAGGGGTCTAAGCTAAGCAGCTTGATATTGTTCTTCTGCTTCTAACAGTTGAATCAGCGTCTCGTCTCCTTTTTCTCTGGCGACAGCCAAACGATGTTCTAAACTTTTGCGAATATAAGCATCATGAACTTTATCTAATCCAGCAACATCGCTCAAAGCTTCAGGAAAAATGGGCAAGGAGAAGTCCTGTTCTCTCGCCAAACTAGGTAGAGCTGTTGTCTCAGGTGATGGAGCCATAACGACTTGAGGCTGGCTATCAGGCGTAACAACAACCTCTGGATAGCTGCCGGTACGATATTCAACCCCTCGGTACATTAATGTATACACAAAGGAAGAGCTAGCAACAGCCTTGTAAAGGTGGCGTTGGTAGGGAACACCGCGATAGCAACCGATGGTTTCTGTGCTAGTGATTTCTAAGGGAGGAGCACTGGTGTGATATTCAACACCCCGATAAGAAAGTTTCATGTCTGGCCTCATTGATTACAAAGTATTGGGTTGAGGCGCGTTCCTTCAGGTGACAGCCTTACTTCCGTCTTGCTCACTCACCTAAGTCAAAAACCTGAACCCAGCAAGGCATGCAAGATGAACGATTTATTTCTGTATCTAATGATACCCATTTGTAATTAAAATTGGCATAATGCAGGGTAATGTTTTCTTTAAGATTTATTGTCCTCAGCTCGTTAGCGCTCAACCATGGTGGTGATGACAGGCGAGGTTGAGGATAAAGCTTTGTGAGCTTAGGAAAAGCGCCTTCTAAATGTAAGCAGCCAGTGAATGGATAGACTCCTTCCTCACGTCGTGATGACAACGTTCATTGAGCTAGGATTGGATCATTGACCTCAGCTTTTCGCGATCTACCGATACAAGCCCTTGGCGGGCAAAAGGGTAGCGCCTGAGCCTTATATTGTTTGTCCTTTTGGATGGTTTCATGAGCGGTATAGCCGCCCTCTGCATAGCAAGCTGGCATACCTGTGGCCCGGAGTAACAACGAGGTGGCCGATAGCAGAATACTCCCAATGAACCGATCGATGCTCTAGCAAGAGCGCTGCGAGGGGTGCTTGTTTACAGACGGTTCACCCTTAACTACACCCGGAAGGTGAAGGAAGGTGAAGCTTAGGGAATGGGAATGATATAGTCAGAATCACAGTAACTCTAATCACAGCAACTATACTGGCTCCCTTCCACCGTGACTCTTAACTGGCAAGTCATGAATGCGCAGCCCTTAGAGCAGTGGCTATCCCCAGCAAAATATCAGCACTACACCCTCCTGCTGATGCAGCAAGTCAGTATCACTCAGCAGCAGACTAAATATTTTCTGCGGCTGTGGATATATTTGTTGTTGAAGGACTCTCAGCTTAAGCGAATACCGCTGCAACCGCCCTTGACTGAGTTGACCTTGCCCCAAGGCTGGTTCACCTGTAGCTGCAAGGAAGTCGCCGAGGTGTTCTATTGCGATCAAGAGCAGGGGAGTAATCGTTCTGCAGGCATGATGCTCGATAAATTAGCCGTCCTAGGATTGATTCGTAAACGCTTTGATGGCAATTGCACCCAAATTGAAATTCAAGCTCCGCCAGAGCTGCTGCATCCTAATCTTCAAGAGCTGCATATTCTCCTAGAGCCAGATCAGTTTGACCCCCGATGCGATGCGGTGCCCATTGCCAATCTCTTGGCCAGTAATTATCAATGGCTGAATCGCAGTCTTAAGGCTTCTCCCTATCGGATCGCCAATATTCTTCGCGATTGGGCCGAACACTATGCTACGGGGATGCGGGTCCTCCGTCGGGGTGACAATCACAATCCTCTGGGATTCTATGCCCTCTATCCTACCCAATCTATTTCAGAAGCTAAGTTCTTTAGTCCTCCTAGCCAAGGACTTCATTTGAGTCAAGTCACGGCGGTCGATCCATTTTTGATGGCATCCCCTGGGGACTTAAGCTGCCGAGCTGTGTTTGTGCGCAGTTGGATGATTGATCGCCCTTATCGCCAGTATTACCGGGTCCATTTTTCTGCGAGATGCCCAGCAGACCATGGTGAAACTTCGATCAAGATTTTCCGAATTTATGGGATATGCATACTTTGATTATCCATCCCAGTTATGAAGATCTCGCTCAAGCCTTGGGGTTTCAGAAAGCCTGTGCTGATCCCAAATTACCTATTCGTTGGATGTACCAGTCGGTGGATCGCTTTTTAGAACTCAATATGGAAGAGGTGGCGGGTCAACTTAGCCCGTAAACAGTTGGGGCTGGACGATTGTGAAGGCCAATTATGAGCATCTCTGAACCTAGGGTAGTTTCAGCAAGGCGGGTACAGGGCTAGCATGAGACCCTTGTTCGATGCCATTGATCACTGATGGTCTGGAGGGTTCGAATTGTTTTTTCGTAGATTTTTGGCCCCGCTAGCTCAATCATAATGGGCATTAATTTAAATAGGTTATGGCAGAAGTCTTCTTGTTTAGTATGGGGCAAAGAATGCAAGAGTTCACACCATAGGCGATGGTCAATGCGAGGGGGATGCAGTTGAGGAAAGAGTTGAATTAAGGTTTTGGCGCGGCATTGATCATCCACAAAATTAGTCGCTGCGAATAAGCTCTGGGTCAATAAATCTTCTGGTAAATAAGTGGTAAGGGAATTTAAGGCTGAGGGTGCGGGCAGCGCTGGAACTGAGCTGGAAAGCCTCTTGTCTTTGGGTCCGAGCCTCTAGTTGGCTGATAGCGTTGGCATAGGGGGTTGGATCACAATAGGTTTTGTATAACGCTAAGGTTTGCAGCAGTAAGGGGGGGGACAAAAATGGAAGCAGGAGGTTGAGCAAGGTTTTCTGGGCTTCTCGATCTTTGCTGCGGATCAAACTGGCAAATGCTTTTTGCAGTAGGAGTTCAGGTAAATGGGGTGCCAACTGCTGGAGGGCATGGCGGCGGGCAGGTAAGGCTGCAATTGCGGTGGTAGCCTGTAAAGCTTGGGGTAGAAATCTTGGCCATTGCAAGGCCAGCAAGCGATAGGTCTCGGCCTGAAGGGTCGGATCGGGGCTATTATCAATCAGTTCTAAGACCTTGGGCAATAAGGAACTATCTTCTAGGGCGAGATGCGTCAAGGCTAGGGTTTGGGTTGGTTTGTGGGTGAGGGAAAAGCCGATGTAAATGGCTTGAGATCGCAACGCCTCGGGCAGCACCGGTAGAATTTGTCGCAGAGCCTGATAACGGCAATGTTCTTGGGAGAGAGTTTTAATTCGTTCTAACAGCTCGGGCCATAGCTCCTGGGGTAGATAGGGACTCAAGGCTGCCATCACGATCACCGTGGCGGCTTCTTGCTCGAGTTTCTTGAGAATGTTAAAGCACAGATGTAGATCAATCGCACTCAGATAGGGTGCGAGCCGAGCCAAGGCGATCGCACAGGCCCATTCATCAGGGATTTTACAAGCCCGTTGAAAGGCATTGCCCAACAGATGGGGCCAACGAGGCACCAACAATCCATAAACATCTGCTTGGATGGTCAGATCACAATGGACATCGCAGTGAGTGGTGAGCTGAGAGAGAGCCGTCTCAGGCACAGCCCTGGCCATGGCATGCCAGACTTGGGCCAAGAGTTGAGGATCTTGATCCGGGGAGGGGGGCAGTTGGCTGAGGGTCTCTAACACTTGAGGAATGGTGTCCGGCCAACGGGTCACCAGACCAGCGGCAACGGTCAGATAGGCATTGGGGTCCTCAAAGCTATGGAGAAGATCCAGCATCGGCACCAAGGCTAGGTCAGGCAAGCTCGACGCTGCTTCACAAAGCACCAGAGCGCGGTAATGGTCACTCGGTAAATTTTGAATAGACTTGAGCAGCTCCAAGCAGAGCAAGGGGGGGAAGTGCGGAGCCAAGAGACAAAGGGAACGGCTGCGATCGCCTAGGTCTGGCAAGCTGTGAATCGCCTGTAAAATATAGACAGAAAAAGAGCTGGGCAAATGGGGAATCAGGGCTTGTAACAACCGGGCCTGATAATGGGAATCTTGCGCCAGTTCCAGATGAGCGATGGCTTGGTCGGGCCGCCAAAGCTGTTTCTCCACCAAGGTCGCGATTAACTGGGGTGGAATATTTTCGATCGCATTTTGCAAGGATACCAACATCAGCGCATAGCGACATTGCAACTCAATGGCCTCCGTTGGTGCCTTTGCATAAGATTGCTCGGCGAGCTGCCAAGCCTGATGAATATCTTTGCAAAAAGTCGGTAAGTAGCCCTTACGATCACAGGCTTCGTACCAACCATTGGTTCCTGCAGCCGTCTCCTCCGCTAACAACCGATGAATGCAATGCTGATCACCCCCTTGCTGAAAATGCCAAGTGAGATGGGCATGAATATAGCCATCATCTGCCAAGCTATGCCAGAGTCCTCCTTGAGTGGTTGCAAAATAGCGTTTTAGTAAAATCCGATGGGCTTGTCTAGCGGTAAGATTTAAGCTTTTGAGATGGGTGGGAATATCTGGAGAATATTCTTCTAGGAGTAAATCTTGCGCTAATTGCCGAGCGTAATCATGCAGACTATATACAGGCATCTGTTGAAATGATCTGCCCTTGGTCAGCAATTGCTGATCAGCCAATAAATCCAAGACCCGCCCAGCTTGATCAGGCATAAGCTGCCAGAGAGTTGCTGCCGTACTAGCTGTAAAGACCGCATCGGGGCTAAAATTCCCAACCAGGCAAATTGCCAGACTTGACTGGGGGATAAATTCATCAATTGATCCGCAGCAAAGGAAGGAGCGACTTGCTGTCGGGACAGCTCACGGCTCTCTTCTGTCTCCAGAAAGTCCGCAAGATTGAAGGGATGAGACTCTAGGCAATCCTCAAGGCCAAAGGTAGACAGGGGCCTAGCAGAAGGGAGCCAAGCAAGGGTTGTTTCTAAGTTACTCACACCATCTTGCATGGGATCACAAAACTGTCCGGGCTAGGTTTCGAGGAAAGACTGCTCCCCTGGCCAGCAATTGGGCACCAGAGGTGATTTCTCTTAGTATTCCCCTTAACTCTCAGGGATAAAACACTGAGGGGTCGCTCCTGAAAGTGAATCTAATGGTCTTGGTCAGTAAGCTCGGGAATGGGGGAAGTGCGATCGCAAAGTCAAGCCCCTCTTCCGCTGCTGTCCCTAAACTGTTTACAATCGGAATGCTTCACTTGAATTTTATTCAGTCAGCATCTGAACAGACTGGTCTTTGCCACCCGGGTGCTGAGTCACAACCCCACTTAAATTATGACCTCGGTACCACCCCATCTAAAAGCCAAAGCCCTCAACCCCAACAGCCCCCGTCCCGCCAAAGAACTCTGCAGCGAATGTGGCCTCTGTGACACCTACTATATCCACTACGTTAAAGATGCCTGTGCCTTTCTCAACCAACAGATCGCTGAGCTAGAGGAGCAAGCCCATGGTCGCAGCCGCAACCTAGACAACCCCGATGATTGGTATTTTGGGGTGAGCAATCAAATGCTAACGGCGCGCAAAATAGACCCGATTCCAGGTGCGCAATGGACTGGTATTGTCAGTACCATTGCCATCGAGATGCTCAAGCAGGGCAAGGTGGAGGGAGTAGTCTGTGTGCAAAACACAGAAACCGACCGCTTTCAGCCCCACCCCGTTATCGCTCGGACCCCAGAAGCAGTCCTGGCTGCCCGTGTGAATAAGCCCACCTTATCTCCTAATTTGTCAGTCTTAGAACAAATTGAACAATCAGGAATGAAGCGGTTGTTGGTGATTGGTGTGGGTTGCCAAATTCAAGCCCTACGAACAGTGCAAGACAGCCTGGGCCTAGAAAAACTCTATGTCTTGGGTACCCCTTGCGTCGACAATGTTAATCGAGCCGGATTGCAGAAATTTTTAGAAACCACCAGCCGCTCCCCAGAGACAGTGGTTCATTACGAATTCATGCAAGACTTTCGAGTCCATTTCAAGCATGAAGACGGGTCCATCGAAATGGTGCCATTCTTTGGCTTGAAGACTAACCAACTCAAAGATATTTTTGCCCCCTCTTGCATGAGCTGTTTTGACTATGTGAATTCCCTTGCAGATTTGGTAGTGGGTTATATGGGTTCCCCCTATGGTTGGCAATGGCTAGTCGTGCGCAACCAAACCGGGCAGGAAATGCTGGATTTAGTTACCGATCAACTAGAGACCCAACCCGTCATGGCAGAAGGCGATCGACATAGTGCTGTCCAAAACAGCATTCCTGCCTATGACAAAGGAGTGACCCTCCCCATGTGGGCTGCCAAGCTGATGGGCGTTGTGATCGACAAAATTGGCCCCCGAGGTCTAGAATATGCTCGCTTCTCCATTGATTCTCACTTTACCCGCAACTACCTTTACGTCAAGCGCAACTATCCAAAGAAGCTAGCTGCCCATGTCCCTGAATTTGCCCAACGGATTGTTAGCCAATATAACCTACCGGATTAACCGCGCTCTATGTCTCCATCCTCTGATGCTCTAACCCAGTCGCCAAACCTCAGGAATCTGGGCAGTACCTTTCGCCTTGTGGGTTGGATCAGCTTCTGGATTAAATTGGTGCTGGTGGTGGTTTCTGGTGTTACCGTACTGTTTGCCTTCTTCAGTCGAGCTGCGAATACAACCCAAGCGAGAAACCCCATTAGTGGCATCGGTCTATTCTTTACGGTCTGTGGCATTCTGCTGCTAGGGGTGAGTGTGTATTGGAGTTTTCACTATACCCGGTGGGGACGTCGATTTTTGGCCAAGACAGCGTCCTCTCAACCCTCCAAAGCGGGCACCTTAAGGCTACTCAAAACTGTTCTGATTACAGATTTAGTGGGCATCTTAGTGACGGTTATCGGCGGGGAGTGGTTAGTAGGGGCGATTATTGGCAAGGCGATTTCCCAAGGGGTAGCCGTGTTTAGCCTCAATCCTAATCAGTTAGTCGAACCCATTGATTTATTTGTAATCCAAGCTTGTATGAATGTCATCGTCGGCCAGTTGGCAGGGATAGTGGCAACCCTGATCCTGTTACAGCGGACGACCCAACCCCGACCCTCCTAAAGTTTTCCTTGCTAAGGCTCCCCTTGACTGAGCCAGGCAATTGCCCCTCGAATCCAGGCTTCTGTATCAGCGTTTTTACCCAAGGCCGATGTTTCTCCCACGGCTTGCAGGGCAGCCATCACCTCTTGGCTGGTATACCCCAAGGCCAGCAAGGTCATTTCTACGTCCTCTTGAATACTAGCAATGGGTCCAGCACTGGGTAAGGGAGTGAAGCCAGCTTGGGTGCGCCATTCAGCTAGTTTAGTGCGTAGTTCTAAGGCAATCCGCTCTGCGGTTTTTGCCCCCACTCCTGGTGTCTTCGCCAAGAGTCGGGTATTGCTACTCACAATTGCCTGCACTAAATCTTGAAAGCCTAGGGTGTCAATTAATGCTAAGGCTAATTGAGGACCAATACCACTAACAGCAATCAACTGCCGGAACAGATCCCGCTCAGCTATCGATGCAAATCCAAAGAAAACATACTGATCCTCGCGGATTTGCAGATGCGTAAAAACCTGAATGACCTCTGCCTTTGGGTCCAGTTGCTGGCGAAAACGGCTAGGGACTTGTAGCTCGTAACCAATCTGATTGGCCTCTAGGGTTAACATCGTTCGGTTACTGCTATGGCGGTGCCAAGCAACGACTTGGCCCTTGAGGTAACCGATCATGATAGCAATCGAAAATGATGCAGCCCTTCGAGAATACCTGCTGCACAGGATCTGGTTGCCAGATAATGATAATCAGCCCCATGTTCCTTGTACCATTGCAACAACTCTGGTTGAGCATTACCCACCACAACCCCCCGTTCTTTGCCAACACTAAACAAGGCTTGATCATTGCCTGAATCACCACAGACAATGGTCTGCTCAGCGGAGATATCGAACTGTTCACGCAGAAATAGCAGCGCTTGGCCCTTATCACCACCAAGGGGGAGAATATCTAGATCTTTGCCGCCGCTATAGACAATTTTGGTATCTAAGCCCCGAATATGTAGCGCAACTTTCAAGCGAGGAACTAGATCTGAGGCTAAGTGAGGTGCTAAATAGAAACTGACTTTATAGGGGCGCTGTTCTGAAGCAGGCTGGAGTACTAAGTCTTGAAAATGAGCCGTGATCGCCAAGATATCCTCCCGGACCCAACCATTATCGAGCGTTCTAGACCAGTCTGGATCTGGAGTGCGACTATTTTGATAGTAAATTTCCGTGCCCACAGAGGTCACCAAGGCATCTGGGTCTAAGAGAGGTTCGGTTGCTTTGAGCTTCAGATAAGAGTCATGAGAACGTCCGGTAGAGTAGGCTAGCAGGATGTCTTGCTCTTGTCGAAGTTGCATTAACTGTTGATTGAGTCGTTCGAGGGCGGCTTGATCCCCCACCAGTGTATTGTCCAGATCAGTTACCAATAAGAATCTTGTCACAGCCTTTCCTAAACTTGCTTATATACTCCAGTTTATTCTGCGGCGAAGGCCAAAAATCATGAATTTTCCTGGGGATCGCCAGAGGCCATTTTCGCTTCCTCATCTTAGACCAGAGGTATGGATCCTGGTTTGGGGGCGGTTGCTATCTCAAATCGGGACTGGTTTCACCCTGTATTTTCTCCAGATCTTTTTTGTGAATCAAGTGGGCCTGTCTGCCACGTCTGTAGGGTTTGCCATCAGTAGTGGTTCCCTGTCTGGGGTGCTGGGACGGGTACTGGGCGGCTCTATGACCGACTCCCATGGCTGGGGACGTCGACGCACCCTATTGTTATCGGTATTGATCTCGGCGGGGGGGGCTGGGTTGGATTGCGCTTTCCCAAGACTTGACGTTGCTCATTGGCGGTAATTTGCTGATGGGGTTGGGGTGGGCTTATATTGGCCATCGATGGAAACCTTGGTGGCGGATTTGAGTATAGGGGAAGAACGTCGTACTGCCTATACTCTCACTCGCCTTGCCGATAGTACTGGTTTGGGGGGAGGGATTATTTTAGGAGGAAGCTGGATTGCTCTCACCCAGGCCTATCGAACCTTATTTGTGATTGATGCCATTTCTTTTTTGATCTTTTTTGCCATTATTTTTGTGGGCATTAAAGAGGTACCTCGATCTCTGCGCCCTAGCCGTTTGGGTTGGCAAGGATGGCTGGTGGCGCTTCAAGATCGACGCTTGCTGACCTTTGTGGCTGCCAATATTCTAATCACGATGTATCTATCTCAAGTGCATAGCACAATGCCCCTCTATTTCAAGAACTTTGCTGGGCGGGGACAGGGATTATCGGAGGTAGCGATTACTGGTTTATTTACCTGGCATTTGGGTTTGACGGTGATCAGCCAACTGCCTGTTGCCTACCGTTTGCGGCGCTGGACGGCTCCCCATGCGTTGATGCTATCAGTGGGTTTGTGGGGCTTCGGGTTTCTGACCATTGCTCTGGTGGGTATCAGTGCTGAAGATGTGATGTTCTGGGCGATTGTGGGGTTGGGGGTGTTGGCGATCGCAACTGTCGCCTATCTCCCGCTCGCCTCTGCCTTAGTGGCAGACCTCGCACCAGAGGCGATGCGCGGGGTCTATCTTTCCATTAATTCCTTATGTTGGGCCGTTGGCTATTGTATTGGCCCAGCGCTAGGGGGCATCGCCCTTGATCATCGCCAACCTTGGGTCGATTTTTACTGGATAGGATTGGCCCTGACGGTGGGAATAGTCCTCATAATTTTGCTACAGCTCCATCAACTTTTGCTGCAGACAGTTGCAGACTAATGGCCTGGTTGCTCTCACCGCGAGGGGCACCTAATATTTTATTCACTGAATCGTACGCTCTGCGAGGAAGGGCATCGCTAGGTAAGATAGATATGATTGAGATCTAATTTAGGATGTAGAACCCGCCCTGACACTCAATTTCGAGGATAAACAGACCCACTACAAGCACTGATTGTGACAAATTTTTAGCCATGACCCTCTGTATCTCACCTCATTGTCGCCAACCAGACAATCCTGACACCAGCGTTTTCTGCCAGACTTGTGGCTCAGAACTCTTGCTAGAAGGCCGCTATCGGGTCATGAAGCTCATTGGCCAAGGGGGCTTTGGTAAAACCTATGAAGTCCTCGAAACCCAGCGAGTAACGGGCAGTGGTAACAGTGGCATTCCTAAGGTCTTGAAAGTGCTAACTGATACCCAACCCAAGGCCGTAGAACTCTTTACTAGAGAGTCTCAGGTCTTGAGTCAACTGCATCATCCTGGCATTCCTCGGGTTGAACGAGATGGCTCTTTCATTTTTTGGCCCAGAGATAGCCAAGCCGCTGTTCACTGCCTGATTATGGAGAAAGTAGAGGGTTTAGATCTCTATGGCTATATGCAACAGCGACAATTTAGACCCATTAGTGAACAGTTAGCCCTTGAATGGCTAGTGCAAACCGTTACAATTTTGCACGTTGTCCATTCAACAGCAGTTTTTTCACCGAGATATTAAACCTTCAAATATTATGCTCAGGCCCGATGGCCAATTGGTTCTGATTGATTTTGGGGCTGTGCGAGCAGTTACCCAAACCTATATGGCCAAGCAGGAAGCCCAAAATGTCACTGGCATTCACTCCATGGGGTTTACCCCCCCAGAACAGATGAATGGACAAGCAGTGCAACAGTCAGATTTTTTTGCCCTAGGGCGAACCTTTGTCTATCTACTCACGGGCAAAGAACCGACGGATAGTAGTATTTACGATCCCTATAATGATCAATGCCAATGGCGAGCCGCTGCTCCGCAGGTCTCCGCAAGTCTAGCGAGCTTAATCGATCACTTAATCGCTCGCTTGCCCAAGGACCGGCCAGCCGATACACAGAGTATCCTGCAACAACTGCATGCCATTGATCAAGGCATTGAGACTGCTCGCCAACACCAGCCTGAGGATAGCAAGCCCCAGGCTGTTTCTGCACCACCCCCGCCCCCCACCAGTCTCTGAGCCGCCGCCCTTTCAACCACCACCCTTCTCTAGGCCGCCAGTCCCTCTCACTCAATCAGAATCTGGGGTGCCGGCTACGGAGTTTCAACCTCCCCTCCTGGCCCATCAAACGTTCAATCCCAACACTAATCCAGATGTCGCTCATGCTCCGGTCTATTCGCCATCTCTGACTACAGGAGCCGGGACACCGCCCTCCTTGACCTTAGGACAGGCTAATCAACATATTAAGAATGCTTGGATAGCTGGGATTGTGACCAGTGTTTTAACCTTAGTGGTCGCCTTCAGTGCAGGGGAGCAGGGGGGATTTCTATTAATTGATGTTGTGCTAGCGGCTGGCTTAAGCTTTGGAATTTATAAAAAGAATCGGGCCTCTGCCCTGATAATGCTGATTTACTTTGCTATCAGCAAAATTCTGCAATTGAGTGCAGCCTTTAATCCCTTAGCACTCCTCTTTGGGATTGTATTTCTCTACCTCTATGCCCAAGGTGTACGGGGTACCTTTGCCCACCATGCCCTCACCCAATCTCGATAACTCTGTGCAGGTGTTAACACTCTGCTGTTACTCTAGCAGCAGGATAGGTTGAGCTTGATTTTGCGTCGTTCTTAACCCTCATTAGACAGACACAGCTCTGAGGGAATATCCACAACCTAGATCTCCTCTACCTAGAGTGATGAAAGAGAGATCGCCACCACTACCAAGATTCCCAACCCCTGAGAATTAGCCCTTGTTGCCCATCTCCACCCAATGCTGATCCCGGCATCAGCCTCTTTTCAAATTCATCAAGAGGAGATCAAACTGCGAACATCCGCGACTTGGCCCTTGATCGCTGCTGCCACCACCATTGCCGGACTCATCAATAGCGTCCGTCCTGAGGCGGATCCCTGACGTCCCTTAAAGTTGCGGTTAGAAGAAGAGGCGCTCAGTTCTCGGCCTTGCAGCTTATCGGGGTTCATCGCCAAACACATCGAGCAACCCGGTTCTCGCCATTCAAAACCGGCCTGCTCAAAGATGCGATCCAACCCTTCGGCCTCGGCTTGTTGTTTGACCAGTTCTGAACCAGGAACCACAAAGGCTTTGACCCCTGGGGCAACTTGCTGTCCTTGGGCAAATTGGGCTGCTTCCCGGAGGTCACTTAGCCGACCATTGGTGCAACTGCCAATAAAACAGACATCGATCTTAGTGCCTTGAATGGGCTGGCCAGGCTCGAGATCCATGTAGCGATAAGCTTCTTCTGCCAGGGGCTGATCAGCAGCAGTAAAGGCGTCTAGGGTGGGTACCACTTCGTCAATGCCAATGCCTTGGCCGGGCGTAATACCCCAAGTCACCGTGGGGGGAATAGTGGCTGCATCAAAAACCACCACATCATCATAGAGAGCATCCGCATTGCTGCGAATACTTTGCCACCAAGCCACGGCTCGATCCCAATCGGCGGCTGAGGGAGCATTGGGTTTGCCTTGCAAGTAATCGAAGGTGATTTGATCGGGATTGATATAGCCGCATCGCGCCCCCCCTTCAATGGACATATTGCAAACTGTCATTCGTTCTTCCATTTGCATCGCCTCAAAGGTCGTGCCCGCAAATTCATAGGCATAACCGACGCCACCCTTGACCCCCAGGCTGCGAATGATATGTAAAATCACGTCCTTGGCATAGACACCAGGCTTGAGATTGCCATTGACTTCAATTTTACGGACTTTCAGTTTAGAGAGGGATAGGGTTTGGGAGGCCAATACATCTCGAACTTGGCTAGTGCCAATTCCAAAGGCGATCGCACCAAAGGCACCATGGGTTGAGGTATGGCTATCACCACAGGCAATAGTCATACCCGGTTGGGTTAAACCTTGTTCTGGAGCAATCACATGGACAATACCTTGCTTGCCAGAGCCAATATCGTGAAAGGTAATCTGATGTTCTTGGCAACTCTGCTCTAACGCCTGCATCATTTCTTCCGCCAAGGCATCGGCAAAGGGTCGTCTTTGATCCGCCGTGGGCACAATGTGATCAACGGTGGCCACGGTCCGCTCTGGGTACAACACCTTCAGATTACGCCCGGCGAGCATGGCAAAGGCTTGGGGGCTAGTGACTTCATGGATCAGGTGTAATCCAATAAAGAGCTGAGTTTGGCCCGAAGGCAGGACCCCGACAGTATGGAGATCCCAAACTTTATCAAATAGCGTCCCTTGACTCATGACTGGCAATATATCAATGTGCGGATGGACCCCAATTCTATCTCAAACTCGCCGATGGATCGCCTATTATCGGTGGTCTATTGTTGACCTAAGGCTAGAAAGAGTCAATCGTCCCTAGGGTGTAACATCCTAGGGACCCTAACCTTAACCCCGATTTCGCTCTAGCAAAATCATCATCAGTAAGCTGAGGACGGCCAGTTGCTGCTCCTGCTCAGTCATCTGATCGACTTGCTTGATCGTAAAGATCCGCGACAAGAAGGCAGGGACTTTGCTGAAATGCATGACAACGGTGCCATCTGGCCGGGTCACATGAAAGGTCGGGTTAAAGAAATAGCCCGTAAACAGTCCCAAGATCGGGATTTCAGCAAATAGGGCATCCATGATTTTGACCCAGGGATTTTCCTCATGGATGGACAATACTGGGACTTCACTGGAACCACCGGCAATATCGTAATGGGCTTTCCAGATCGACTTCATCCCTTTGCGCTTGACGGAGCCTAGCTCTGTGCCGTTGCGATCGCGAAAATGATACCGGGCCGAAAAATCAATAATTCGATCCGCACTGATCGAATAGACCGGTTGAGTTTGGGCCTCATCGGCACAAATGGTGATTTGCTCTCTCAGCTTGAATAACTTTTGCCGCACATAGAGCAGCAAATTGCCCGTAGCATCGTTGACATAGATTTGAGGCGCAAGGGCAAACAGCTTAAATTTAAGGGTCAGTGGATATTGCATAGGATATCTAAAGATAAAAACGTCAAGATACAGGAAGATAAGGGATTAATATCAAGTTTTGACCACCATGGGATTGATCCTGATCACCGGTGATCGCGTTAGGTTATCCATGGCATAGTCATACTAGGATCAAGGCTGCTCAATCCCTTAACAGTATGCCCAGACCTTCTAAATAGGCTATCATCCCAGCGGGTTTTGGCACTCCTGCCTTCATGGGCTCTTGCTACCCTTGGACGGCTCGCACAAAGGAGCGGTCTGAATTAAGAAAAACTAAGTCTATAGAGAACAAGCTTCTAAAGAAGCAGCCAATTCTAACGCTGTTTGGAACCGATAGTCAGGATAGGGATGGGTCGCTTTTTCGATGATCGTCCTTAGGAGAGGCGGAATACTCAAAATATGGGTCAGATGGACTCGATAGCCTTGCCCTAAGTTTTTATAGAATTTTTAAGGGACTTTGACCCGTCAACAAAAACAACAAGGTTGCGCCCAGACCGTAGAGATCGGACTGGATTTGTGGCCTCCCTAAGCCCTGTTCTGGCGCAGTATAGCCCTCAACGGCAATGCGAGTTCCGGGTAAAAGGCTGGCTTCTTTAACCGTACCAAAGTCAAGAATGAAGATCCGTTGATCTCGGATCCGCACCATCAAGTTACTGGGTTTAAGATCGCGATGTATCACAGGGGGGCTTTGATCATGCAGATAATCTAGGATGTGACAGGCTTGAATCAGCCAATTCAGGGCTTTGGGGATTGGCAGAGGCCCATGGCGATTCACCCATTGCTCTAAGTCTTGACCGGGAATCAGCTCCATCGCTAAATACTGGGTATGGCCTTGGCTGAAGTGATCGAAGAATTTGGGAATACCAGGATGATGGAGCGATCGCAAAACCCGAGCTTCCCGCTTGAATAACTCCTGAGCCTTAGGAATTCGCAAAATTTCAGTCTTCATCTCCTTCAGCACTTGGGCTTGAGGTCGAGAAGAAGAAGTCCTCGGTGGCAGCACTAGAAACGTCGTTCCCATCCCCCCGGCCCCCAAAACCCTTAAGACCTGATAGGCATTGATCGTTTTGAGGACCTGGAGGGGCTCACCACAGTGAATACAAAATAAATTATCGGCGGCATTGCCAAGATGAAGGCATGCTGTTGTTGGGATCTCTTCGCAATCTGTCTCTAGCATCAATCTGGGCGGCGCGAGTTGCTCAAACCGGAGCAAAGGTCCCGTGAGGCCGAGCTGAATCATATTTTGATCCCTCAAAGCCGCCACCCGCATCCAGTGACCATCTAGGAAGGTGCCATTGCTACCTATACTGTTCATTTCCCACTGCCATTGGCCCGGGCCGCCCCCCACTAGGCGCAACTCTAAGTGATAGCGAGACACCAACAGATCTCGCAAGACAATATGATTATGCTTCGATCGGCCCACATTAATCTGTCGGGTTGCCGCAAAACGCCACTGGCGTAAAGGGTGGCGGTGGCGGGGGTCAAGGAGGGTTAGAGTAACCACAGATCAGCGGGGAATGAGGTCAATAGGACAATAAGCTAGGGATTAGAGTCCTGGCATCTGGGACTGAACTTGCATCCAAATAGCCAGCACGGTGATATTGTCATGGCCATTATGCTCATTCGCCAGATCGATTAAGCGATTCACCCCCTGCTCCAGGGTTACTTGCCGATTTAAGATCGGCAACAGATGACTCTCGGTATAGATTTCCAACAAACCATTGTCTGTTAAGCCATCGGAGCAAATCAACAATAGGGTATCTTCTGTGGCACTCAGCCGTTGCACATCAGGCAGAATGGCCTGATTATCACGAGGTCCTAAGGCTTGGGTTAATTGATAGGCATCGGGGCGGGCATAGGCGACTGCGGGCGCAACCCCCCCGTTGAATTTCTCGTTGACCCACTTCGTGATCCACTGTCAGTTGCTCTAAACCTTGTTTATGAGTCAGTCGATACATCCGACTGTCTCCCACATGGGCGATTTGGATGTCGGTGTTTTGGATGATGGCAACTACCGCTGTGGTGCCCATCCGGCCACTGCCTGTCCCTGCTTGGGCTTCATTAGCGGCAAATAGAGCGTGGTTGGCTGCGTAAATAGCCTCTGTCATTGTGGATTCGTCGGGGAACTCCTCTTGCCAGTGAGTATCAAAATACTGGGTGAGCGTATCGGCGGCTAAGGCGCTGGCCACCTCCCCACTGGCATGACCACCCATGCCGTCACAAAGCAAATATAAACCGCGAACTGTGAGGTGGTGACCTGCTGGGCTAGTGGTTTCTAGAATCTGCTGATCAATAACAAAATAATCTTCATTATGGTGGCGATCGCGACCCTCATCGGTTTGACCAAAGGCTGCGATCGCCAACAACTGATCGGGCAAGATCACCGTTGCTGGCCCACCGTCCGACAACCCCGATGATCCAGTTGAGTGATCAGCTGCTGGCCCCCAGGCTTGGAGGCCAGCAGCTTGGGCTAGCCACTGATTGACATCAGACAGGCATTTCTGCAACTGGGCCTGACTGATCGTCTCTGGCTCTGCCAGGCGACGGGCCAACAGGCTTAGGGCTTGATCATGGTCTGGAAGCAACTGTGCAAGCCAGTCTAGCCAGAGTTCACGGAGTTGATGCCAAAAGGTCGAATCAGGGAGGTGATTGGTAATGGTTAGTCTACCGGCAGCCATCTCATTATTCTGGGCAAAGCATAATCGCTCCAGACAAAGAATTTGCTGATGTTCAACTCGGATATTATCAGCAGAGAATAGGCTTTCCCCGCATTGCCAAGGGATACAAGTAACGGCAAAATCAAGAGTTTGCTGGAACCAATTAACCAAAAGTTGGGGATGCACCGTGGCTTGGCTTAACACCTGGGTCAACTTGGGCAGCGCCGTCCGATTTCAAGTAGTAGCACCACCCCCCACTCAGATTGCCAAGCATCGTGAAGATGGGGCAACAATAAGGGAAAGGCTTGCCGGAGGGCTAAGTAAGGCTCGACAAGGGAAGGTACTGCTAAGGGCTGGGTTTGCAGAAAGGCCGTAATCGCCCCAGGATTACCCATCACCGCTGGAGTCGTCAGCTCTTGCATCTGACTCATCAAGATCGACAAGGGCGACACCACAAAAGGCTCTAGATCCAAGAGCTGAAATCGCTCTAAAGCTTCATTCTCAGCCGTAGCAGTGCCAGAATCTAGGAGGCGATAGCGCTGATTTTCTGCCAAAAAAGCCCTCAAAGCTGAGGGTAGAGCAGGTAATGCTTGCCGATCGGGTGAATCATCTGCCACTGTCCAGACTGGGCCGGCAGCCGATGATGGGGGCTGATCTTCAAAACCCTGAACGAGCCCAGGTTCAGTCATGCCTTGAATCAGTTGTTCAACGCAACTTAAGATTTCTGCTGAGGTTAGTTCTATGGCTGGACTGGGCTTGTCCAAAGACAAGACTGAGTTAGCAACTACAGCATTCAAAGCCCCTACAGATTGGAGCAAGGGATCTTCTTCTGGCTGATCCAGAGACGGAAACAGCTCCACCTGCCAAAGGGTGGCAGTTAAATGGCCACATTCAGGACAATTTAAGCTATCAAACTCAACAAAATGACCACAGTTAGCACAGGTCTTATGGAACAAAGAAGTGCCACATTGCTGACAGAATCGATGATCATCAACATTGTGAAAATGACACTGTGGACATTTGATCATCCTAAGGGGGGTGATGGTGAGGTGGGTATAAGCTAAGGCAATTCTACCCACCTCTGGGTATTTTTCACTCCGGTAAATTACGGAAATTATCATAAACACTTTGGGGAACAAGTTACTCAAGGGCAAGTAGGGGGGCTTGCCCTTGAGTAACTTGTTCCTTGGCTTTTGCTTCTGGTGAGTGATTTCCTGAAGATCTTGCACCTCCCTGGGCGTTAAATGTCGCCATTGGCCTGGTTGTAACTCATTGTGAGATAAATGAGCGATCGCAACTCGTACCAACCGCAAGGTCGGTAGCCCTACGGCTGCCGTCATCCGTCTCACTTGACGATTTTTCCCTTCATATAAGGTCATTTCTAGCCAGGCCGTCGGAATATGCTGACGAAACCGGATGGGCGGCTGGCGAGGCGGCAGTGGAGGAGCCTCCTCTAGCAAGGTGACTTGGGCCGGACGACTGCGATAGTTGCGAATCATCACCCCCCTAGACAAGGCTTGCAACGCGGTTGGATCGGGACTATTTTCCACCTGCACCCAATAGGTACGGGGATGGCCAAAGGCTGGATCAGACAACCGATGCTGTAGCCAACCATGATTGGTTAACAACAGTAAGCCCTCGCTATCACGATCCAAGCGCCCCACCGGATAGACATCGGGCATTTCTATATAGTCTTTCAGGGTAGGATGGGAGGTCTGTTGGCGATCACTAAACTGACTAAGAACCCCGTAAGGCTTATAAAACAATAGATATTGCCAAACCATAACCCTTCCCTATAGAACAAAACCAGCAGGACTGCCCAAGACTCCTATGATTATCAATGCGATGGGCGTTATATTCATAGGCTAGGCTGGCAACTAGACTTACAAACATGGCAATCGATGGATCTCCTGCGCTCACTTCCCCTAGGACTATATCTAGAACAACCCCAAACTTGGTTGCACCGCCTTGATCCCCGAGTCAAACTTGCTTGGCTGATGATGTTTTTACTCTCACCCTTGCTAGCCAATTCTCTCTGGCGTTTGGTGTTGGTGATCGCTCTGATCCTCTTAACGATTGCGGCATTGATACCCTTAAAGGTTTGGCGCAAGCAGATTGGCTTGCTCTGTTTGCTCTGTTTGCTGATCGGCGGCGTGAGTGCGATGATGCCCGATGGACTCACCCTCAGTTACCAACCCCGGCTGCCCGCTGATGAGTTGCAGAGCCTGGAAGCTCCACCACCGCCAGTGGCGACGAGCGCGCCTTGGTATCAGCCCCTTTTGTTTTGGCAGCAGCCCAGCCCAGTCTTATCGCGATCTAAGGCTACGGCTCCCCCCTTGCCCCAACCCACTCCCTATCGGTATGTTCTCTTTCATCAAGGTCCAGTGCGGGTTACCCGTGGATCCTTCGAGTTAGGGTTACGGTTGAGTACCTGGCTCTTTACCCTAATCTATGGCACCAATCTATATCTGCTCACCACCTCCCCCGAAGAAATTACCGTTGCCCTAGAACATCTCTTCCAACCCCTGAAGCGATGGCGGCTTCCCATTACCGAAGTGGTTTTAACCCTTACCTTAGCCCTGCGCTTCATCCCCTTGGTGCTAGAAGAAATTCAGAATTTAATCAGAGCCGTGCGGACGCGGGCCATTCAGTGGAAAAAACTGGGGGTTCGCGGTGGCATTCAAGTTTGGCTGATGTTGGCGGATCGTCTACTCGAAAATTTGTTTTTGCGGGCAGAACAAGTGGCGAGCGCCATGGCGGTCAGAGGGTTTACCAGTCCCAATCACCATCAGGTGCAATGGCATCAGTTGCGTCTAGGCTATCGAGATGGGTTGGCCCTCCTTCTGGTGGTTATTGTTTGGGGCCTTCGTCTATGGATTGGTTCCATAGGATAAAGTCACCCTGAGCTGATGACATATGGATCACTTGCAACCCTGGCATTGGCGATCGCATCCCCTTGCAAACCGGACTGGTGCCGATATTTTTGCAGCATTGTTTCGGCGAAATAACATTGCCACCTTACTAGAAAGCCCCTATTCACTGGGCCAGCAGACTCGCCATCGCTATTCCCTTTGTGCTGGTCAACCTAGACAAATAAACGGCCAAGTCCAACTATGGACACCCTCTCGGGGAGAGATCCTACCCTGTTTAGCCCAGCGTTTGCAGCAACCTGTACCAGAGCCGGAGCCAGCGGTGTCCCCCTTGCCCTTTGTGGGCGGCTGGTTAGGTTGGCTCGGCTACGACTTAGCCTGGGAGATCGAACAACTCCCTTGGCTGCGAGAAGATTCGCTACCCTTTCCCGTCGCCTATTGGTACGAACCAGAAAACTTTGCGGTGCTAGATCATCACCAGCAATTGCTCTGGCTAGCTACCACCGATCCTCAGCAATTGGACGAGTTAACAGAGCAGCTCAAGCATCCTCAAGCTCAGCGCTGGTCTTCATGGTCTTCCCTCAGCCCTCAAGGGCTAACCTTCATGACCAATAAGGCAGAGTATGAAGGAATGGTTGAACAGGTTTTGGGCCATATTCGCGCTGGCGATATTTTTCAAGCCAACCTATCTACGCGATTTGGGGTAGAAGCAAGCTTAGATCCCTGGTGTTTATACCAGACCCTGCAAGCCATCAATCCCTCACCCTTTGCTAGCTACTGGCAAACCCCCTGGGGAGCGGTGGTAAGTTGCTCCCCAGAGCGATTGGTACAGTTGAAGGGCCGCCAAGCTCAGACTCGACCGATTGCCGGAACGCGATCACGAGGTACCACGCCCACCCTTGATCAAGCCCTCGCCCAAGATCTATTGTCTAATCTCAAGGAACGAGCAGAACATACCATGCTGGTTGATCTAGAACGCAATGACCTAGGCCGAGTTTGCCAATGGGGATCAGTGCGGGTGGACGAGTTCTATGTCCTAGAGTTCTACAGCCATGTCATGCATTTAGTGAGCAATATTACCGGAACCCTCAAGGCCAAGTGTACGCCCATCGATCTAATTCGATCCCTTTTCCCTGGGGGGACCATTAGTGGCTGCCCCAAGGTGCGCTGCCTAGAAATCATTGAAGAACTAGAGCCAGTTCGACGTAGTTTATTCTATGGATCCTGCGGCTATTTAGATCAGCGGGGCCATGTAGATCTCAATATTCTGATTCGCACCTTACTGGTGACCCCCCTTACCCCCACCCTCAAGCTAGGGAAAGATGAGCCAGTACCTGTCCAGATTTGGGGCCAAGTTGGGGCGGGCATTGTTGCAGATAGCAACCCAGAGCAAGAATGGTTCGAGTCCTTGCAAAAAGCCCAGGCTCAACTGGCAGCCCTGCAACAAATAAATGCTGGTCTTCCTTAGGGTCATACCTTTCCAGCTATAATTGTCCTCGCCTGAAGATCTCTGAGCGTGGATCGATGTCTTTAGGATCTTTTTGCCCACTGCTTTTCATTTTTGTGTCGAGGCTACTCTTTAAAGTCTTTGATTGAATTGTTTGCTAAGCCGATGATTTCTTCCCTCTCCAAGAGTCCTGTAAGGGATGGAAATGATCCCGTCACCCTGCTTTGATCTCCGTTAGGTGTACGATCTACCTTTGACAGCCGATTTCTATGATTTTTGGGTGATGACCAAATATGCTCACTGAAAAATACCTCAATCATCCAACCTTCGGATTGCTGTTTAGTCTATCGATCATTGACGATCAAAGCTCTTTGTACACGACTCTCTATGCCCATCGGTTGTTTTTTGTGGTCACCGTGTCAGAGACAGGGCTAGAGTTTGCTTCCGTGACTCGTAATGAAGCTAGAATTGTGATGGAAAATCGCTTGCGATTCCTACGTCGATCGGGTTTACAGCGAGATTTTCAGGCACTCCAGCATGTCCATCAACAGACCTTTCATTGATGACTGATTCTGCCACTGCGATTGGAGAGCGGATTACGCGTATTCGCCAGGAGTTGCCGAGTCACGTCACCCTCATTGCAGTGTCCAAATCTATGCCCGTTGAGGATATCCGCCAAGCTTATGCAGCCGGAGTCCGCGACTTTGGTGAAAGTCGGATTCAAGAAGCGATCACTAAACAAGCTAATTTACAAGATTTGTCAGATATTACCTGGCATTTTCTGGGTCATCTGCAAGGCAATAAGGCAAACGCTGCCCTTGATCGCTTTGACTGGATTCATTCTGTGGATCGCTTAGATCTAGCGCAACGTCTTGATCGGTTGGCAGCAGCGCGATCTCAATCACCGGCTCTATGCCTACAAGTCAAGCTATGGGATGACCCCAGCAAATTTGGATGGTCGCTGGCTGATCTCACCGCCGATCTACCTGAATTGCTGAGATGTCAAAGCCTCAACATTCGAGGCTTAATGACCATTTTGCCGATGGGACTAACGGAGCAGCAGTCCTTAGAAGTCTTTCAGCAAACCAAAGAGCTCGCTGGACAGTTGGAGCAGCAAACTCAAGGGGCTTGGCAATTACCCATACTGTCTATGGGCATGTCAAATGATTATCGCTTAGCAATTCAAGCTGGTGCCACCATGGTGCGTTTAGGGCGATCTATCTTTGGCGATCTCAACTAGAGGTGCTCCTGTGTCAACCAACATCGGCTTGGTTTTCTAGTTTCCCTTCTGGGGCTAGAACCCTCTACTGGCATAGAATTACTCCTCATCCATACTTGGATTCTACCTCTTGCTCGCAGCTAGTTTCTGAGGAGCGATCTGTGAAAAATCTGGCTTAAGGAGCATAAATTGCTTATTTTAAAGTTTAGTTGCAATTATCTTTGGTATGCTTGACAGATGAAATGTTGATGTATAATTCAGTCTTGTTTTCTAGAGCATATTTTTGTGATAGACAACCATCACAAATAGTTCTTCAGACTGAGAATAATGATCAACCTTGGTATTGACAAAATAGATGAATACCAGTTTGATCTTAAAGATTCAATTTAAGATACATCTTTTGACGATTTTTTTGAGAATAACCACAGATTGAACCATCCTTCGGTCTAGCCTATTTGGTTATCTATGTTCTGAACTCTTCCTACTTTTAGATGGAGCCTGACTTGTGAGTATAATTAGCAGATTAAGAGATTTCGTTGGCATCCCCGAAGCCGATGAATATATCGGTTACGGTGGTGAATACGACGAGATTCCTCAAGAAGGGTATGCCGATAGCTATGCAACAGACTATCCTGAATCTACGCATTCGTCAGCAGAGCAACCGACCAGTCAATCTGAATTAGAACAGGGGTCAGCCGTGAATACAAACTCAAACGTTGTTGGTATGCCCGGAACAGGGCGTTTTTGGGGTTCGACTACCGAGGTGTTGGTCATGGAACCAAGAGCCTTTGACGAAATGCCCCAAGTGATTCAAGCCCTACGCGAACGTAAATCAGTGGTGTTGAATCTCACCATGATGGAGCCAAATCAAGCCCAGCGAGCAGTGGATTTCGTTGCTGGTGCCACCTACACCATCGATGGGCACCAAGAGCGGGTTGGCGATAGTATCTTCCTGTTCACACCGAGCTGTGTACAGGTGAGCACATCATTGGGCGTGGTTCATGAAGCACCACCTCAGCCGAGTTTTTCTGCTCGTCCATCCACGACCTCGCCTTGGCAAAGTGACATGGCTAACCAAGCCATCGCTCAATAGTCTAGTTTGCTAAATGGTCTAACCTGACAGTCTTTGCTTTCGGTTCAATACATTCTTGCTTGCAGGCATCCCTCCAGTGGTTTGGATGTCTGCGGTGCTTTTCAGTCGGCTTAGCCAAGGGAAAGTCCTGTTTCTGCGCTCTTGTGATTAGCGTTAGGGTTTGTTTATGCAAGACTCTCCGGATCAACTTGGCATCATCGGTGGTGGCGTTATGGCAGAGTCCATTTTGTCGCGACTACTCTCTCAAGGACTCTACCGTTCAGATCAGATTCTAGTCAGTGATGTATCTGCTGAGCGCCTTCAGTATTTAGCCGACCATTATCAGGTTCGAGGAGTAGCTGATAACCCTCTGGTGGCGATCTCCTCCTCAATATTAATTTTAGCGATCAAGCCGCAGGTCTTTGATCAAGTAGCGGCTCAACTTCGGGCGACTACCCATGCCTTTCCCTTGGTGATTTCGATCTTGGCAGGGGTTTCCTTGGCGAGGTTAGAGACGGCGTTTGGAGATACTCCCCTGGTGCGGGTGATGCCGAATACGCCAGCCCAGGTGGGAGCGGCCATGACTGCGATCGCCTTAGGCAAGCAGGCCAAGGTGCATCACCAAGAACAGGTGCAGCAATTATTTACAGCGATTGGGGAAGTGGTGACTGTACCAGAATCGCTAATGGATGCCGTGACGGGTTTGTCTGGCTCGGGACCCGCCTTTGTGGCTATGGTTCTAGAGGCCTTAGCGGATGGTGGGGTGGCAGTGGGCTTGCCTCGGTCGATGGCGGCTCAACTTGCCTTGCAAACCCTGTTGGGCACTGCCCTTTTGGTGCGGGAGACGGGGATTCATCCTGCCCAACTCAAGGATCAAGTCACCAGTCCTGGAGGGACAACCATCGCCGGGGTGGCGGCCTTAGAAAAAGCGGGTCTGCGTGGAGCGCTGATGGATGCTGTGCAAGCGGCCTATCAGCGCTCGCAACAATTGGGGGCTGATCGATGATCGATTGGCAGAGGGTCAAATTTTTATCGGGTTGAGTTCTGCAAGATGGAAAGGTCTGGCTATGGGTATTTGGGTTAATTGGCTCCCGCAGGCTAGGCAGATCGGGTTGAGGGGGGCGATCTTATTACCCCTCTTCTTGTTCGGGTGCTTATTGACCCCTTTAAGGGCAGAAGCCTTTTCTTGTTTGGCGTTGCAGGGGCATCAGATTTGTGTGACCACCTTAAATCGAAGTGCCAAAAACTATTGGGAATATCGAGTCACGCTAGAAATTGATGGTGTGCAGCAAGCCCAGGAGGTTTATAACTGCCGCGATCACCTTCGTATTCAAGCCGATGGCAAAATAAGAGACTTCAGCGATCAAGACCCCCATCTGTTGGTCTGTCGATTGTATAAGCCCTGAGGAATGAAAGGATCGGCCCTCAGAGTGAACCGTTAGGGAATTTCATAAAAAGTCAGACAAACGCCTTCTGGATCAATCACCACAAACTCCTTAGGACCCCAAGGCTTTAAGGCCAGATGCCCCTCTGGATGAATAATACTAGGGTCTTTGTTGCAATATTCAGCATAGAGTTGGTCAATCTGGTGAACTTGAATGCGGAGGCTGAGTTGATTGGATAGGGGCTGATAATCTTGCTGGCAGAGGTAGAGTTGAGCCTGATCGCGCTGGACAATGGCAAGTCGGAGGGGATTGCCTTCGCGGTGCAGGGTTTGAAAACCCAAGCGCTGTTCATAGAATGCGATCGCAACCGCGAGATCTTTCCCTCCAGGAATCAGAGGACTGATATTACCTAGCTGGGCAGGCGCACTCATACTGACTCAAGACTCCTGAAAACTCACTAGTACAGCTTGGCTTAAGTCCATCAACTATTTAAGCGGTTAAGGGCTTGCCCTTATAAGTCCATTGAAAAGGCTTTGCCATCGTACGGTTGAAGTAT
>JAAUUW010000094.1 GCA_012030735.1 Acaryochloridaceae cyanobacterium SU_2_1
CTTCAACCGTACGATGGCAAAGCCTTTTCAATGGACTTATAAGGGCAAGCCCTTAACCGCTTAAATAGTTGATGGACTTAAGCCAAGCTGTACTAGTCTCTTGGTGGATTGATCGATCCTCCCCGGACCTTAATCCCCTTCCATTTCAGGTTTTAGAATCAAGAATCCAAGATCTTAAACCTCTGTTGAGGGTATCTTTTGCTACCTAGCCCGGTGTGAAGCAGCCTTGGTTCGTATTTCGGTAGCGATCTCTGCAGGATAAACGATCCAGGTGCGCCGAAAGGGTTTAACTAAGGCTTGCACAAGGGGAGAAACATCACTAATCTCGATTAACCTTTGGCCTATTTGCAACGGGATGCCTTGCTGATAAAGGGTATAACCACGGGTGAGCGCTACCTGTAAACTGGTGTAATAGGTGGCGGGCATATTGCTGTCAGCGCGTTTGGCTAACAAGGTTTGACTAAGGGCCAAGAGATCTTGCTGTTCTCTGTTGCTCAAGTCTGTAATATTTAGCGTTTTTAGTAAATCTCGATCGAGATAGCGACGGCAGAGATCTTGCAGGATGGGATCGCCCTCCTGTTGCCAACGTTGCAGATGATAGGTGAATCTACCATCATCGGCAGCAAGGTAGTCCGCCAGAGAGAGTTCAGTGCTCGGCTGAGTGAGCCATGCCCGCAGGGTGGAGTCTGCCTCAAGGTTGCCAGCGATGAGTTGTTCCTGCGCGCGCCGAAAGGCTTGAGCCAAGCCCCAGGCTGAAGCCAAATTCTTAGGATGGTTGTAAACCTGGGCATACATAAAATATCGCACCACCAAGTAATGCTCAATGGCTGCTTGGCCCTTCTGGGCAACGACCAGTTGTTGGGTGCTAGGGTCGTAGTCGAGGGCCAATAAAATTCGATCGAGATCGAGTTTGCCATAGGATGCTCCTGTAAAGTAACTATCGCGCAGGAGGTAATCGAGCGATCGCAATCTAACTGGCTAGACACCAATTGGCTGACCACCAGAGGTTTGAATTTCTGGCGATACACTTGATCTAATTGATAGACAAGGGAGGGATCAAATTGATCCAGCAAAGAGCGAATGGGTGGAGAGTCTCTGATAATCTTGGCTGTCCAAGTTTCATGATGGCTATGGAAAATATCTTCCCCGGTATGGCTAAAGGGAGCATGGCCCACATCATGGAGCAAGGCCCCGCATAGAGCCAATGGGCGGTAAGGCTGTAATTCAGGGTAAAGTACCATCAACCGATCAAAGACCCGTCGTGCCACCTGCATTACCCCTAAGGAATGGGTGAAGCGTGACCCCTCTGCCCCATGAAAGGTCAAGCTGGCTGTCCCGAGTTGACGGATACGGCGCAATCGTTGAAACTCTGGTGTATCAATGAGCTCAATCAGCAAGGCTTCAAGGGGATCTTGGCGGGTGAGGGTAATCGCTCCATGTAAAGGGTCGTGATAGGTTCGACTAAGGGGATGTTGCACTGGCAATGACCCCAGGCTCTGTGAGTAATTTGAGGGCTTGAAGATATTGGCTATCCGCTAGGCCAGCCAGTTGATCACTGCGAATCGGTTTTAAGTCGACGGGATGATCCGGCTTAATCCCTATCTTGTTGATATTGTGATGCTTTGGTGTTTCGTATTCGGCAATGGTAATCGCCAAGCCAGCACCATCTGATAGATTAAACAGTGATTGAATTAAGCCTTTACCATAGGTTTGCTCTCCCACTAGCAATGCTCGCCCATTATCTTGTAAAGCCCCAGCTAGAATTTCGCTGGCGCTAGCGCTACCCCGATTGATCAGCACTACTAAGGGGGCATGGGTGAGGGCACCTACTTGGGCATCGAAGCTATTGCGAATTCCTTGTCGATCAAGGGTATAGACAATGGGAGCTGGATCAAGCCATAGTTGAGCGATTTCGATGCCTGCTTGTAGTAGACCGCCAGGATTGTTACGCAAGTCTAAAATATAGCCCTTAGCCCCTTGAGCCTCTAGGCGATCGATGGCAGACGCCATCTCGTGAGTGGCATTGGCATTAAATTGACGCAGGCGAATATACCCAATTGCCACACCCTTAGCTTGGGGGCGCAACTCAGCAAACACTGGGTTGATGGCGATGCGATCGCGCCGCAGAGACAACTGAATCACTTGAGTCGGATGGTCCCCATCATCGCGCTGAACCTCCAACCTCACCAAGGTACCTGCGGAGCCTCGCATCATATCCGCCGCTTCATCTAAGGTCAAGGTCGATGTAGCAACGTCATCAATCGCCAAAATCTGATCAGCCCCTTGCAATCCAGCCTGGGCAGCCGGAGAGCCCTCAATCGCAGCAAGGACTTCTAAATTTCCTGTCTCGGCGTTTTGGATAATTTGTAAACCCACACCCGTCAACTCACCGGATGTACTCATCTTCAGACTTTGATATTGCATCGGTTGCAACAACCGCGTAAAAGGATCCTCTAAACTAGCCAACATCTGACTAATCGCATCATAGGTTGCCTGCCGATTAGGAAGCTGCTGCTCTAAGGCCTGTTGGCGAACGGCGCGCCAGTTTTGATGATTAAAAGAATCATCGAGATAAGCTTGATCGACGATCCGCCAGGCTTCATTGTAAAGAAGCTGCTCCTCACTCAAAGCTCTTGCAGATTGGGGTGTCAACCCCCAGAAAGCAATCTGAAGAAGCAAAATTAGGCAAATTTGCAGGATTCGTTTTTTCATACCCTTAATTTTAACGATCTTCTTCGCTCACTAGGGTGTTCCCTCACGATAGGCAATTCACTCCTTTCTCCTGAGCATAACGGGAAGATTACAAATTTCTATCCTGTCCGAAAATTTTCTGAAAGGGGCCTAGGGACTGTGTTACATTTTTTATGAATAGCGATACAGTTTTGGAACCCCCGCTTTATGAGCAAAGTGTACGACTGGTTTGAAGAGCGCCTTGAAATTGAGGCGATCGCCGAAGACATAACCTCCAAGTACGTGCCGCCTCACGTTAATATCTTTTATTGCCTGGGTGGAGTCACCCTGACCTGCTTTATTATCCAGTTTGCTACTGGATTCGCCATGACCTTCTATTACCGACCCACGGTGACTGAAGCCTTTACATCCATTCAATACATCATGACCCAAGTCAACTTTGGCTGGTTAATACGATCCATCCATCGTTGGTCCGCTAGCATGATGGTCTTGATGATGATCTTGCACGTTTTCCGGGTTTATTTGACGGGTGGCTTCAAAAAGCCTCGCGAACTCACCTGGATCACTGGCGTCATTCTGGCTGTGATCACCGTTACCTTTGGCGTCACTGGCTATTCTTTGCCTTGGGACCAAGTGGGTTACTGGGCCGTGAACATTGTATCTGGCGTGCCCGCTGCGATCCCAGTTGTGGGTGCTTCTGTCGTTGAATTATTACGGGGTGGCACTAGTGTTGGCCAATCAACCCTGACTCGTTTTTACAGCTTGCATACCTTTGTATTGCCTTGGCTGATTGCCGTCTTTATGCTCTTGCACTTCTTGATGATTCGAAAGCAAGGTATTTCTGGACCGTTATAACTTCCCTACCTCTGAGAAACTGAAAACCAGATACCCTGTTGCTTTTTTAGAGGGTCTCAACCCAACGTCTAGCCTTAGCGCTAATATCCCCCCTGCCGAAACGCCACCGGAGAACAGATGCAACTATGGCCAAAATACTTAAACAACCCGATCTCAGCGATCCACAGTTACAAGAAAAGCTAAAAAAAGGCATGGGCCATAACTATTATGGTGAACCCGCATGGCCTAATGACCTTCTCTACATGTTTCCCATTGTGATTATGGGCACCATTTCCTTGGTGATTGGCTTGGCTGTTTTAGATCCTGCCATGGTGGGAGAGCCATCTAATCCCTTTGCCACGCCCTTAGAAATCTTGCCAGAATGGTACCTATATCCTGTTTTTCAAATTTTGCGAGTTGTGCCGAGCAAGTTGTTGGGCGTGCTGCTACAGACGCTGATTCCCTTGGGCCTCATATTGGTACCCTTTATCGAGAACGTCAATAAATTCCAGAACCCTTTCCGTCGCCCAGTGGCAACGAGCGTTTTTCTGTTTGGGACTTTAGTGACCCTATGGCTAGGAATTGGTGCCACCTTTCCCATCGATAAGTCTCTGACCCTCGGATTGTTCTAGGGGTCTCTGACTGAGGCGGACAGACTAGTCTGAACTTACAAGTCATAACTCATATCCTTGCAATCAATATCCATCGAGAGCTTATTCTGCGGTGGATATTTTTTATGGGGAAAACTCAAAAAAAAATATAGCCAACTTGGCTGAAGGCATAGAGATCAGGAGAATCAAACCCGGAGGTCTGTATAGCTGAGATTTCTCTAGTACAGCATTCTCTGACCTTCTGTTTGCCTGCTTGCTTAGGTCTCGGTAAGAAATGAGAGATATATTAATTTATATTACGTTTTCTCAGAAATAGGACTGACAAATCCTTAAAGCCTGTGTTACCTTGAATTCAAGACATTTAGATTACTGATGTCCCTGAGTAAAAATCCAAAGCTTCAGAGTTCTGGGTTTGCATTCAGTGGTTAGATTGCTTTCTAGCAATAGGCTAGAGGGACTTCTGCTATGTTTTTGCAGCTAACTTTCTTTACCCAGGGATAGTTCTAACCCTGAGCTCCTGTGGAATGCTCCCAAGAGGGTCTGATATGGAAAAGTAAATCTATATCAGTTGTGGGCTATGGGAGTGCGTGGATGGTGAGGGCAATTGTTTGGGCAAAGGAGGCTACTGATCGGTGCTTTGTTGCTGGTCTAGAGCTTTGGTTTGGTTCTGAGCAATTTCTAGGTGTTTAGTGATTCTTTTTCGTTGCTCTTCTGTTTTGGCCTGACCATGTTTACACTCCCCTTTCCTGTCTTGACCTTAGGGATCGCCTCCCTTTACCTGATGACCATTCATGTTCTGCTGAGGCAGTTGCAAAAAAGAGGGCCCCTGCCGCCCCTTTAGTCTGTCTGTGTAATCAGGCTGAGTATCGTTTTTTAACTTATATAGTGCGGGCTGCCTGCCCTAGCAACTCTCTTAGGTTTCCCTACCATTGATTACAATAGATGAACTGGAGTTTGTCGAACTGTTTTCTTTGAGGGATCTGTGATTGATTATGTCTTCTGAAGTTCTTTTTGATAAACGCAAACTAAAAGTGTCTCCCTTAGATATTCATCTGTTGGGTGATCGCGTACTCAGACAGACAGCTAAACGCATCACTAAAGTGGATGAGGAGATTCGTACCCTTGCTCGCCAGATGTTGCAAACGATGTATGCCGCTGATGGTATTGGTTTGGCAGCTCCTCAGGTGGCTATAGCTAAGCAATTAATTGTGATTGATGTTGACCCCGAAGAGGCATCAAATCCACCGATGGTTTTAGTGAATCCGATCATCCGAAACCATAGCCGCGATCTCTCTCTAGGCCAAGAAGGCTGCTTGAGCATTCCTGGGGTTTATTTAGATGTGCAGCGTCCTGAGTTAATTGAGGTGGCCTATAAGGACGACCAAGGCAGACCTCAGCGCTTAGTTGCAACAGACTTGCTATCCCGTGTCATTCAGCATGAGATGGATCATTTAGCGGGTGTCATGTTTGTGGATCGGGTTGAAAATTCCTTGTTGTTAAATCAAGCCTTAACCAAGCAAGGATTTGCGAAGCGTGCGGTTAAGCCCATTGCAAAAACTTAGGGCTTATGGGAATTCTTCATCTATTGACGTGAAGCTTGCTGTGGAAGAGCGTGGCTATTGGTTAGCTTGGTCCCGGATACCAGGAATTGGTCCCGTTACCCTGGGTCGCCTCCAACAAGAGTTCGGTAGCCTCAGCGCTGCTTGGGCAGCAGATAGTAATGCGTTACAAAGGGTATCTGGCATGGGTCCCCAAACCTTACAAACTATTGCTCAAAAACGTGCCATCCTTATCCCACAAGAGTTATTAGTACAGCATCTACAAACAAATCCTCATTTTTGGGTGCCTGTGGATCAGGGTTATCCCCGTGCTTTATTAGAAATTCCAGATCCACCTTCCCTCTTGTATTACCATGGTCAGCCTGACAGGGCCGAAGGTCACGGAGAGACGCATTTGGTGGCGATTGTGGGAACGCGAGATCCCTCAGATTATGCCAAGCGCTGGACCCGCAAGATTGCCTATGCCTTGGCTAAGCGAGGTATCACCGTTGTCTCTGGGATGGCAGAGGGCATTGATACCCAAGCTCATTTAGGTTGTTTAGAAGGGGGTGGCCGGACCCTTGCCGTTTTGGGAACGGGGGTTGACACGGTTTATCCACCCCGTAATCAGGGGCTGTATACGAAAATTCTGGAGCAGGGCCTGATTCTGAGCGAGTATCCGAGTGGGACTCAGCCTAGTCGCGCCCATTTTCCCCGCCGAAATCGGATTGTGGCGGGGTTGAGCCGAGCAGTATTGGTTATGGAAGCGCCCGTCAAGTCTGGCGCGTTGATTACGGCCTATTTAGCCAATGACTATAACCGCGATGTCTATGTTTTACCGGGGTCTTTGGATAATCCTAGGGCAATGGGATGTCTGGGATTGGTCCATCGTGGTGCCCAACTTATTTTAGGGGTTGGGCAATTATTGGATCTCTTAGGGGCAATGCCTAGTTTGCCAAAGCCTGCCCCTCAGCCGCCAACAGCAGTTCAGTCAACTCCTATACCTGCTGAACAAGCAGCTCTGTTAGAGGGGTTACAGCAGTTATGCCATCACACAGGGGAATCATCGGTGCCCTTTGATTTGCTGGTGCAGAGACTCAATCAGCCTTCTGGAGAGGTTTCTAGTTTGCTTTTACAGTTAGAACTCCAAGGTAGGGTGGCTCAACTGCCAGGAATGCGTTATAGCCCGCTATAAATAGGGCTTGCTGATAAAGCTCAGGACAGCGTTGTTTCAGTGATTATGAGAGCAACTGAGTCTTCATGTGCCGTACCTCTTTTTGAGTCTATGTCCTACGGCATATGGCGGCTATAACTTCTTGATGGAGGCAAAGACTAATGACCATACTTCAGGTTATGGAGGCCCTGGTTTTGCGATCGCATAGACCCATTCTCGCAACCTCAAGCAGCTTCAACACTTTTTCAGCAAGCCTAAATAGTCTGCGAGGTTTTTGACTCATCTGAACAGTCTTCTAGGTGATTGGCTCTTTAGAAATGTCCATTTTTTCGGGGGAAGGTCACCCTCGAATTGAAGGAAAAACCCGTCAGACTTTAAGCCTTATCTCAAGGGCCTGAAAATGAGAACGGGGGAGGACTGCCGATCCTTCCTCTCCCTACGCTGGAAATAAACGGGTGATCCGCTCTTGCATATCATGGGCCATTTGGTGAGGGTCTTGAGCGTCTCTAATGGGTCTGCCGACAACGATATAATCGGCTCCGTTCATGAAGGCTTGTTCAACATCTACCGTTCTTTTCTGGTCATCGACGATATCGTTGTCAACGGGCCGAATCCCTGGGGTGACGATCAGGAAGTTATTGCCGAGATCTTGTCTGAGGGCCTTTGCCTCTAACCCCGAAGAGATCACACCATCACAGCCTAATTCCATCGCTCTTTTGGCCCTGGAGAGCACGAGGGCTTCAGGATCACATTGGAACCCTAAATCTTCTAGATCATGGCGATCTAAGCTGGTTAAGACCGTCACTGCTAGGATTTTGAGATCTCCTTTTTGGGCAACGGCAGCCTCTAAGATGGCGTTATTGCCATGAACAGTGGCAAAGGTGGCTCCTTTATCTCGCAATTGTCGGACTGCAGAACCAACGGTTTGGGGGACATCAAAGAACTTTAAATCTACAAAGACTTGCTTGCCCTGAGCCAAGAGCCAGGTGAGCATTTCGTAATATTCACCAGCTATAAACAGTTCTAAGCCGAGCTTGTAAAAGACTACGGTGTCTCCGAGGGTTTCAACGAGGGCCTTGGCAGCAGCATTGCTGTCTAGATCAAGGGCAACGATTAATCGGTCTTGAGGTTTGATGTCTTTAAGGGCCAAGGCTTGTCTATGCGCTCCTGAAATCGTTGCAGAGGGTTGATTGTTGTGTGATACCAAGGAATTGAATCAATTAGATTACATAATTAAGGATCACATTGCTTAGATTAACTGAGTAGTGATGGCTTTTACCGGAAAGCTTGTCTCTCTGCTGGCGACAAACTTGGGCAGGCTCAGGGAGATAGACGTTCTAGCTGCCATTGACCCGCCTGATCCTGGCGGTAGCAGAGCCGATCATGGAGACGATTTGAGCGGCCTTGCCAAAACTCGATCATACTGGGCTGAAGACGATAGCCCCCCCAATAGGCTGGACGGGGAATCTGTTGATCTTGATATTGCTGCTCAAGGGCCTGTAAGCGTTGATCAAGATGGGTGCGATCGCAAATCACCTGACTTTGCGCTGAGGCCCAAGCCCCGAGTTGGCTACCCCGAGGCCGGATCGAAAAATATTGATCTGCCTCTGCCTCTGTCACCTTCGCCACCTGCCCCTCAACCCGAACCTGACGCTCTAAATCTGGCCACCAAAACACCAGGGCAGCCCTAGGGGTTTGGGCCAGCTCTTGACCCTTACGGCTTTGCGAGTTGGTATAAAAAACAAACCCTTGCTGATCCAATTCCTTCAGTAACACCATTCGTGCCGAGGGGTTACCCTCGGCACTCACCGTTGCTAAGGTCATGGCATTTGGTTCGCGCAGCTCGGCTTGCAAAGCTTGCTCAAACCAAATCTGAAACTGACGCAGGGGATCAGGATCCACCTCTTTTTCTAACAATGCTTGGCGACGGTAATCTTGCCGTAAATGGGCAATAGGTACAGGGATTTGATCCATAGAAAAAGCCTATAAAAAAGGCAAACAGGTTGTGAAAGATCAAGGTAGAACTTAAAAAAATGTATAATTTGTTACATATCCGATGGAGCATGAGTAAATTATTACAAAAATAGATTTCAAAAAGAACAATATAATTGAGTATAAATACTTAAAACTATCCCCTTTAATGGTTCATTAGTCTTGCCGTTAATGAAAACTTAGTGACCTAATATCTTAGGGTTAGCAAGCCGATATTTCAGTGTTTCTTATCTTTTCAGACAACCCTAAATTAGGGTTTGTAAAAGACTGAGTTTACAATCACCCTTGAAAACATCCACTTCCAGAGATATTAGTTTCCTCCAAGATTGGTTTGATTGGGCCTAGGTGTATGACCGATCAAGCTTATCTTGATATCGGCTGAAAATTATGCTGAAAATTTTGGTCATTGACGATGATCTCGTCACTCAGTTTTTGCTGAGTCAAACCCTGAAGAATCAAGGCTATCGGGTCACCGTCGCTGGCAATGGCGAAGAAGGAATCCTTAAGAGTCAAGAGATTGAGCCAGCCTTGATTATCTGTGATTGGATGATGCCTGGACTCGATGGTCTAGAGGTTTGCCGTCGCATTAAAGCCTTGCCTGCTTTGGCGACTAGTTATTTTATTCTATTGACTTCTCGAACAGCGATCAATGATCGTATTGAGGGCCTGAATGCGGGTGCAGATGAATTTCTATCAAAACCGATTGATATGAGCGAGCTACAAGCTCGGGTTAGAGCTGGGTTGCGACTTTATCAACTCAACCAAGATCTGCAAGCCCAAACAGAGCACCTAACAGCAGAACTGGCGGAGGGGGCAGCATATGTGGGTTCCATTTTACCGGTCCCATGGCAAGAACCCCTCCGCATTGAGGCTCGATTTATTCCTTGCCGTCAATTAGGGGGGGATAGCTTTGACTATCATTGGCTGACGACAGAATCCATTGCCCTCTATTTGCTAGATGTGTCTGGGCATGGGTTGGGGGCGGCTCTGCCTGCTGTGTCTATTGTTAATCTACTGCGATCGCAAGCCCTTAGCGGTCTCAACTACGAAGATCCCCAAGCCGTCCTCCAAGCTCTGAATCAAACCTTTCCCATCAATGAGCAGCATCGAAGATACCTGACGATCTGGTACGGCGTCTACCATTTGGGTCGTCAAGAATTGACCTATGCCAGTGCTGGACATCCTCCCGCTCTGCTGGTCTCTCCCCAGGGGCAAAAACCTTCCTCCATCACCCCCTTAAAAACGCCAGGTTTACCTATCGGTTTATTCGAGGAGGCCGACTATGCTACGCAGCGCTGTTTTATTGCAGCGGATAGTGCTCTATATCTATTCAGCGATGGGATTTATGAAATTGAGCAACCCAATCAACAGATCATAGGATTAGAGCAGTTTACTGAGCTGATTCACGATCTTCATCAACAGGGATTAGCTAGCTTGGATGAAATTATCAGCACTGTCCAATCTCGCGCTGCTCAACCTGGCTTTAAGGATGATTTATCCCTCCTGCAAGTGTTATTTTGAGCCATAGCTGCCCTGCTGCCTCAGGCAGCCCCTCATGGATACTATGCAAGCGAACCACCCTCAATATTTTGCCACCGTTGCGCGGGGGTTAGAGTCGCTAGCCGCCCAAGAACTAGTCGAATTGGGGGCTAAGTCAGTTCAACCAGGATTTTGTGGTGTTGGCTTTAGGGGCGATCGCAAACTTCTCTACCAGATCAATCTTTGGGCGCGGCTACCCTTTCGAATCTTGATGCATCTTGACAGCTTTCCCTGTCAAGATGCCCAAGATCTCTATCGGGGCATCCACCGCCTACCTTGGCAGCAGTATTTATCTCCAGCTCAAACTCTAGCCGTCGATGCCACTGGCAAAACTGAGGCCCTCAACCATAGCCACTTCACCGCTCTGCAAGTGAAAAATGCCATTGTCGATCAGCAGCGAGCAGAATTTGGAGAACGCTCTAATGTGGAACCTCAGCATCCCGATCTACGGATAAATATCCATCTAGAGCAGGATCACTGCATCGTCAGCCTTGATAGTTCAGGCAGCAGCTTACATCGACGGGGCTACCGGCCAGCGCTGGGCGTCGCCCCCTTAAAAGAATCCTTAGCAGCGGCCATCATTCGCTTATCTGGATGGCAACCTGATCAAGCCTTTATCGATCCCCTCTGTGGGTCAGGCACCTTGCCCCTAGAAGCTTGCCTCATCGGTTTGCAGCGAGCTCCGGGGCTGTTTCGACAGTTCGGCTTCCAGACTTGGCTAGATTATGATGCCCAGCTCTGGCAAAGCCTGAAGGCAGAGGCAGAGGCAGCCCAGGCCCTTCACTTGCCGATGCCGATTTGGGGGAGCGATCGCGACCCCGATGTGATTGAACAAGCCCGAGCCAATGCTCAGCGGTGCGGCGTTACCGATCATGTTTGGCTAGAGCCCATGGATCTACAGGAGGTGCAAGCCCCCACAGACAGCGGTATTTTGATCTGCAACCCACCCTACGGAGAGCGACTGGGCCAATCGGAAGATTTAGGGGCCTTTTACCAAGCCCTTGGTGGTCTTTTTAAGCAACGCTTCAAGGGCTGGACGGTATTTGTTTTAAGTGGCAATCGGCTTTTGTCCCAGGCCATTGGTCTTAAGTCTTGTCAGCGAATTGCCCTCAACAATGGTTCCTTGCCCTGTCAACTGATGAAATACGAGTTGTACTAAAATTAAAGCCAGGATATATGCTAGCCTTAACTGTGCTAAAACCAGTTCGGATGCGGGTGTAGTTTAGTGGTAAAACCTTAGCCTTCCAAGCTAATGATGGGGGTTCGATTCCCCCTACCCGCTTTATCAACCCCGCCTCAGGCGAGGAAGATCGATCCCTAGATGACGTTTATTCCTAGAGATGCCAAGATGGGGGCAAGATTTAACAGACTCTAACCCCTGGGAGGTAGATATGAATCGATTGCTGGCCTTGGTTGCGATCGCAACCC
>JAAUUW010000095.1 GCA_012030735.1 Acaryochloridaceae cyanobacterium SU_2_1
GCCCCTGCCGTTAGCCCAGGCTCGAGGTGGGCATTGCCTAAGTCGGGGTACGGATGTCGCCATCGAAACGGCACAAATTGTGCTCATGTCTGGCCCTGGGCAGCCCCATCACCTCATGGGTATAGTGGAGGCCCTGCGTTTGAGTCGGGCCACCTTTCGCAAAATCCAACAAAATCTTTGCTGGGCCTTTGGGTACAATCTACTCAGCCTTCCCATCGCCGCAGGCTTACTCTTGCCCCAATTTGGATTGCTCCTCAGTCCGGCCGCCGCCGCCGCGATGATGGCTTTTAGTTCTGTTACTGTGGTCACCAACTCACTACTACTGCGCCACTTGCCCAGAGCTGAATCCTTATCAGGCCAGAGCTAGGGGTTTGAGAGTGGGGTTCGTTGCCAAGTTTCTGCCTCAACCCGAGAATGCATTTGCCAGTCGGAGCTAGTTTGTGGATAATCCATCCGATAATGGCCTCCCCGACTTTCGGTCCGAAATAGGGCAGTTTTGAGAATGAGATAGCCAATATCTAGCAAATTGCGGGTTTCGGCCCAAGTTCGTAGGTGCCGATCTGCTTCAGGAAGGGTCAGGGTTAGAGGCTGACCAGGGGGCAAGTCCTTCAGTAATCGGCTGATCGGTAATTGGGCAAATTCTTGACGCCACTCTTGGACTTGGTGAATAGCAGCCTCTAGTTGTGAGCCTTGTCGGATAATGCCGGCGGCGGCCCAGAGTAGCTCTGGAAGTTGCGATCGCACCACCAACAGACGTTGCTCCTGTTGCTCTAACTGCTCTAGAGAGATCGAGTCTCTAGAGCAAACCTTCTCCACCATGACCTGAGAAGAGATGGGGATGGCCTGTTCTGCTGGCACCTTCAAGGTTGCAAATTGAGCGGCAAACACCAAACATTCCAGCAAAGAGTTGCTAGCTAACCGATTTGCGCCATGCACGCCCGTACTGGCAACCTCTCCCACGGCATATAGACCAGGCAGAGAAGTTTGACTTTGCAAATTGGTGGCAATGCCCCCCATCCAGTAATGAGCTGCTGGAGCCACAGGAATAGGCTGAGTAAAAACATCAATCCCCCAACTGTGACAAACCTGGATAATTTTAGGAAAACGGCAGCGAAGGTGATCCGCTGGGATGGGGGTTAAGTCTAACCAGACCTGATCAGGACTCGGCCCCTCTGAAGTATCTAGATTGGTTTGTAAATGCTTAAAAATAGAGCGACTAACCACATCCCTAGGCGCTAGCTCACCATCAGCGATGATAGTCAAACATAAAGCGTTGGCCCTTCACATCCAGCAAATGGCCCTTCCCCTCGCACCGCCTCACTAATTAAAAACTTAGGGGCTCCAGGGAGCGTTAGCGCCGTGGGGTGAAACTGAAAAAACTCCAGATCCTGCAAAATCACGCCTGCCCGCCAAGCCATGGCCACCCCATCCCCAGTACTCAAGGGTGGATTAGTCGTTTGGGCATAGACCTGCCCCCCGCCACCTGTGGCCAAGATCACAATGGGTGCTGCCAACCAAGAGAGCTGCCCGTGCCGGAACAGACAAACCCCTTGACAATGGCCCGTTTGGGAATTGAGCCATAGACTCAAGGTAAAGGTATCCGCTAAGACCTGAATATTTTGGCGCTGTTCAATTTGCGCTGTCAAGGTGTTAATCAAAGCCCTACCCGTGGTATCAGCAGCATGCAATACACGGGGGCGACAATGGGCTGCTTCTAGGGTAAAGGCTAACTGCTGATCAGCACGGCGATTAAAGGCAATACCCATCGCCAAAAGGGCTTTAACCTGCGTCGAGGCTTGTGCGGCTAAGAATTCAACAGCCTGAAGATCGCATAGCCCTGCTCCTGCCGCCAAGGTATCTTGGGCATGGAGTTGGGGTGAGTCCTGCTCATCAAAGGCAGCGGCAATACCCCCCTGGGCCCAGCCGCTTGCGGAATGGGTCAAGGTGTCCTTGGTGAGTAACCCTACCCTTAGCTCTCCAGGCAAAGATAGTGCAGCATATAAACCTGCTGCGCCTCCACCGATGACTAGGGCATCAAATTTTGGAAAAGACTGAGGCTGAGAGTCTCGTGGCAAAGTGCAATTGGGCCAACGATGATTAAGATCTTAATTAATCCATAATTACAGAAAAAACCCCCTGCACTGTACAAATCTTGAACTGAATTTGCACAAGGAACAGAGAGCTGTTTGTTTAGACTCTATGGCTTATAAAAGCAAGGGGTTCTTGACCCACCTTGCCCTCCAAGGATAGAGAGGATTTAGCGAAAAGTCTTATAAACGCCAGGATTATAACGATCTTGCCCACCCACTAGCGCAGGATCCGGATCGGAAATCGTAAAGTTCGAAAGATTCGCTTGCAGGGTTTTCTTTTGCTGATCGGTTAAGCCATCAATCGAAAGCACATCTTCAACGCTACCGTAAGGAGCATTTTGAACAACTTTGCCAGCAATAGTGGGATATAGACCCTTAAATTGGCTAAAGGCGAGGACATTGGTGTTATTGAGGTCAATTTTTTGACCAAATTCGGTCTCTAGCTTGGCGTCAATGGGATTGCGATAGGTCGCTGACAGAACCACGGTGGGACTAGATGGTCCAGAGAATCCCAAGGCAGCTACGGGTTGAAACCAACCCACTACACTTAGACAACCAGCAATGACTAAACCAATTAGACCGAAACGGCGGATAAACGATTGCATATTTTTTCAGTACCTCCCTGACTCAGAGATTTTAAACACAGCTCTAAAAAAAAGCCTATCATCAACCACAGGCTCTACACTACAAAAAGTGATTCTTGTAGGATTTTTATGTACAACAATCAACATCCCAATATTACTACTGCTGTGTCTCTGTAAACTATTTTCCTATGGCTGGGGTGCTCAAACCTTCCCGATGGGTTAGAATTAATGCCTTTCTCCTGAGTCTATTCCAAAGATTGATAGACAGAACGCGCCTCCTCGTCTATGATGATAAATCGGTGCTTAACCAGGATACTGATGGATAAAATCCTTCAAGTCCTAAGCCCTCGGAAGCAGAGGCTTCTTCTTTGTCAGATATTTCGAGCTTTAAAGTCATCCTGAGGTTGGCCTTACTGTTGCTGCCATCCCGCCTAGTCGGCTGTCTTTGATTGTTCTGTAAAGATAGTTCTAGATTAGCTCCGGAGAAGCTGCTGCAAAGAAATAATCATGTTTTTAGGTAAGGGAGTTTGGTCATTGTGGCCGTTGGCATATTAGGAACAAAACTGGGAATGACCCAGATTTTTAATGAGGCGGGTCGTGCGATTCCGGTGACGGTTGTCCAGGCAGGCCCTTGTCCTGTGACTCAAATCAAAACGCAACAAACCGATGGCTATACTGCTATCCAGGTGGGGTTCGGCGATGCAACAGAGAAGGCGCTGACTCGCCCTGAACTAGGGCATCTGAGAAATCCGGTGCCACTCCTCTCCGCCATCTCCACGAGTATCGTGTTGCAGATGTGAGCGGATTTGAGTTAGGCCAAGCGATTTCAGCGGATCGCTTCAGCGAGGGGCAGTTGGTTGATGTGTCAGGAACCTCTATTGGTCGAGGTTTTGCTGGATATCAAAAGCGACATAACTTCAAACGTGGTCCTATGGGTCACGGTTCTAAGAACCATCGTTTGCCAGGGTCAATTGGGGCCGGAACAACACCGGGTCGGGTCTATCCGGGTAAGCGGATGGCGGGTCAGATGGGCAATGTTAAGGTCACGATTCGCAAGTTAACGATTGTCAAAGTAGATTCTGAGCGCAATTTGTTGCTCATTGAAGGCTCAGTCCCTGGCAAGCCTGGGGCTTTACTCAATATCCAACCTGCAACCATTGTGGGCCAGCAAGAATGATCCCCTAATTTTGGTGTTCGTCAGTGTTTAGGGAAGCTTTAAGAGAGAAATTATGGTTAGTTGTGTTGTAAAGGATTGGCAAGGAGAAGACTCAGGTCAGGCTGAGTTGGATCTGCGCGTGGCACGGGAAGAAAATGCTGCGCATATCGTCCATCGTGCTCTCCGCCGGCAGATGAACAATCAGCGCCAAGGGACTGCTGCTAGCAAAACCCGAGCCGAGGTGAGAGGTGGGGGTCGTAAACCTTGGAGACAAAAGGGTACGGGTCGTGCTCGGGCTGGGTCGATTCGATCGCCTTTATGGCGAGGTGGCGGGGTGGTTTTTGGCCCCAAGCCTCGAGACTATTCCACAAAGATGAATCGCAAGGAGCGACGCTTGGCCTTGAGAACGGCCTTCACTAGCCGCCTTGATGACATGGTGGTGGTGGTCGATTTTGCTGACCAGTTGACTCGGCCTAAAACCAAGGATTTGATGGCAGCGATGGATCGATGGGGTATTAATCCTCAAGGTAAAACGCTACTGATTGTCGCCAATAAAGATGAAACTGTCTATCTGTCGGCTCGGAATGTGGCGCGTTTGAAGTTGATTATGGCGGATCACCTCAATGTCTATGATTTGCTCAACGCGGACCAAATTGTGGTGACCGCCTCTGCGATCGCAAAAATTCAGGAGGTCTACAGTGACTAAAGTAACCCCCACCAGCTTGGCTGACTTAATCCGACGACCGATCGTCACCGAAAAAGCAACCCTTCTGCTGGAGAACAACCAATACACCTTTGAAGTGGATCCCCGGGCCACCAAGACCCAAATCAAATCAGCGATTGAAATGCTGTTTGATGTCACCGTCATAGGTATATCCACTCAAAACCTACCGCGTAAGAAGCGGCGGGTAGGCAAATTTGTGGGACATAAAGCCCAATATAAACGGGCTGTCGTCACCCTCGACCCAGAAAACACCATCACACTCTTCCCTGAAGTCTAGAGACTTCTCCCTGATGTCTGTAAAAGAAGTGATTTAGAAATGGGCATTCGTTCCTACCGACCATATACCGCTGGCACTCGTCAGAAAACGAGTTCCGACTTTGCTGAGATCACCCATGATCGGCCAGAGAAATCTCTCCTTAAATTTAAGCATCGCGCTAAAGGCCGTAACAATCGAGGCGTCATCACCAGCCGACGTCGAGGCGGTGGCCATAAACGCCTCTATCGAATTGTTGACTTCTATCGCAACAAGCTAGGAATCCCTGGGGTGATTGCTACCGTTGAATATGATCCCAACCGTAATGCCCGAATTGCCCTAGTCAACTATCGAGATGGCGAGAAACGGTATATCCTCCATCCTCGTAATTTATCCGTAGGCACCAGCATTGTCGCTGGCCCTGAAGCATCCATCGAAGTTGGCAATGCCTTGCCCCTCGAAAAGATTCCTCTAGGCACAGAAGTTCACAATGTTGAGCTGATCCCAGGTAAGGGAGGGCAACTTGTCCGCGCTGCTGGTTCCATGGCTCAGGTGGTCGCTAAAGAAGGCAAAATGGTGACCCTCAAACTCCCCTCGGGTGAGGTTCGTCTTTTCCAAAAGGGATGCTATGCCACCATCGGTCAGGTGGGCAATGTCGAGGCCAACAATATCACCATCGGCAAGGCAGGTCGTAATCGCTGGAAGGCTCGTCGGCCAAAGGTGAGAGGATCTGTTATGAACCCTGTGGATCACCCTCATGGTGGGGGTGAAGGCCGCGCACCGATTGGTCGCAGCGGCCCTGTCACCCCTTGGGGTAAACCAACTCTGGGGTATAAGACTCGCAAGCGCAAGAAGCAAAGCAGCGCCTTAATTGTGCGTCGCCGTCGCCGCTCTTCCAAGCGTAGTCGGGGTGGGCGTCAGTCCTAGAAAGACGCACTTCAAACAGGCCTTTGTAAGGCTGTAAATCCTTCCCAGTTTCCCAGGCATCCTGCAGTTTAGAGTATTGAATTCATGTCGCGCTCTCTCAAAAAAGGCCCTTTTATTGCTGATCACCTGCTTACCAAGGTAGAAGCACTCAACGAAAAGGGTGAAAAGCAAGTCATTAAAACTTGGTCGCGGGCCTCTACGATTATTCCCCAAATGATTGGTCATACCATTGCTGTTCATAACGGACGCCAGCATGTACCTGTATATGTTAGCGAACAAATGGTGGGCCATAAACTGGGTGAGTTTGCCCCCACCCGCACCTTTAAAAGTCATGCCAAAGGCGATAAAAAGGCTCGCATGTAGGATAGATTAGCTATGATTACCGAACTTAGAACAATTAACGGTGGTTTCGCCACTGCAAAATATATCCGCATGTCGCCGCGCAAGGTTCGCCGGGTATTAGATCAAATTCGTGGTCGCAGTTATCGCGAAGCACTAATTCTGCTAGAGTTCATGCCCTATCGCTCCTGCGAACCTGTTTTAAAGCTATTGCGCTCAGCTGCTGCTAATGCCGAAAATAATCGAGGACTCGATCCGGCGGAGTTGGTGGTTAGCCATGCTTGTGCTGATCAAGGTCCCCGTCTCAAACGATTTAGACCGCGTGCCCAAGGGCGGGCCTATCAAATTCATAAGCCAACTTGCCATATCACGATTGCCGTGAGCGTTTTGGCGAGTTAACAAGCTGCGGTAATAATCTGGGTCAACGACTATTTAGCTACTGACAGAGGACATATTTGTGGGACAAAAGATTCATCCAACTGGATTTCGCCTTGGGATTACCCGAGACCATTGGTCTCGGTGGTTTGCAGATACCAGCCGCTATCCAGAGTTGCTACAAGAAGACTTCAAAGTTCGTCAATATGTCAACAAAAACCTCAGTAATGCGGGCATTGCGGGCGTACGCATTGAACGTAAAGCAGATCAGCTTGACTTAGAGGTGCGTACAGCTCGCCCCGGTGTTGTAGTCGGTCGCGGCGGTAGTGGCATCGAGTCCCTCCGTGCGGGTCTCCAAAAAGAATTGGGCCATGATCATCCTATCCGCATCAATGTGGTGGAAGTGGCTCGCGTTGATGCAGAAGCTGCACTCATTGCTGAGTATATTGTCCAACAGCTAGAGCGACGAGTTTCCTTTCGACGAGTGGTTCGACAAGCGATTCAACGGGCGCAACGGGCTGGGGTGGAAGGGATTAAAATTCAAGTCGGCGGGCGGCTTAACGGAGCTGAAATTGCCCGTAGTGAATGGACTCGTGAAGGCCGGGTGCCCTTGCATACCCTGCGAGCAGACATTGATTATGCCTATCGAACAGCAAGTACCACCTACGGAATTTTGGGCATTAAAGTTTGGGTTTTTAAGGGAGAGATCATCCCTGGAGCTGAAGAGCAACCCACTAACCGAGAGCCGCAACAGCGACGACACCAACAGCAACGGCGTCGGCAGCAGTTTGAAGATCGTTCTGAGTAATTACCCTTGAGTCAACCGATTGTTCTGGTCTCTGAGGGGCCAGTGTCAATCCTTACCCTCGATTTCTGAATTATGTTAAGCCCAAGAAGAACTAAATTTCGCAAACAGCACCGGGGTCGAATGCGCGGTAAAGCCACCCGAGGCAATACCTTGAGCTTTGGAGATTTTGGTCTCCAAGCCCTTGAGCCTTCCTGGATTACTGCCCGACAGATTGAGGCCGGTCGGCGGGCGATGACTCGCTATGTTCGCCGAGGTGGCAAAGTCTGGATTCGTATTTTTCCAGACAAGCCAGTAACGATGCGGCCAGCTGAAACTCGTATGGGTTCCGGTAAGGGTGCTCCTGAGTATTGGGTGGCTGTTGTCAAGCCTGGTCGAATCATGTATGAGATGAACGGTGTACCTGAAACGATAGCTAGGCAGGCCATGCGCTTGGCGGCATTTAAAATGCCAATTAAAACAAAGTTTATTATGCGCGAGTCGGAGGAATCTTAGGCGATGGCAATGAGCAAAATGGTCGATCTAAGAAAGCTCACTTCAGAGGAAGTGGTGGCTCGCGTACAAGACCTCAAGCGGGAGCTGTTTCAACTTCGGTTTCAGCAAGCGACCCGCGAGAAGGTTGAACCCCATCAGTTTAAGCATATTCGTCATCAGTTGTCTCAGTTGATGACCTTGCAAAAAGAACGGCAGAGTTGAGCTGCTCAAGTTGAGGGTGCCTGGTCACCCTGTGTTTGATTTAGGAGTTTTAGGAGTAAGCCCTCATGGCTGTTAAAGAAAGAGTGGGTATTGTCGTTAGCGACAAAATGGATAAAACGGTGGTGGTGGAAGTGTCTAATCGTGTTCCTCATCCCAAATATGGCAAGATTGTTGGCCAAACTCGCCGATATAAAGTTCATGATGAAGAAAATTCTTGCCATGTGGGCGATCGCATCCGCATTCAAGAGTCTCGTCCCCTAAGTCGCACCAAGCGCTGGATGTTGAAGGATATTTTGGTGGCGGCTAACCAACCTTAGGAAGTCAGGATCATGATTCAACAAGAAACAACCCTCAATGTGGCTGACAATAGCGGTGCTAAGCGACTGCTCTGTATTCGTGTAGTGGGCGGTGGTAACCGTCGCTATGGCGGAGTTGGGGATGTGATTATCGCCACGGTCAAAGATGCAACGCCTAATATGCCTGTGAAGAAGTCAGATGTGGTCCGGGCTGTGATTGTGCGGACCCGAAAATCTATCTCTCGCGAAAATGGCATGAGCATTCGATTTGACGATAATGCAGCTGTATTGATCAACCCCGATGGCAACCCTAGGGGAACAAGAGTCTTTGGCCCTGTGGCTCGTGAATTACGGGACAAGAGCTTTACCAAAATTGTTTCTCTAGCTCCAGAGGTACTGTAATGGCCAGAAAGAAACCAACTCCCACCCGCCAGAAAATGCATGTCAAAAAAGGAGATACGGTACAGGTGATCTCTGGTCGTGACAAAGCAAAGGTCGGTCAAATTATCGATGTGCTGCCCAAGCTAAGCCAGGTTGTGGTTGAGGGCGTCAACATCAAAACCAAGCATGTGAAACCGCGTGCTGAGGGTGAGTCGGGCCAAATTGCAACTCAAGAATATCCTATTCATAGTTCGAATGTGATGCTCTACTCCACTAAGGAAAATATTGCCAGTCGCATTTGCTATTCCTTTGACGACTTGGGTCGTAAGGTAAGGATGCTCAAGAAAACGGGTGAAGTCATTGATTAAGCGCTCTTGCCCTCTCACTCCCTTGCTGTCCTGACCAAGACCAGGAATTTACAGGAAACCATTACCATGACAGTCCGACTTAAAACTCTCTATTACGACAGCGTGGCTCCTAAACTTCAGGACCAGTTTAAGTATCACAATAAACATCAAATTCCCAAGGTCAGCAAAGTCTCGGTAAACCGAGGCTTGGGGGAGGCCTCGCAAAATGCTAAGGCCTTAGAGCGCTCTCAAGAGGAGTTGGCGGTGATTACTGGACAACGTCCGGTGGTCACGCGCGCTAAACAGGCCATCGCAGGCTTCAAAATTCGTCAGGGCATGCCTGTGGGCGTAATGGTCACCCTTCGTGGTGAACGAATGTATGCTTTTTTAGATCGATTAATGAACTTAGCCTTGCCGCGCATTCGTGACTTTCGGGGCATCAACCCTAAAAGCTTTGATGGGCGTGGCAATTTTACCCTGGGATTGCGAGAGCAGTTGATCTTTCCAGAAGTTGATTATGACAGCATCGATCAAATCCGGGGCATGGATATTTCGATTATCACGACGGCCTCAACGGATGAAGAAGGTCGGGCCCTATTAAAGCTGTTGGGGATGCCGTTTCGTGAAAATTAGCTTGGTTCTTAGGGGGCGGTTCAGAAGGAGTAATTATGGCAGTTAATGACACAATCGGTGATATGCTTACGCGGATTCGCAATGCGAACCTGGCACGACATCAAACAACAGATGTGCCATCGACAAGAATGACCCGTAGCATTGCTTCTGTTCTCAAAGAAGAGGGCTTTATTACCGACTTTGAAGAAGTAGGTGAGGGGGTCAAGCGACATCTCGTCATTGCGCTCAAATATCGTGGTAAGCAGCGGCGACCCATTATCAATCGGCTGCAGCGGATCAGTAAACCTGGACTACGGGTTTACTCCAATCGGCGGGAACTTCCCAGAGTTTTGGGGGGGATTGGGATTGCGATTATCTCTACCTCCAGCGGAATTATGACCGATCGCAATGCTCGGCAAACGGGTGTGGGTGGGGAAATCCTTTGTTATGTCTGGTAGTCTCAACCCTTTAGAAGTTATGGATACGGAGCTAGGTTATGTCTCGCATCGGTAGGCGTCCCATCGACATCCCCGACAAAGTGAATGTCACTATTAACGGCCAAGCTGTGATAGTCAAAGGCCCTAAGGGAGAATTGTCCCGAGAGTTAAACTCTGAGGTTCTAATCGAGCAAACTGACAATATTATTGTTGTCAAACGTCGAGACGAATCTCGATTAGCTCGTCAACGTCATGGGTTATGCCGAACTTTGATCGCTAATATGGTGGAAGGGGTGTCCCAGGGATTTCAAAAAAGATTAGAAATTCAAGGAGTGGGCTATCGAGCTCAAGTTCAAGGTCGCAACTTGATTTTGAATGTTGGCTATAGCAACCCTGTAACCATTGAGCCACCAGAGGGAATCGAGGTGGCAGTAGAAAATAATACCAATGTCATTGTTACGGGTATTAATAAGGAAATTGTGGGCAATACTGCAGCTCAAATTCGAGCTGTGCGACCTCCAGAACCTTATAAAGGTAAAGGAATTCGTTATGCAGGTGAATTTGTCCGCCGTAAGGTTGGTAAGGCAGGTAAGAAATAATGAAAGCTACCCGCAAGGAAGCAACCCGTAGTCGTCATGGCCGAGTCCGTCGGAAGGTGGTGGGTACGACTGAGCGCCCCCGTTTAGCGGTGTTTCGCTCTAATCAACATATTTATGCCCAGATTATTGATGATAGTCAGCATCAAACCTTGGTGGCCGCTTCTACTCTGGAGGCAGAGGTTAAGTCTGGGAACGCTTCAGGAGCAAATTGCTCTGCCTCTAGTGAGGTGGGTCGATTAATTGCCAAGCGAGCAATTGACAAGGGCATTAGTACCGTTGTCTTTGATCGCGGCGGTAATTTGTTCCATGGGCGAGTGAAGGCGTTAGCAGATGCAGCCCGTTCAGCAGGCTTAGATTTTTAGGTAGGACAGGATTCATGGCTAAGGAAAATCGGCGCAAAAATAACCGTACTCGCGAGAAAGAAACTACTTGGCAAGAGCGCGTTGTCCAAATTCGACGGGTCTCTAAGGTGGTTAAGGGAGGTAAAAAGCTTAGCTTCCGAGCCATTGTGGTGGTGGGTAATGAGCGTGGTCAAGTTGGTGTCGGTGTGGGGAAGGCCAGCGACGTGATTGGTGCGGTGCGTAAGGGGGTGGCTGATGGTAAGAAACAGCTGGTGGATGTACCCTTAACCCGATCTAACTCTATTCCTCATCCGACGGTGGGTCGTGGTGGTGCTGCTCAGGTGATGATGCGGCCTGCAGCCCCGGGTACAGGTGTGATTGCTGGAGGCGCAGTACGGACTGTGTTGGAATTGGCCGGTGTGAAGAATGTGTTGGCTAAACAGCTAGGTTCTGATAATCCTTTGAATAATGCCCGAGCTACAATTGATGCTCTCGATACCTTGCGCACCTTTTCAGAAGTAGCGGAGGAGCGGGGTATTGAGGTGGAAAGGCTTTATATGAGTACCTAGAGACCCTGAGCTGTTTTTTCGGCTCAGCTATCAGCCTTATTTGATCTAAATTTAAAGATAGATTATGAGACTCAACGACGCGCAACCGAAAACTGGATCCCAACATCGTCGCCGCCGCTTGGGGCGGGGCATCGCAGCTGGCCAGGGGGCGAGCTGTGGTTTTGGTATGCGGGGACAAAAATCTCGCTCTGGCCGCCCGACTCGCCCTGGATTTGAGGGGGGGCAAAAGCCCTCCTCGTATAGTCCGGG
>JAAUUW010000096.1 GCA_012030735.1 Acaryochloridaceae cyanobacterium SU_2_1
TATCTTGAGCATCGTCGCAACACACCGATTGGAATTCAAGTGCTCTGGAAAGGATGGGCTAAGTTAAATGACCTGATGGAGGGCTGGCTGTTGGCCACCCAGGAAACTTAGCGGGAAAAGTCAGGTCTCAAAGACCTCCAGGTACAGCAACTCTAACCCACGGCCTGAAACGGTTTGAGGCTATGTTCTTTGCATGGGAAATAGCTCAAAACCGACTTGTGTGTACACCGTAGCGGTGATAGATGGGCTACGAATTTAGAGTAATTGCAGAGAAAGTCTCTGTCACTCATCAGGAAGTCGTTAAACGAGACAGGCTCAAAATCTATGATCTTCAGCAACCCGCATCTTTTTTTAGATCTAGGGTTGCGTCATGAAGAATAAATTTTATCTTCTCTCCAAAATCCGAAGCGCTCTTCGGCAAGACATTCTAAAAGGTCAGCAATGCACTGGGTGAACCCTTTCCAGAATCCCTCGATAGCGCCAAGGGTTGTTTATGGCATGGTCAGTCAGAGGAGAAGAAGCAATCCAAGCTCAAAAGCTTGCCCGACACAAAAAGATGCAGAAGATGCAATGGGCAAAAGAAGGGGCTCATAATGGCTTAGCAAGTTAGAGCCAGCATGATCAGTGATGACTGGAGTGATAGGTGGCTTGATTTGGTTCTCCCCGAAGAAGAAATAGCAGCTTAGAAAAAGGTTTTAAGAAATTTAAGTGGCCTAGGAAAGGTAGGGTTAAACTTTATGGAGCTGCCCTTAACTTACAATACCTATATTTTCTGGCCAGAGTGTGAAGCTTGGGCTTATAGATAAGGGTCGTCTTTGCAGGATAATAGTTACAGACTCAATCAGGAAGCACTGTTATTGTGAAGAAGTTAGTTCGTGGTCTAGAAGAGTTTAAGCAAAAATATGTAGCGGAGCATCAACAACTCTTTGAAGAACTCTCCCACGGCCAGAAACCTCGCGTTTTATTCATTTCTTGCTCGGATTCGCGCGTAGATCCCAATTTAATTACTCAAACAGATGTGGGAGAGCTTTTTGTCATTCGTAATGCAGGTAATATTGTACCTCCCTACGGAGCGGCCAATGGTGGCGAAGGCAGCACCATAGAATATGCTCTACAAGCTTTGAAGATTGAGCAGATTGTAGTTTGTGGTCATTCTCACTGTGGTGCCATGAAGGGACTGCTCCAGCTCAACAAACTGCAAGCAGATATGCCCCTAGTTTATGACTGGCTCAAACATGCAGAGTCAACCCGCCGCTTGGTAGCAGAAAATTACCCCCATGCTCAAGGCGAGGAGCAGATCGAGGTTCTTGTTGCCGAGAATGTGTTGGTCCAGATCGATAATCTAAAGACCTATCCAGTGGTGCGATCGCGCATCCTGCAAGGCAAGTTGCAAATCTACGGCTGGATCTACCACATCGAAACAGGCGAAGTCTTGGCCTACGATGAGCAAACTCGTACCTATGTCCCTCCTCAGAGTCAAATATCCGCTACCCCTAGCTCTTCCGGCAGCCGCCTCAGCACCCATGCTCCCCCAGTGGCCTGCTCCATTCCATCGTCACGGCTATGGGAATCAGGGCAGGTCAATCAACCCTGGCTTCGGTCTCAGCAGATCAAGATCCAGCCGATCTCAGCCTTGAGCAGATCAGAACTCGCTTAAACCACCTCCTCCTAGAGCCGCCCAACTCTTGGGGCAAAGTTGATGGTGCTATGCAATCAATGGTGTCCTTATTAGAGGCAGCTCGTCAACTGGGTATGAGTGCCCATGAGATTCAAGCCTACCATTATCAATTTTCTGAAAAGATGCCCAGTTGGTTTCGGCAGATGGTCCCTTCGTCATCCTGATACTCTATGGGTAGACCTAAATTGATAGACCTCAGTAATAGACCGATAGGGAACCAAGCGCAGATGAATATTCAGGCATTAGAGACAGTCATTACAGATTGGTCGGGGGATTGCTTAGGCATTGGCTTCTTTAGCGAAGAGTTAACCCTAAATTCAGAATTAGCCCGCCTTGATCAAAATCTTGACGGGGTGATCCAAGAACTGATCAAAGAAACAGAATTTAAGGGTAAAGCCGGAGAACAATCCTGTGCAAGACTTGTCGGCTCGGGGCCACTTCGCAAATTAGTGCTCTTGGGGTTGGGATTGGCTGAGGAGTTTGATCTAGAAGGCCTTAGGCAGACAGCAGCTATATTTGCCAAGGTAGCCCGAACCCAAAAAGCCACCAGAGCCGCCATGCAGCTACCCCTCAAAAATATCGATCCCCAACAATCGGGACAAGCGATCGCAGAGGGGATTTATCTGGCCTTACACCAAGACAACCGCTTTAAATCGGACCCCGAAGCTGAAGCTGCCATCGCTTATCCTCAACAGATCGACCTGCTGGGTCTACCGCCTCAACCCGCTGCCTTAGAAGCAGCAGAGCAGATTTGCTCTGGCGTCATCTTAGCCCGAGAGCTAGTGGCTGCCCCAGCCAATATTGTTACCCCCAGCATGCTGGCAAGTACCGCCGATGAAATTGCCCAAACCCATGGACTCACCCTAGAAGTTTTAGAGCGAGAGGATTGTGCCGCCTTGGGCATGGGAGCCTTCCTAGGCGTTGCCCTAGCCTCAGATTTACCCCCTAAATTTATTCATCTCACCTATCGCCCCCAGGGCATAGCCCGCCGCAAATTGGCCATTATTGGCAAAGGTGTCACCTTTGATTCAGGTGGCCTCAACCTGAAGGGCATAGGGAGCGGGATTGAAACCATGAAAATGGATATGGCTGGCTCAGCCGCAACCCTCGGTGCCGCCAAAGCCATTGGTCAGCTTCAGCCCGATGTAGAGGTTCATTTTATTATTGCCGCCGCCGAAAACATGATCAGCGGACATGCCTTGCATCCTGGAGATATCCTGACGGCCTCTAATGGCAAGACTATTGAAATTAACAACACCGATGCTGAGGGTCGCTTGACTCTCGCCGATGCCCTAGTCTTTGCTGAAAAGCTGGAGGTTGATGCCATTGTCGATTTAGCGACCTTAACCGGTGCCTGCATCGTGGCCTTGGGCAACGATATTGCCGGATTATGGACAGCAGAGGAGGCCTTGGCGGCAGAACTCAAACAAGCTGCGGTATTGGCCGGAGAGAAGTTTTGGCAAATGCCCTTAGAAAGTAGCTATTTTGATGGTCTAAAATCACCCATTGCTGACATGAAAAATACGGGTCCGCGGCCCGGTGGATCAATCACAGCCGCTTTATTTCTCCAGCAATATGTTGAGAAAACACCCTGGGCACATTTAGATATTGCTGGCCCAGTCTGGGCTGAAAAGGAACATGGATATCTGAATGCAGGTGCCACTGGGTTTGCAGTTCGCACCCTAATCAACTGGATCCGGGGCTAATTCTAAATCTTGTTGGCCCTTGTAGGAATCCCATCACCATCGCGGGAGTGGGCTGACTTCGGTTGCGATTAGAGCAGATGATAACCATCTACTCTAAAGATAACTGCGCCAAATCCCTACCAAGGAGCCTTGAATTTCTACTTGGGTAGCGGGCAGGTTCATTGGCTGATAATTGTCATTGGCGGCTTCTAAGACAACCTTGCCTCGCTGATGAAAAAATCGTTTCAGCGTTGTGCCTTCGCCTTCAACCCTAGCGGCAACGATTGTGCCATTTTTGATCTGCTTCGGTTCAGTCACTGGTCGCAGAATCACAATATCTCCATCAGTGATATGGGCATCGATCATGCTGTCACCATTCACGCGCAGCGCATAGGATTGGCTGGGCCATTGTTGAGAACTCAAGGCCAGAGAATCAAGAGCTTCGGTAAAGGGTTCAATCAGCCCTCCTGCTGCAATTTCACCCAGAATGGGAATGCTGGCTGTATCTGCTTGGTCAAAGGAGGGATGGACAATGCGGAGGGTGCGAGCCTGACCAACTTCCCAATCAACATAGCCTTTTTTGCGTAGATGATCGAGACGGCTTTGCACTGGCGCAGGAGACTTTAGTTTCATGCCCTGCATCATCTGGCGAATGGAGGGAGCATGTTGATAGCGTTCGATATACTCGACCAACCAGTCAAAGAGTTCTTGTTGTACTTTTGATAAGGGTTCCACGGTATTCAGGCATCTAGGCAGTAACAAAAATCAACAGCGAGAACAGCCCTTAAGCTTGAGCAAGAGGCGGATGGAGAGATGAAACATCTGTACTATTAGACTAGCATATTGGAGTTGAAGGTGACTGCTCTGTTACCTGGAGTCGAGGCAGTGGGAATAGCGCTTGGAGATGAGCTTTTACTGAGTTGACTGAATGACCTAGGGCTAAAACAAATCGGGGTATTCTCTGACAAAGATAAAGCTAACCTAGATTTCTTAAGAGTTGGACAGAGATTGGTTTAAGTTACATCTGGACCCTTTGAGAGTAGTATCGGTGGCTATGGTGGACCGCAAGCGGATTGGCATTTTGACGAGCGGTGGAGATTGTGCGGGTCTTAATCCCGCGATTCGGGCTGTTGTTTAAGGCAGTCAACCATTATGGATGGGATGTGATTGGCATTGAGCAAGCCACGCACGGCTTAATGCATGATCCGCCCCGAGTGATTACTCTGGAGCCCCAGAGTATGGCACCGCTGTTGACGGCGGGGGGGACCATGTTGGGGAACAGCGAATAAGGGCAATCCTTTTGCTTTTCCGATGGCGGATGGTAGCCTTTGCGATCGCTCTGCAGAGATGATTGCGGGGTATCACAAATTGGGCCTAGATGCCCTGATTGGCATCGGTGGCGATGGCAGTATTGCGATTTTGCGTAAGTTGGCTCAATTAGGTAATTGGAATTTGGTGGGGATTCCCAAAACCATCGATAACGATGTGGGGGTGACGGAGCGTTCCATTGGATTTGATACGGCGGTCAATATTGCCACCGAAGCCTTAGACCGACTTCAGTTTACGGCGGCTAGCCATAGCCGTGTGATTATCCTAGAGGTCATGGGACGCGATGCGGGTCATATTGCGATTAGCGCGGGGATTGCAGGAGGAGCAGATATTATCTTGATTCCTGAAATTCCCTATACCATTGACAATGTTTGTGCCAAAATCGCGGAGCGGCAGCGACAGGGGAAAAACTATAGCCTGATTATTGTGGCAGAGGCGGTTCGCACGGAGGGGGGGGAAGCCTTGACTCGCACCGATAGCTTAGGAGAATGTCGCCTGGGTGGCATTGGCCAATATTTGTCGGAGCAAATTTGTGGTCGTCATGTGGCAGAAACGCGGGTGACGGTGCTGGGGCATGTGCAGCGGGGTGGAATTCCCTCTGCTTCGGATCGGCTGATTGGCTCGGCCTTTGGGGTGGCGGCGGTGGATCTGATTGCTGCTGGTCAATTTGATCAGATGGTGTCTTGGCAAAATCGACAGGTTGTTAGTGTGCCCCTGCAAGATGCGATCGCATTCTATCGAGCCGTTGATTCCCAGGGCACTCTTGTTAAAACCGCACGGGGCTTAGGGATTTACCTTGGCGATTAATGTCTACCCCAGAGCTTAGCTTGCATGAAAAAGCCGGAGAGCATTTACCCGCCGGCCCCTGAGATTATTTAAAAAAAGAAATTCACCAACTGATAGTTGTCGAGGGACCTAGATCACCCCTAGATAGGTGAGTCCCAAAACCGCACCAGCACCGAGAATATGGGCAAACACTTGAGTGCCCAACACAGAGGTCGCGCTGAAACCACCAAACAAATTAGCGGCAGGCATACTGGGGCCTACATTTGGATATTGAACACTGTACTTAGCAATGGCGATCGCAATCACCTGAGCAGCCAACATAATGATGGCCACTGTGGGGCTCCAATTAACAGCCCGAACGGGAACTGTGAGTAAAGTTAGTGTTAACAATGGTATGCTCCTTAACCCTAGAAGTAATATTTAGCGGAGAGCGAAAGGTGGATCAAAAATAAGAGTTCCTTTAGCAAGATACTTTATCATCGGTCCATCGTGAATCTTTGCATGAAGATTTACTAAAGCCATTTTCAATAAACTTCACAACTAATGTCAATAAAGTTCACGAATTAGAAGATCCTTAGCGGCTTAACTCCCTTTACATTGAGGGAGGCAAGATCCGCTTTGCCGATCAATTGCACCCTAGAATAGCCAAGGAACCCAAGCATCGCGAAGGCTCTGAGGCCCACCGAATCGTTCTCGCTTGGCCCTGAATAAAAAATATACTTTCGTAAAACGAATTAACTGACCCTTCTTAATCCTCTTATTGCTAAGGAGTCCCCGTGTACATTGTTCAGATTGCCTCTGAATGCGCCCCTGTCATCAAAGCCGGTGGCTTAGGAGATGTTGTTTATGGACTGAGCCGCGCCCTCAGTGCCCAGGGTCATGCTGTAGAACTGATTCTGCCAATGTACGACTGTATGCGCTATGACCATATTTGGGGTCTGCATGATGCCTATCTTGATTTAGAGGTGCCCTGGGATGGGACAGCTATTCACTGTAATGTTTTCTGCGGTTGGGTGCATGGGCAACTCTGTTTCTTTATTCAACCCAACTCTGCTGAGAACTTCTTTCATCGTGGGCTTTATTACGGGGCGGACGATGACGATATGCGCTTTGCCTTCTTTAGCAAGGCTGCCTTAGAGTTTTTGCTTAAATCGAATAAACGTCCAGAAATCATCCATTGCCATGACTGGCAGACAGGCTTGGTCCCTGTGATGCTGTACCAAATGTATCAATACCATGGGATGGAACGTCAGCGAATTGTGTATACCATCCATAATTTCAAGCATCAGGGTGTCACGGGTGCCAAGATTCTCCAGGCCACGGGACTCAATCAAGAAGCCTATTATTTTCACTATGATCGCCTCTTAGATAACTTTAACCCCTTTGCAATCAACATGATGAAGGGTGGGATTGTCTATGCCAATTATGTCAATACTGTTTCTCCCCACCATGCCTGGGAAGCCCGTTTCGAAGCAGTGGGATATGGGTTGGGTCATACCTTAGAAATCCATCATCAGAAGTTTGGGGGGGATTCTCAATGGCATTGATTGCAGCATCTGGAACCCTGAGACCGATCCCATGATCCCTCATCCCTACACAGCCCAAGATCTGAGTGGCAAAGCCTTGAATAAAAAAGAGCTCCGCAAGCAATTGCAATTGCGAGAGACGGATAAACCCTTAATTGCCTTTATTGGTCGGCTCGATCAGCAAAAAGGGATGCATTTAGTTCACCATGCTATTTATCATGCGCTTAATCAGAAGGCGCAATTTGTCTTGCTCGGTTCAGCGACAGAATCGGGGATTAATAGCTGGTTCCGACATGAGAAAGACTTTCTGCACAGCAATCCTGATTGCCATCTAGAGCTGGCCTTTAACGAGGAATTAGCTCATTTAATCTATGCTGCTGCGGACATGATTGTAGTGCCCAGTAATTATGAGCCCTGTGGCTTAACCCAGGTGATTGGTCTTCAGTATGGCACCGTGCCTATTGTGCGTGGGGTTGGCGGGCTAGTAAATACTGTCTTTGATCGAGATTATGATCCCCAAAAGCCACCGGAACAACGCAATGGCTATGTGTTTTATCAGACCGATGACGCGGCCTTGGAGTCGGCCATGAACCGAGCGCTCGATCTATGGAGTAATCATCCCCAAGATTTTAGGAACCTGATTTTGCAGGGGATGGCCTACGACTACTCTTGGAAATTGCCAGCGGAGCAGTATCTGCAAGTGTATGAGTTCGTACGGGCCTAGGGATTTCTCTAGTATATTTTTCCTTCTGCGATCGCAAAACTAAACCCTCTAAATTGGGAATAGTAGGGAAGGCGGCTTGTTTTGAGTCTTGATCAACCAGCAATAGTACCCCTAGAGAACTGTTGCTCTGAGAGGGCATAACCCTTTGCTGTTATCAGCAGAGACTGCCGTTTCTCTAGACTTGATGTCGCTCTCCCATTGCTTAGTTTGTGAGGTTTTTGCTGATGTATACCCGCACTGTTCACTTGCAAGACACGGATGCAGCCGGGGTCATGTATTTCACCTGTGCCTTAGAGATCTGTCATGAAGCCTTTGAAGATTCTCTAATGATGGCGGGGATCGATCTGCGAAAGTTTTTCAGCAATCCTGACAGTGCCATGCCCATTGTCCATGCCAGTGTTGACTTTCTAAAGCCCAGTTTCTGTGGTGATCAATTGGTCGTCCATTTGAGTACCGACCCTCTGAGTGAGGATCAGTTTGCAGTGCATTACAACATCAGTGCCACCCATAAGGGTGAATGGCTGATTGCGAAGGCCACTATTCGGCATGTCTGTATCAATCCGATTAATCGGCAACGACAACCGATCCCAACTGAATTGCTGAGTTGGTTGCAACGGTGGAATATTTCGATGCCCTAGGGGCTGACCACAAAGTTGATCAGCTTACCAGGGACGACAATTACTTTTTTGATCGCTTTACCCTCAAGGTATCGCTGTCCCACTTCCGATGCTTGGGCCAGTTGCTCTAGGCGGTCACGGCTAGAGTCTGCAGGGACTTGGAGGGTGCCTCGGGTCTTACCCATGATTTGGATGACGAGGGTAAGCTCATCGGCCACTAATGCCTCTGGGTCTACCTGGGGCCAAGGCTCGAACAAAATGGACTGTGAATATCCTAATTTTTCCCAAAGTTCCTCGGCTATATGGGGGGCAAAGGGTGCCAAGAGGAGGAGTAAGGTTTTGACACCCTCGGCATAGACGGGGGATATTTTATCCTGGGCGTCACTCAAGGCATTGCTGAGCTTCATTAGCTCTGATACTGCAGTATTGAACTGATAATCGCCATTCAAATCTTCGCTGGTTTCCTGAATGGCGACATGGATGGCCCGTCGGAGTTCTTTTTCAGCTTTGGAGAGCTGGGCGGTGTTAATCGCTCGTTTTTGACTCTGGCCTTGATCGGCATATTCACTGACTAATCGCCAGACTCGATTTAAGAATCGGAATTGTCCTTCGACATCGGCCCCTTCCCATTCCAAGTCTTTTTCGGGTGGGGCTTTAAACAGGGTAAACAGTCGGGCTGTATCTGCCCCATATTTGTTGGTTACCTCCTCAGGTGGCACACCGTTGTATTTAGACTTGGACATTTTTTCGTAAAAGACTTCCAAGGGGTCACCGGTTTCTGGATCTTTGGGGTCATTGGCCTTGATATCAGCAAGGGCAATATATTTTCCGGTCTTGGGGTTTTTGTAGGTGAGGGCTTGTACCATGCCCTGGGTCAGTAGCTTTTGAAAGGGTTCATCGAAGTTGAGGAGGTTGCGATCGCGCATCACCTTCGTAAAAAATCGCGAATACAGCAGGTGCAAGATGGCATGCTCAATCCCACCCACATATTGATCCACCGGTAGCCAATCGTTGGTCTTGGCTGGATCAAACACCGCGTTGTCATTTTGGGCATCGGCATACCGCAAAAAATACCAAGAGGAATCAATAAAAGTATCCATGGTATCGGTTTCCCGTTTTGCGTCGTGACCGCATCTGGGACAGGGCACATTCACCCAAGACTCTAGCTTGGCGAGGGGCGACCCCCCTTGAGTAGAAAACTCTACATCTTCGGGCAATTCCACTGGCAAGTCAGCTTCAGGGACAGGCACTGCACCGCATTGGGGGCAGTGAATGACTGGAATGGGAACTCCCCAATAGCGCTGGCGAGAAATTAACCAGTCCCGCAGACGATACTGAACTCGGGCCTTGCCCCATGCTTCTTTTCGGCCTTGGCAATGATCGCCTGCTTGCCTTCTAGGGAGGTTTTGCCATCAAACTCACCGGAATTCACCATCACCCCAGGTTCGGTATAGGCTGCCGCTAAAGGCGCATCTGGATCGCTCCCCTCTGGAATAATCACGGTTTGAATCGGCAGCTTATTTTGCTGCGCAAACACAAAGTCACGGCTGTCATGGGCAGGCACGCCCATCACAGCTCCTGTTCCATATTCATAGAGGACATAATCGGCAATCCAAATGGGAATTTCTGCCCCGGTGAAGGGGTTAATCGCCTTGCCCCCCGTCGGAATGCCTTTTTTAGGCTTATCTGCCGCCATCCGATCCATCTCGCTTTCAGCACCTACTGCTTCGATGAATTGATCGACCGCTTGCTGCTGCGCCTTACAAGTCACTTGGGCTGTTAAGGGATGTTCTGGGGCCAAGACCACATAGGTAACGCCATAAACCGTATCGGGGCGAGTAGTGAACACGCCAATTTTTTGATCCATGCCCACAATCGGGAACTTTAGATAGGCCCCCACAGACTTGCCAATCCAGTTGGCCTGCATCGTTTTGACCCGTTCCGGCCAACCCGTGAGCTTCTCTAAATCATTGAGTAACTCTTCGGCATAGGCTGTGATTTTGAGGAACCATTGGCGGAGCAGTTTCCGCTCTACCTTGGCTCCTGATCGCCAAGAGCGACCTTCATTGTCTACTTGTTCGTTGGCAAGCACCGTCTGATCAATAGGATCCCAATTGACGGCCGCTTCTTTTTGATAAGCCAGCCCCACTCTCTAAAAACTGCAGAAAGATCCACTGAGTCCAGCGATAGTAATCGGGGGAACAGGTGGCAATTTCTCGGCTCCAGTCAATGGATAGCCCCAGGGGTTCCAGTTGCTTTTTCATTTGGGCTATGTTGGCGTAGGTCCATTCTGCTGGGTGAATCCCCCGTTGAATGGCGGCATTCTCTGCCGGCAAACCAAAGGCATCCCAGCCCATGGGTTGAAGCACCCGATAGCCCTGCATTCGCTTGAGACGGGCAATGACGTCGGTGATGACATAGTTGCGGGTATGGCCGACATGTAAGCTACCCGATGGGTAGGGAAACATGGAGAGGGCATAGAATTTGGGCTTGCTAGTGTCTTCAGGTGTTGCATCTAGCCCCTGTTTGGCCCAGCTTGCTTGCCATTTAGGTTCAATCTCGGTGGGATTGTAACGGGACTCCACTACTATTACTCCTGAAGGTCGGCGTTTGCTTCCCTATTCTAGAGAATATCCGGCCCCAACTTGCTAGAATGCTAGCCGCTAGATTGCTGATTTTGGGTATTCCCTATCACTTTGGCGATGAAGGGGATTGGCTGTTGCGTTGACTAGTTGGCTAAACTTGCAGCGCTGGCCCCTGGCTATCGATCAAGCGGGCTACGAACCCCTAGGGCACCTTGATTAAGGACATGGGTATAAATCATGGTGGTTTTGACGTCTTTATGACCTAACAGTTCTTGGACGGTGCGGATATCGTAGCCATTCTGGAGCAGATGGGTGGCAAAACTATGACGGAGGGTATGACAACTGACTTTCTTGGTGATTTGAGCTTGGTGGGCTGCTTTTTTGAGCGAGCGTTGTAAGAAACTATCTTCGAGATGATGCCGCTGCTCTTGACCACTGCGAGGATCGACACTGCGCCGTTGGGCTGGAAAAACATATTGCCAAATCCATTCTCGGTCGGCGAAGGGGTATTTTCGATCAAGGGCATGGGGTAAATAAACGGTGCCATATCCTTGGGCTAGCTCGTCTTGGTGTAGTTGCTTCACTTGGACCAAATGAGCTTGCAAGATTTCAGTCAGACTTTGCGGAAGCATGGTGATTCTGACTTTTCCCGCTAAGTTTCCTGGGTGGCCAACAGCCAGCCCTCCATCAGGTCATTTAACTTAGCCCATCCTTTCCAGAGCACTTGAATTCCAATCGGTGTGTTGCGACGATGCTCAAGATATC
>JAAUUW010000097.1 GCA_012030735.1 Acaryochloridaceae cyanobacterium SU_2_1
GTTTTCATGATGGGCAGGTGACAACAGGACCTCCTCATCCCCCTTTGGGGGATGAGCAAAGATTGATCTTATGCTTATGCAGCCATGCCTTCCTGTTCAGAGACAATCTTCCGACTGACTTAATTCTCCCTGGCAATGTGAGCAATAGGAATACTAGATAGAGCCTGAATACCGATTTCTCTCCGGATCTTTGGCGGAAAACTGGCTGCGACAGGAGTTGAAATCATGCTTGAAAATCAATTCACTGGAGGAACAACAAGCCTCCAAACTACCCTGATCGCTCGTGGCATTGTTACCTACTTCTGAACCATGCCAAATTTCCTCTACTGCAAAGGTATTCGTCAGAATAAGACGTCAAGCTTACAATTCATTAATATTATTTCTATGTATAAACATAGGAACTTGTCGATAGAGGGCAAGAAGGGTAAAAGGCTACTGAAGAGTACTCGGCGCAACTAAGGCCAGACGAAAACCGAAGTAGTAGTTGCGGTCACCGGGATCGTCCCTACTGCGGTCCGCAGAGCGACAGCTCCTCGGAATGTCGAACCAGGAGCCACCGCGCAAAATACGAGAATAATTATCATTCTCATTAATCCAAGCACTCCCATCCTTAGGTGCTCCAGTGTAATCATCATGCCAGGTGTCTTGGCACCATTCCCACACATTCCCATGCATATCATAGAGGCCAAAGGCATTGGGTGGAAAGCTACCCACTTCGGTAGTTTGCTCTCTATAATCTCCTTGAGGGCCACTACCATAAGAAGATATGCCAGCATAATTCGCTATTTTTGGTGTGATGGTTTCGCCAAAGTAGAACGGGCTCGTTGTCCCTGCTCGGCAGGCATATTCCCATTCCGCTTCGCTGGGCAACCGATATTCCTTGCCGCTTTTTTGGGAAAGCTTTTGGCAGAATTCTACAGCCTCATTCCAATTAATGTTCTCAACAGGTCGATTTGCCCCCTTGAAGCTAGATGGATTAGACCCCATGATCGCTTGCCATTGGGCTTGTGTCACTGGGTATTTACCCAGGTAAAACGCGGGGACAGTGACTTTATGCTGAGGGTCTTCATCACTATCCCTTTGCAGCTCACTGGTGGGTGAACCCATAGTAAAGGTGCCGCTAGGAATAGACATCATCTCTAGCGTTATGCCGTTGCCTAGATCTTCAGAAAGGTTTTGTATCGGAGGGAGTGGGGCACGATTGATGATATTGCCTTGGGCATCAACCGTCACAACTTCAGTGGGTGGTGATAATGGAGTGGGTGATTCTGGTGCAGGAGTACTAGGAGATGAGGCTGGATCGCTAGCACTCTCTTCAGAGGGATTAAGGACAGATAAAATCACTGCGCCAAATGCCCCGGCTCCAGCTAAACCCAAGAAGGTCAAAAAACCCCGCCGCGTGGTAGGAGCAGGTTTAGGAATTGTTGCTACTTGGAGGGTTCGGACTGGGGAAGGCTGAGGGGCTGGGGGTGAAGCAGCTTGTTGTTTTTGCTGAGCTTGGTGACGGACTTCAGCTTCCCGCCTGAGTTGCTCTTGCTGTTGGGCTTCGGCCTCTCTCTTGGCTTTGGCCTGTTGACTGATGCTCTCTTGCTGTTGGGCTTCGGCTTGGGCCAAAATCGGTTGCTCTATCCGTGCTACTTCTGCATCCGTCAATCCCAGGGACTGTTGAAACTGCTTGAGGCCATCACGGACATAACTATCCAGAGGGTCGCTGGATCGCACAGCTTGGCTAAATTCTGCTTCGTACCGTTGCAATCTCTCCGAATCTGATTGAGCCGCAGCTTGCTTTAGGTCTGCTAGTACTTCATCAGCACTTTGGTAGCGATCTTCTGCCCTAATCTGGAGTAATTTATCGAGGATAGCTACCAGTTGGGAATCCAGTACCTGTGATAAATGGTCTTGCCAATGATTCACCCAACCATAGCCTTGCATGGTCCACAGATCTCCGGGGCATTGTCCCGTCAACAAATGAAAACTGGTGGCACCCAGACTGTACAAGTCACTAGATGGCATGGCCTTGCCTTCGGCAAATTGCTCTACCGAAAAATAGCCAGGAGAGCCTACCTTAGTACCTGTAAGAGATAGCTTACTCATCGAAATTTGCCGTGATACACCAAAATCGATCAGCACTAGCTGCCCATCTAGTTTGCGGCGCATGATATTCTCAGGCTTCAAATCTCGGTGAACCAGTCCCTGCTCATGGATAAATGCCAAGACGGGTAATAAACCAATCAGAAGGGCCTTAATCTTTTCTGAACTAAAGGGACCATCTACCCGCAATTCTTTGAGCAGATCCACTCCTTCGACATATTCTTGGGCGAGGTAAAAATGACCCGCTTCTTCAAAATAGGCCAGTAGATCAGGAATCTGCTGATTTGCTTTGAGCCGATCCAGTTGCTCTGCTTCTCGCATGAATAATTCAATTATCTTCTGTTTGGCATTACTGCTTTGACCTTGATAAAAGAGTTGCTTGATCACGCAAGGGCGACTCAGTTTATCTGTGTCCTCAGCCAGATAAGTTTTACCAAAGCCTCCCTGACCCAAGGGTTGGATGATCTTAAAACGGTTCCGCAGTCGGGAGACTAACTCTAGACCACAAGACTGGCAAAACTTATGACCATCTGGGTTGAGGGGCTTTACGCAATCTGGGTTGAGACAGCAAACCATCGTCGTTCGGCCAGGTGAATTTCCATTTTCGACCAGCATAACCCTAAGGCGACTAGCCTTGGAATAGGTGATTGTCTTGGCATGGTTCAAAAACAGTGGATTTTTGGTGACACTTCCACAGCAAAACAAACCATCATTTTTCAATGGCTTGGGGTCTATTTCTTCCCCATCAGGTCAGACTATGCCCTTTGGAGAGGATATCGCTTGAATCCCAACAACTCTAGCCAGTGAGGATGAGGTTCTCCTCTCAACAGTTCCTTGGGACTTTTACCCTCCCGTTCAGGAACCTCGCTGCGCATAAAACAGTGGTAATTCAGAAAGTACTGCAACAGTCCCAAATAAAAGTTTCCCAGTGTACGGCACAGAAAGAAGTATGCGCAGTCGAGAGTCGAACCCTTGGGCTTGAAAGTCCAGTAAGTACCACCCCCAAGTCTCTTCATCTCGATGTTCTGCCGCATTAAAGAGGGAGCAGTAGGTGGAGAAGGCATCCACACCTGCCAAGACAGGTAGAGAGTCTTGAAAGTTCTTGCCCCAATAGTCAGCCTAATCTTAGGGAGAAATGATAAAGATGAAGATCAAAACCAGTGAGAGATCCCTTAAAGATAATTAAAAACCTATTTCTGTATGGGTCTTGGCATTTGTAGACGATAAATGATTTAGCTGATTTACTACGCGAACGCCAAGAATTGAACATGAAAAAGCCGAGGCTGTCTAAGGAGAGACAGCCTCGCAGAGATGTTTATAAAGTCAGACCTTGGGCACCCAGACTGAAACCGAGCCGGCATCACAGCGAAACTCAGCCCAACCCTCCTCGTTGGTGGTGATCGGTTCGTCGATATGCTCCGTCAGATCAATATAGGTTTGCTGTGGATACCCTACATCCATCCATTTACTACCCGCGTCACCGTTACTGATCACCACTGCCATGCCACCCGGATGTTCCTCATCTCCTAATCGGGTCCAAGCAATACAGTTGGCATGATCAAAATAATCATATTGATCGCCATAGGCATAGGTGCGGCGAGCAGCCAAAAACTTATCGATCAACCATTGGTGGCTATCTAAGCAAATTTCATAATCATTCCCATCTCGACCCTTATCCTTGTAGTGAGCACCGTAGTAATCCGCATAAAAAACACAGGGATAACCATCCCGACGCAACAAAATCAGTGCATAGGCGAGGGGCTTGAACCAAGACTCCACTACAGACTCTAAGGATTGCAAGGGTTGAGAATCGTGATTATCGACCAGGGTGACAGCTAGGGCCGGTTGTTCTTGCACTAAGGTGTCATCAAAGATTTGCCGGAGGTCGTAGCCATTGCCACCGTTACTGGCAAGGGTAAAGTTGTAGTGTAAGGGTGCATCGAAGAGCAGCACATCCCCACCGGTCACCGACACAAAGTGATGGAGGGCCTCGATGTTATCTGACCAATATTCACCCACCGCAAATAATCTTTTGCCGGAATACTGGCGGCAATGATTCAGCCATTCAGGGAAAAATCCAGCTTTGACATGTTTTACCGCATCGAAGCGAAACCCATCAATGTTAGTCGTATCAACAATCCATTCTCCCCAGCGTTCCAGGTCTGCTCTGACTTCAGGATGTTCCATGTCTAGGTCACAACCCATTAGATAATCAAACACGCCTTTTTCTAGGTCAACCTGTTTATCAAATCCCTTATCTTTGAACAGATAGACGGCTTTTTGCTCTGTGTTATAGGCGTTATAGTCCACAGCATCGAAATGCCACCAATGCCATTCCATCTCTGAATATTTGCCCTGGCGCCCTGGAAAGGTGAACTGAGTCCAAACCTTGACGGTTTGAGTATCACCAATGGGTTGCAGGCGGTTGTCCGGATTCATGGGTCTGGCTTCGGCTTCTTCCTCGGCATCCGCCCCTAGTTTGTGATTGAGAACCACATCGGCATAGACCTGAATACCTGCAGAATGGGCCGCCTCGATCGCAGCAATATATTCATCTTTTGTGCCATATTTGGTGCGTACTGAGCCTTTTTGGTCAAACTCACCCAGGTCGTAAATATCATAGACACCATAGCCAACATCGCATCCGCCCCCTGTGCCCTTATAGGCGGGGGGCAACCAAACCGATGTAACACCTGCATCAGCTAGGTCTTGTGCTTTCTCCTTAAACTCATTCCACAGGCTGCCATCGGGGGTATTGTACCAGTGAAAATATTGCATCATGACGCCGTTGGGTTCGGACATTACAGATCTACCTTGTTGAGACTGAAACTACAGATCATAAAAGAGAAGTTAAGGCTTGCACTGGCAAAGGAACAAGCTACCTGAATTGCAGAAGACCTGCTATCAGCAGAAATACCGAGACAAGAGGTCATGATCATAGTAGCTTCAGACTGCCTAGAGGGCATAGCGGCTACCTGCAGATCATCTAGGATAAGTTTGACCATCGGGAAAGTCTTAGTCTGAAGGGGAAGGACTCACAAAATCTGTCTGCCCACCGAGGCTGGCGGAAAAATGCTCTAAGATCATGACTGAGTGCGTAGAAGTGTCCCTTGATTAACAGTGAACCAACGCTGCGGAACGCTAGGGATGAGTTGTTCGGGAAAAATCAATGTTGCTTGTTGGGTAACGGACTGTCTCATCCGCTACTAAATTTAGTTGCTAGAATAAGAGCCATGGCTATTTGATTTGGGTCTGTCCCTATGAAGCCTCTCTGTCTTGATATTTTAAAGCTGGGCAATCCTCGCTTGCGATCGCAGGCCCTCCCCCTCGATATGCCCCTCAATCAAGCGCAACATCGCTTAATTGAACAACTGATCGACAGGATGCAAGCATCAAACGGCGTGGGCATTGCAGCCCCCCAAGTGGGCATCCCCTGGCAAATCATCATTGTGGCCTCCCGCCCCACCCTGCGCTATCCCCAGGCACCTAGGATGGAGCCGATTGCTATGATCAATCCTCAGATTCTTGAGGATGGGGGTGAGCAAATTCAAGATTGGGAAGGTTGTTTGAGTGTTCCGAACATGCGAGGTTTGGTGACTCGCGCCCAACATGTTACAGTCCGATACCATGATCTAGCAGCAGGCTGTCAATGTGAGAGATTTAGTGGCTTTATTGCTAGGATTATCCAGCATGAATATGACCATCTCCAAGGTCGGTTGTTTGTTGACCGGGTCAAGCAGTCTGCCGACTTAATTACTGAAGACGAGTATCAGAAACTCTTGATTTCCTAACGACCTTAGAACCCAATGACCCATAACACTCATGGGATCCTTAAAGCCAATCTATCTACAATAACTGCATTGCAGCGATTGCTAGATCCGGCATTAGCAGTGGTGCTGATGTTTGCGATCGCCCACGTTTCTGGTGTCTATTGGGAAACCTCGACTCAACTCTTTGCCCTAACCAGCTTCTTAGTGATCTTGCCCGTGTTTAAGGCCATGGGCCTCTATCGCCCCTATCGAAGCCTTGCCCCTCGACTGCTAGGACTCCGGCTACTGATGGGATGGTTAGTAGTGTTGGGGATATTGTTTTTTATCGGCTTTGCCACCAAAACCTCAGCCTATTTTTCTCGCATCTTGGTTCTCACCTGGGTGGTGACCGTACCCATCGCTCTGTTTACCTGCCACTTACTGATCTGGAGACTATTGGGCTATCTGCGTTCCTTGGGGCATAACAGCAAGTTTGCTGTGATTGCTGGGGTTAACAGCACGAGCCTAAACTTAGCCAACCAAATCTGGGAGCATAGAGATTTGGGTATTCACCTCCAAGGATTCTTTGATCACCTTAGGCCAGATCAGCTGCCGGATGTGCCCGTGATTGGCACACTGCAACAACTTCCCGATTACGTTCGCGCCCATCATATTGATATTGTCTATATCGCCACCGCCACAGATGGCAATGATGATTCCGTCACCGCACTTTTAGAAGCGTTGCAAGACACCACTGCCTGTGTCTATTTTGTGCCCAGCTTGCTCTTATTTAACTTAATGCATGGCCGATCCTATGAGATTAATGGTGTGCCCTTAATCTCAATCTGGGAAATCCCCTTTTCTGATCTGCAATATTTCTGCAAACGGACCATAGATATTGTGGTATCGGGACTCACCTTAGCCATCATTTCTCCGGTAATGGCAATCATCGCCCTGGGGATCAAGCTATCTTCACCGGGACCTATTTTATTTAAGCAGCGACGTTATGGCTTGAATGGCCATGAAATTGTGGTGTATAAGTTTCGGACGATGACCGTTATGGAAGATGGTAAAACTGTTCAACAAGTTAAGCGAGGGGATCGCCGAATTACAAGATTTGGTGCGTTTTTACGAAAAACCTCCTTGGATGAACTGCCCCAGTTTCTCAATGTTTGGCAGGGACAAATGAGTTTAGTCGGACCACGCCCCCATGCTGTGGCCCATAATGAACAATATCGAAAGTTGATTCCTGGCTATATGTTGCGGCATAAGGTGAAGCCTGGCATTACAGGTTGGGCACAGATCAATGGCTGTCGGGGTGAAACAGACACCCTCGATAAAATGGAAAAACGGATCGAATATGATTTGGAATATCTCAAGAACTGGTCTCTGGGGTTGGATCTAAAAATTCTCTTGAGAACTGCTTTTGTGTTTTTAAATGATCAAAATGCCTATTAAACCCAGGATCACCCCAGGAAACTCCTGATTATATTTTGCGTCATAGCACTGAAGGCCTCTAACAACTTTGCCTCTAACAACTTTGTTGGAGACCTTTGGTTGCCTTTTCTGTTGTATTCAATGGTCTGATTGGTTTATGGAATATCCTCAGCCCGCTCCCGCTCGGCCTAGTTGGTTTAAGTGGATGTCTTCAGCCACTCTCGCTACCACTATGGCCATTACCGCACCTAACTTCACTCCATCGGCTCAAGCGATTCCCTTCCAAGATCTGATTTTTCGCGGTATTCAGGTCATTCAACTCTCCAATCTCTCCAGTCGTGAAGAACAAGCGCTGGGGGAGCAGATTCATCGCAACCTTCAGCAGCAAGGGATGAAGCTCCATCGCGGCCAAGCTCTAAATCAGTATGTAACCAGGATTGGCCAGCGCCTGGTGGACGCTGGTGCCCGCCGCCGTATTCCCTATATCTTTCAAGTGGTTGACGATGATAGTGTCAACGCCTATGCCACAATGGGGGGACGGGTCTATGTGACGACGGGACTGATTGCCGCAGCGGATAATGAAGCACAGCTTGCCAGTGTGATCGGCCATGAAATCGGCCATATCGAGCGCCAGCATTTAGTGAAACAGATCCGCAAAACAATGATTGCTCAAGGGTTGGCAACAGCAGTCACGGGATCTAATCGCAGTCAGGTTGCTAATATTGGGATTAGTTTATTGGTGAGTCGACCCCAGGGGCGCGCTGATGAATTTGAAGCGGACTCGGAGGGATTAAGAATCCTCAGGGAGGCGGATTATGCTTCTTCTGCGATGCCTAACTTTATGAGAAAGTTACTCAATCCTGGACGGCAAACCCCAACTTTTTTGAGTACCCATCCAGCCGTGCCCGATCGGATTGTTCGTTTAGAGGATGAAATTCGCTCTGGCCCCAAGAACGAATGCGATCGCACCCCGACCCTGGCAAGTTGTGGCCTAAACCAAGCTCGCTATCGTCAATTGATTGGACGGCGTTAACTCATCGAACAAGGTTAAGTCAGAGAGATGCCGTTTCTGCTACCGTTACCGGTCTAAGCGTTGTTGGGCAGCAGCCACTGCTCAAACTCCGAGACAAAGCAATCCTGCAAAATCGCAGTGCGAATACGCTGGGTAAACCGCACCAATTCCGTAACGTTATGGATGCTTAATAGGGTATAGGCCAGTAACTCTCGCGATCTCAGCAAATGACTCACATAGGCCCGCGTAAAGTGACGGCAGGTATAACAGGGGCAACTAGGATCTAGGGGCGTAAAATCCTCTCGAAAACGATTATTTTTGAGATTCCAGCGCTGGCCTTGCACCAAAGCATTGCCATGGCGTGCCAAACGAGTTGGAATAACACAATCAAACAGATCAATCCCAGCAGCAATCGCCTGCACCATTTCCCGATAAGTACCCACCCCCATCAAATATCGAGGTTTATCCTGAGGGAGCAAGGGAGTCGTTGCCCGAACAATTTCCTCAATCAGGGCAGGCGGTTCACCCACACTTACCCCACCAATAGCATAACCAGGCAAATCAAAGTCCACCAGCAACCGAGCTGCCGCTTGACGCAGATCTAAATAGGTGCCCCCCTGGACAATGCCAAACAAGGCTTGATCAGAACGCTGATGGGCTTGAATACACCGTTCTAGCCAACGATGGGTGCGGTCCGTAGCCAAGGCAACCGCTTCACGGGTCGCCGGATAAGGCGGACATTCATCAAAGGCCATAATCACATCAGCCCCCAGCGCATTTTGGATGCGGATCGCAATCTCAGGAGATAGATGGATGATTTGGCCATCGCGGGGTGAGCGAAAAGAGACCCCCGACTCCTCAATAGAGCGAATTTCGCTGAGGCTAAACACCTGAAACCCACCCGAATCTGTCAGGATAGGACCTGGCCATTGCATAAAGCGGTGCAATCCTCCAGCCCGTGCCACAATATCTTCCCCTGGCTGTAGATGCAGATGATAAGTATTGGCCAACACCATCTGTGCCCCAGTGGCTTGAAGCTGATCTGGCGTCAAGGTCTTGACATTAGCCAAGGTGCCCACAGGCATAAATCGAGGGGTTTCTACAGGACCATGGGGTGTATAGAAAGTTCCTACCCGGGCCTGGGTTGCAGAGCAATGTTTGTGGCACTCAAACCTAAAGCGATCGCTCAAAACATCGCCCATCGCTCAAGATACATAGGTCGTCCTATCACTAATTCACCGTTAATCTTGGGGTGATCCTCACCTGAGTTTTACCCAGAACACCAAGGCAATCGGCAATGGATGGCACCCGTCCCACCTATAGCAAGGCACCCGTCGGATGATACACAAGCCAAAGCTCCAAAGCATGCCGCGTTAACAACAACAAACTCGCAGACACTGACACCATCATCAAACCCATCATCAAATGGGAGGAAGTGATCTCTAACCGCTGGGTATGATTGCGCACCTGCTCATTGAGGGCTTTGATGTCAGCGTCTAGGCCTTCAAGCTGATCAAGGATGCTTTTCTTAAACGGATAGGTCTTATTTTGAGCTATTAAAGTCATAGGTGACCTCCTTGGAAATTACGCTAGAGAGCATCCATCTTGAGAATTTGGTCATCATAAGGCTGCCAAACTGAAGGAACTCTCCATCAGCAAAATAAAGCAAAGATAGAGGCTTAGTCACAAGATGCATATAATATGACTTGATCTGAATTTGATCATAATCAATATAACTTTACAGCAATCCCAGCCATCTGAGTGACATCCTCTACAGAGAGCCTCTGCCGCTCAGTCAGGATATGGGAATTAAGACTTCTCCATCATACGCTTTTATCGCTTCAGAAAAGGTGATCCTGTTCTAGACCTGTTGATCAATCGACATAGCGACCAGGAAAGCTATACCTCAAGATAAATAAGGGCTCCAAATGCTCACAGGTTCGGCAGAGCCATACCAAAGATAGCTGTTGTCTTTAGCAGATTGGCTGCGGCGAGGTGCATGCCAAATCCCTTCCAAAATTAAATTAGTAGCCCCCAGCAAATGGGCAGCGGCCACAGGTGTGACGCCATCTCCCCAACATTGCCCCTCGCCGCAGGTTACCTTGTAGCTGTTATAGGTAAACCATTGACCAAAACCAAACCCTCGCTTGCCAAACAGGGCTTTTCCTGCCACACAAATATAGGCAATATCAGGATGGAACGCCCCTGGATAATAATCATTGACAAAGTTCAAATTCTGTTGAGTCCATTGCTCTTGGCTAGCATGGGGAGTGCCAAGGCTAATTAAGGTCTTTACCCAGCGTTGGCCTTGCCAAACCTGACCGCAATACGGGACCGCTCCCCAAATAAATTCGGGCAATCCATCCACCGGCCGAATGGCCCACCAGATTAATTTGCTGGGCACCAGTCCGATCTAGCCACTGCTTAATTGTCTGGTCGAGCTGCTGCAAAATAGGCGTTACAGGGCTCGCCCCCCAGACGTGGGAAACCAATCCTTCGCCTCAGGGGAACAGTAATAGTGGGGCTACCTAGATCCTGTAGGTGCTTCTCCAAGGCTCGATAATCCTGAGCAGGGGCAAAATGACGGTGGGGAGCATCTTGAACAAAAGAAATATAGATGAGTAAACCGAAGGTCAGAGATATCCACTCAGCCAGAATTTTATCTGTGACTGGCAAGGGTCAAAGCTAAAGCGGAGAAGAACAGGACCTCGCTATAATCACCATAACGTTGAATCATCTATTCAAGATCATGCCAAAATATGTCATGTGGGGCTATTACTGCGACGATGTATTAGAAAAACGCGTCCCCTATCGTCAAGCCCATTTAGAAGGGCTGCAAGTCCAAAAAGCAGCCGGTACTCTACTGACCCTTGGTCCCACCCAAGACACCAAGATGGTGTTTGGCCTCTACGAAGCCGATCATGAAGGCATTGTTCGGCAGCTAATTGAGTCTGATCCCTATTGGCAACATCAGATTTGGACCACCTATGAAATCCGAGAATGGATTCAAGCCCTTTAGGGAAATCAGGTAACTATCCACGAACCCAATGATGGGTCTCAAGTTGCGATTGCAATTGTGAACAGGAGGAGCTGAGGAGATGTCAGAGGCAACCAATGTCTTAGGAGGGCCCTTGCAGATGTGCTGCGCCAACCCGATTACAGGATTTTATCGAGATGGCAAATGCAAGACAGGGGCTGGCGATTGGGGAGTGCATATCATCTGCGCCCAAATGACCACGGAGTTCCTCGCCTATACCAAAGGCCAGGGCAATGATCTCAGTACGCCCATGCCCCTCTATGCCTTTCCTGGCTTGCAAGCGGGCGATCACTGGTGTCTATGTGCTTCTCGATGGCAACAAGCCTTACAAGCAGGGTGTAGCGCCTTCCAGTTCTCTTGGTAGCTAC